>JAHHTN010000054.1 GCA_020024645.1 Faecalimonas sp.
TTTTATTTATTTTTCACTCAAATATATTGACATATTTGTTTTTTTGTGTTATTTTTTAGAAAATTATTTTTTACAAACTTTTAACTAAAAGGAGGTTATTATATGAGAAAATCAACAAAAAAACTTTTTAGTATAACTGTTATTCTATTTCTTTCAATTTGTACCCCATTTGTTTTTTCCATATGCAGTCATGCTGAAGAAGAACAAGATATTTCAAATATCATTGGTGGTATAAAAATAATTGACGGAAAACAATACAAAATGTCTCACAAAGAAGCACAAGCAGAATTTCTTGCTGAAGAAAAATCACGTCAATCATCTCCTATGGAAGAACTGTTTGCAGACAAAAATTTTTTTTCTCCTAGAGTTATAACTCAAACCAAAGTAACTTCTCAATCTTTAGTTACAGGAACAAACGAAAAATTTTCCGCATCATATGTCAATAATACATCAAGTAATATTATCAAAGAAGTTATCGGCAGTTCTAAAAAAACTGTCAAATTAGAAAGCGGTGTTAATGTAGACTTATCCAATATTGTTTCAAAGGCTAATGCTGATTTTAAAATCACAGCATCTGTATCAATTTCTAAAACTGTAAAAGATAAAATAACAATTAAGCCAGGAAAAACATTTTATATGACATTTACCCCTAAGTATTATAAAATCAAAGGAAAACAG
Organism: Faecalimonas sp.; assembly: GCA_020024645.1. Lineage (GTDB taxonomy): Bacteria > Bacillota > Clostridia > Lachnospirales > Lachnospiraceae > Faecalimonas. The sequence goes on from JAHHTN010000054.1 coordinate 679, forward strand.
TATCTTCTACTTTCTCACGGTCAAGGCATCTGGAAAGACTTTGTTGTAAAAGCCCCTAAACGTGCCGGCACAGAATTGGACGGAACCGTTTACTATATTGAAAAATAATTTTCCAAAGGAGTGAAGCATATGGAACGACTAAATAATACATTTTTAAAGTATCAACGCCTTATCATAACAACCTGTATTATCATATTTTTAGTTATCGCTTTAGTATTTCTCTATCCTCTTGCAAGATATCATTATGAATATATTACCGATAGTAATATAATGGTAATAAAAACGGATCGATTTACAGGAGACGTTGATATTAAAACTTATTGATAAAAGATTAAAAAGGAAAGTGTCTTCCCGAAACACTTTCCTTTTTCTTTCATTATTTTACAATTACTTTGCGGAAATTTTTCTTTCCTCTTCTTAAAACAATACCTTCTCCACTCAAATCATCTTTTGTATACTCTGTTTTAATATCTTCCACTTTTTCTCCATCTACAGAAACACCGCCTTGCTGTACAGCACGTCTTGCTTCTGACTTAGATGGAACTAAACCACTCTTTACAAGCATAGTCAAAATATCAATATTTCCATCTACAAAATCTGCTTCTTCCAACTCTGCTGTAGGCATATTCGCAGCTGCCCCTTTTGCAAAAAGTTCTCTTGAACTTTCCTGTGCTTTCACTGCTTCTTCTTCACTATGCACAAGTTTTGTCAATTCAAATGCAAGAATTTCTTTCGCTTTATTTAACTGACTTCCTTCCCATTTGTCCATCTCATCAATTTCTTCTAATGGAAGGAATGTAAGCATACGAATACATTTTAATACATCAGCATCAGCCACGTTTCTCCAGTATTGATAAAACTCAAATGGAGAAGTTTTGTTTGGATCTAACCATACCGCACCTGATTGTGTTTTTCCCATTTTCTTGCCTTCTGAATTCAATAGCAATGTAATTGTCATTGCACTTGCATCTTTTCCAAGTTTACGGCGAATCAATTCTGTTCCAGCTAACATATTACTCCACTGATCATCTCCACCAAACTGTAAGTTACAACCATAGTTTTGGTATAATGCATAGAAGTCATATGCTTGCATAATCATATAGTTAAATTCAAGGAAGCTTAATCCTTTTTCCATACGTTGTTTATAACATTCAGCAGTAAGCATACGATTTACAGAAAAATGTGGCCCAACTTCTCGAAGTAAATCAATATAATTTAATCCGAGTAACCAATCCGCATTATTTACCATCAACGCTTTTCCTTCTGAGAAGTCAATAAATTTGCTCATCTGTTCTTTAAAACAATCGCAGTTATGTTGAATCTGTTCTGGTGTCATCATAGAACGCATATCACTTCTTCCAGAAGGATCGCCAATATATCCTGTACCACCACCAAGTAGAGCTATTGGTTTATTTCCTGCCATCTGTAAACGTTTCATCAAGCAAAGTGCCATAAAGTGTCCTACATGAAGGCTATCTGCCGTTGGATCAAATCCAATATAAAATGTTGCTTTCCCTTCGTTAATTAAGTTACTAATCAATTCTTCATCTGTTACTTGCGCAATCAATCCTCTTGCTTTAAGTTCGTCATAAATTTTCATTCTTCTATCTCCTTTAATTTCTTTATTTTGGGACAAGTTTTGAAAATTTTTTTAAACACAAAAAAACTCGCCCCTTATTACTAAAGGGCGAGTATATCTCGCGGTACCACCTTAATTCACATTCAACTCACATTGAACGCCTCAACAAGTATCTAACAATACTTTCAGCACGTTAACGAGTGCCAATCCGTTACAGCCTACTAATTCTCATATTCGGTGTACTGCTCCAAGATGTATTCATAACCAATAGTCCATGCGCCTCTCAGCAACTGGCAACTCTCTGTACGGCATTCTCAATTACTACTTTTTCTTTTCGTCGCTTTTCCTTATATATCAGAATGGTAACGTATTCATATGCTTTTGTCAAGCAAAAGAGTTTTATGAAGCGAGTCATTTTTATTTTCTTACAAAAACTCGCTCAATTTCCGCTACATACATTGTATGGTAGTCTTTCTCAGGATAACTTCTTTGTTCCGTTTCTCCATCCAAAAAACATTCTGGCTTTAATGTATCCGCATATAGTTTTCTGCAAACAAAAACAAACTGTGCTTCTTCAAAAGCAATTGTTTCTTCTAATTCTATCGGCGTCAATCCACATTCTTTTATTTTATCTCTATCTTTTCCAGACACTCTTCCTAAATAAGTTAAAGCCTCTCGATATTCTTCTGAAAAAAATGTAAGAGTGAATCTTTCATTTCCATCTACAAATTCCTTTGTATATCTTTGTGGCCGAATATAAATTATTGACACGTTCTTATTCCAAAGAACGCCAACACCTCCCCAACTTGCTGTCATGGTATTATGTTTTTGCATATCCCCTGCTGTAATCAAAGTCCATTCTTTTCCAATCTTAGTAAACGGATTTATCTGTAGTTCATTTATTGAAATCTCTACAAACACCATATTACTCCTTTTGTTAACCATTTATAATAACTTCTTTTAAAGATAAATCTTCATTTAACAATACAACATTTCCAATTTTTCCTGTTTTGATTGAACCGTATTTGTCGTCCAAACCAACACTTTTTGCCGGATTAATTGTCGCCGCTGCAATTGCCTCTTCTAACGGAATATCCATCTTTTGAACTGCAACTCTTACACAATCCATCAAGTTTGTAACCGAACCTGCCAACGCTCCAGTAGAAATAAGTGTAGCCTGATTTCCTTCCACTTTTACTGCCTGACCACCCAATGTATACTCTCCATCGTCAAGTCCTGTCGCACGCATACTATCACTAATTAAAACAACTCTATTTTTAAACATATCAAATGTTGTTCTAACAACAGATGGATGGATGTGTACTCCATCTGTAATTAATTCAACAAAACAGTGACCGCTATCATGTGCTGCTCCAATAACTCCTGGTGCACGATGTGTAAATGCAGGCATTGCATTGTATAGATGCGTTGCATGGTCTGCACCTAAATCGTATCCTTTTTTCGCAGTATCATAATCTGCTAATGTATGCGCAAAAGAAATATGTACTTCGTCTTTTAATTCTTTAATAAATTCCATTGCCCCATCTACTTCGGGCGCAATGTCTATAAGACGGTATAAACCATTGGCAGCATCTTGCAATTTATGGAACATTTCCACACTTGGTGTAACAATATATGTTCCCGCCTGTGCACCTTTTTTGCTTGATGAAATAAAAGGTCCTTCCATATTAATTCCAGCAAGAATAGCACCTTCTTCATTTTTATATTCCCCTGCTGTCTTGGAAATATGTAACAACTCTTCTTCTGATAATGTCATTGTAGCTGGAATCATTGTTGTAATCCCCTGTGATGCTTCGTATTTTGCAATTTCACGAATTGCCTCTTCTGTGCCATCACAAAAATCATGGCCCACTGCCCCGTGAAAATGTACATCAATCAATCCAGGAATGGCATATCCGCCCTGTCCATCTATTACTTCGTCTTGATTTGTTGCCACATCTTGAAAAATACCGTTCTCAATAATAATTTCTCCCGGCTCAAATTTCCCTTCTTCTGTAAATACTTGTACGTTCTTAATAATCATTGTTCTCACCTCTATCGAGCCACTTTAGAATACGCTGCCTCATCACATACAATTGTTACATCTGGATGCATCTGCAAAATAGATGCAGGTACTTCTGGAGTAACTGGTCCGAAAAATGCTTTGTTAACAATTTCCGCTTTATCTTCCCCACTTACAACAACAACAATCTTCTTAGCATTCATGATTGTTCCAATTCCCATTGTATATGCCTGTCTTGGAACATCATCAGCTGAAGCAAAGAAACGTTTATTTGCCTCAATTGTGCTTTCCTGTAAATCTACACAATGTGTAACTTTGTCAAACTGTGGAGCTGGCTCATTAAATCCAATATGTCCATTGTGTCCAAGTCCTAGTAATTGTAAATCAACTCCTCCAAGAGAATCGATTAGTTCTTCATAACGTGCACATTCTTCTTCTGCATCAGGTTCCATCCCATTTGGAACATTTGTATTTTCTTTATCAATATTAATATGATTAAAGAAATTGTCATTCATGAAATAATAATAACTTTGATCATTATCTCGTGGAAGTCCTTTGTATTCATCTAGATTTACAGATTTCACCTGTGAAAAATCTAAATCTCCTTCTTCATATCTTTTAATTAATTCTTTATATGTACCGATTGGTGAAGATCCAGTTGCAAGTCCAAGAACACAGTTTGGTTTCATAATAACCTGTGCTCCAATGATATTCGCTGCCTTTCTGCTCATTTCATTATAATTTTTTGCTACACAAATTTTCATGTTTATTTCTTCCTTTCTATATATGTTACTTTATCATTCTGGTACTATCAAATAATACTTCTTATATATTACCACGTTACATAATGATTTTGTAGCCTATTTAACTAATTCATTATCTTTTTTTCTTTTCTATTTTAACACGCAATACAGTTTGCTAAAATTTAAATTTTGCAAGTGCATCAGCAAATGCAGTATTAACTGGCTCTTCTTTCTGCTTCTTCAAATAGCGCTGTACCTCTTTTTTGCTTACTCCAGCTCCCTCTTTCTCTCTTCGAGCCTTAAAAGCAGACATTTTTTCTTTATATCCACAACCGCACACAAATTGTTCTTCATCGCCTTTTTTTATCACTTCCATTTTTTTATGACAATTTGGACATCTTGCATTAGAAAGTCTTGCGATTATTTCTTTGTGCCCACATTCTCTATCTTGGCAAACAAGCATTCTAGCATTTTTCCCATTTACCGCTAACATCGGCTTATTACATTTTGGACACTTCTTCGTTGTTACATTATCATGTCGAAATTGACCTTCTCCTAATTTAATTTCTTGAATGATATCTTCGGTATATGTTTTAATCTCCTTCATGAAGGTCTCTTTTTTTTGTTTTCCCTTTGCAATGCGAGAAAGTTTCACTTCCCAATCAGCCGTTAACTCTGGTTTTTTTAATTCTTCTGGCACCAAAGACAACAGTTGTTTTCCTTTTGATGTTAAATAAATTTCCTTTCCTTTCAGTTCCATAAGAAATGTATTAAAAAGTTTGTCAATAATATCCGCTCTTGTGGCTACTGTTCCAAGACCTCCTGTTTCACCAAGTGTCTCTACTGTCTGTTTGTCTTTTGACTCCATATATTTAACTGGATTTTCCATTGCAGATAAAAGAGTTGCCTCTGTAAATCTTGCTGGTGGCTTTGTCTTTCCTTCAGTCACAAATGCTTTTTCAATTAAAAATGTATTTCCTTTTTCTATTTGTGGTAAAGATTGTTCGAGCAATTCCTCTTCATTTTCTTCTTCATACTCGTACACCTCTTTCCATCCAATCTGTTGAACTGTCTTTCCTTTTGCTATAAAAATTTCCTTTTCCACTTTTCCTTTCAACGTTGTCTGCTCATATACAAGCGGCGGATAAAGAACACTTAAAAATCTTCTCACAACTAAATCATAAATTTTTCTTTCTTCATTTGTCATATGTTCTAGTTGTACATATTGTTCTGTCGGAATAATGGCATGATGATCACTCACTTTTTTATCATCCACAAAAGATTTATTTGTCTGCAACGGTTTCATCAAAAGACTTCCTGCAAGTTTTTTATATGGACCTACACCACAAGCACGCAGTCTATCTTTAATCGTATCTACTATATCTCTTCCGATGTACTTTGAATCTGTTCTTGGATAGGTCAACACTTTATGATTTTCATAAAGTCTTTGCATAATATTTAATGTTTGTTTTGCAGAAAATCCAAACCTCTTATTTGCATCTCTCTGCAATTCCGTCAAATCATAAAGACCCGGAGCGAAAGATTTCTTAGCTGTTTTTTCTACTTGTTCTATTTTCAGTTGTCCTCCTTGCACCGTATTCTCTAGAGAGTTAATTCTTTCTTTTGAAAAGATACGATAATTTCCTGATTTTCCGTCCTGCCATATCCATTTAATCTTTCCTGCTAAAACGCCCAAACCATAATATGTCTGTGCCTTGAATTTTTTAATTTCTTCTTCTCTTTTTGCTATCATGGCAAGTGTCGGCGTCTGCACTCGACCGCAGGATAATTGGGCATTATATTTACAAGTCAATGCACGAGTAGCATTAATTCCAACAAGCCAGTCCGCTTCCGCACGTGAAGTTGCAGCCATGTTTAAATCATTATATTTTCTTCCGTCCGTAAGATGTGCGAATCCCTCTTTAATTGCTTTGTCTGTCACAGAAGAAATCCAAAGACGTTTTATTGGTTTATGACAATTAGCTTTTGCCAAAATCCATCTCGCAACAAGTTCTCCTTCTCTTCCTGCATCTGTGGCAATAATAATTTCATCCACATCTTTTCTAAATAATTGGGCCTTTACCGCATTGTATTGTTTTGCAGTCTTTTTAATAACAACTAATTCCATTTTTTTTGGCATCATGGGAAGAACATCCATTTTCCATTCTTTAAATTTCTTGTCATATCCCTCCGGATCCGCAAGTGTAACTAAATGGCCTAATGCCCACGTCACAATATATTTTTCCCCTTCAATAGCACCAGAAATATTCTTTTTACATTTCAGTACCCGTGCAATATCTCTAGCTACTGATGGTTTTTCTGCTATAACTAATGATTTCATTTTTCTTTTCTATTCCTCACTTTTGCATACTTTCTCTAACTATTTATATCTAATTTCCATTAACATCAAACCATGTGGAGGGGCTGTTACTCCCGCTACCTTCCGATTTTTTGCCTCCAAAATCTCTTTTACTTGTTCCGGTTGATAAAATCCACGTCCCACTCTAATAAGTGTTCCAACAATAATCCGAACCATATTATAAAGGAAACCATTTCCACTAATTCTAATCGTAATTTCTTCATTATTTTTCAGAATCTCTAATTCTTTTACTGTACGAACTGTATTTTCCACATCTGTTTTTATATTACAAAAACTAGCAAAATCATGTTCTCCCAAAAGGTACGCTGCCCCTTCTCGCATTTTATTTACATCTAATTCATAGGAAACAAAATAATTTGTCAAACGCTTTGTTGGAATAAGGGTTCGCGTATTTACAATATGGTATTCATATGTCTTTTCGCAATCGTAATATCTCGGATGAAAATCCAATGCAACTTCCTCTGATTTCACTACCACAATATCTTCTGGCAAAATACGATTCACTGCCATAGCTATCCGTTCTGGAGGAATAGTTGTTTCCGTATCAAACACAGCCACATTTCCCATAGCATGAACCCCTGAATCTGTTCTACTTGCCCCAATTACTGTAATATTTTCACCAGTCAATTTCCTTAACGCTTTATTCACTATTTCTTCTATCGTAATCCCATTTGGCTGAATTTGCCATCCACAATAATTCGTGCCATCATAGGCAATCGTCAACTTTACTCTTTTCATTTCTTACCTCTACTCTTCAAAAAGGGACAGGTCATTTCTTAATTGGGGACGTAGTAAAACTCAATTTTACTACGTCCCCAATTAACTAAAATATCCACACTCGAAAGGATATATAACGTCCTACCAAAACCATAACAACTATATATAGTATTGTTGCCGCATAAGTAACATAATCTCTTTTTTGATATATAAGCGGTTTCATTTTTGTACGTCCTTCTCCACCTCGATAACATCTTGCTTCCATTGCCATTGCTAAATCATTTGCTCTACGAAATGCAGATACAAATAAAGGAACAAGTATTGGAATCATATTTTTTGCTTTCTGAATAAGATTTCCATTTTCTAAATCTGCTCCTCTTGCAATTTGCGCTTTCATAATTTTGTCTGTTTCTTCCAGTAAAATTGGAATAAAACGTAGCGCAATAGACATCATCATTGCAATTTCATGCACTGGCATTTTAATTTTGTTAAACGGCTTTAACAAACGTTCTATTCCATCTGTCAACTCATTTGGTGTTGTTGTTAATGTCATCAATGATGAACCGACAATTAAGTAAATAAGACGTATTGCCATATACACTGCCGTACGAAGTCCTTCGTCCGTAATTTTAAAAACCCAAAAAGAAACTAATAGTTTTCCCTGATTTGTTAAAAACAAATTAAATATAACTGTAATCATCAATAAAATAACGATAGGTTTCAGCCCTTTTGTGATGAATTTAAACGGTACTTTTGACACTTTAATTACTGTAAATAAAAACGCCGTACAAAGCACATACCCTAACACACTCTTAAATAGGAAAAGTGAAATTAAATAAAATAATGTACACATAATTTTTACTCGTGGATCAAGTCTATGCACAATGCTATTTGTTGGATAATATTGTCCTATTGTTATATCTCTAATCATAATACTTTCATTATCTCCTCTACGGCTTCCTCAATAGTTGTTGCCCCTGTGCTTACCTCAAATCCTTTATCCTTCAATGCATTCATTACATAAGTAACCTGTGGTGCTGACAACCCTATCTTCTCCAATTCTTTATAATGGGAAAACACTTCTTTCGGGGTCCCATCAAACATCTTTTCTCCTCTATTCATTACAATAAGTCGATCTACATATTTTGCTACATCCTCCATACTATGTGATACCAAAACTACTGTCATGTCTCCTTGACGATGTAATTCTGCAATTTGGTCTAAAATCTCATCTCTTCCCTTTGGATCTAGCCCTGCTGTTGGTTCATCTAGAACAAGAACTTTAGGTCTCATTGCCAAAACTCCTGCAATCGCCACACGTCTTTTCTGTCCTCCTGATAGGTCAAATGGTGATTGTCCATAATATTTTTCAGGAAATCCTACCGCTTCCAATGCTTCTCTTGCTCTTTTTTCACATTCTTCCTTAGACAACCCTTGATTTTTAGGTCCAAAACAAACGTCAGTCAACACATCTACTTCAAACAACTGGTGTTCTGGATATTGAAAAACAAGTCCAACTTCATTTCTCAATTTTCGCATAGAATATCCTTCTGCATACACATCTTCATCATTGAAATAAAATTTTCCATCGGTTGCCTTAATTAAACCATTCAAGTGTTGAATCAACGTTGATTTTCCCGAACCTGTATGTCCTATAATTCCTACAAACTGTCCTTGAGGGATTTCTAAGGAAACATCTTTTAATGCTTGTTTTCTATACGCTGTACCCTCTCCATATATATAATTGATATGTTCTAATTTAATCGACATAATGCCTCCACTAATTCTTCGGTTTTAAGAATATCTTTCGGAAGTTTTACTCCTTTTTTTCTTAATTCATACGCCAACATTGTTACCTGTGGAACATCTAACCTATATTTTTTCAGCTCTTCCACCTGTGAAAATATTTCTCTTGGTGTTCCATCCATGACAACATGCCCCTGTTCCATAACAAACACTCTGTCTGCCCCTATAACCTCTTCCATATAATGTGTAATCAAAATAACCGTAACCTTTTCCTTTTTACGAAGTTCTTCAACTGTACGTAAAACTTCTTTTCTTCCAATTGGATCTAGCATTGCCGTTGGTTCATCTAACACAATGCATTTCGGACACATAGCAATTACACCTGCAATAGCTACACGTTGCTTCTGTCCACCTGACAATTTGTTTGGGGAATGATGTCTATATTCCTCCATACCAACCGCATGGAGACTTTTATCCACTCTATTCCAAATTTCTTCTGTAGGAACACCCAAGTTCTCTGGTCCAAATCCTACATCTTCTTCTACAACCGTTCCAATAATCTGATTATCTGGATTTTGAAACACCATTCCTGCTGACTGACGTATCTCCCAAAGTTTATCTAAATCCTTTGTATCTTTTCCGTCAACCCACATTGTTCCCTCTGTAGATGTTAAAATCGCATTAATATGTTTCGCCAATGTTGATTTTCCCGAACCGTTATGTCCTAGAATCGCAACAAACTGCCCCTCTTCTATATTTAAGTTCACATCATCAATGGCACGATACTTTCCAACTACATTACCTGTTTCATCTAATTTATCATATTCAAACACAAGGTGGTTTGTTTTTATCATACTCATACGCAACCCTCTTTTCATCTTGTTACTGTGTGTTATTGTACTTCATCTCACTTTAATTTGCAATAATCTGCTCTTTGCTTTGCTTTTCTCGATTAACAATTATAATTCCTACACATACACACAATAATGCAATTACATTTTTTACTGAAAGAATTTCCTCTCCTAAAAAGATTCCTGATAACGCCACGCCAAAAACAGGAATGCTAAATCCAAAAATTGCAACTTTACTTACTGGATTATATTTTAATAATACTGTCCATATAGTGAATGCAACTGTGGAAAGAAGTGCTAAATAAAGCAATAATAAAGTAGATTGTACCGTAAAGTTTGTGATACTTCCCCCTGCAAAAACACCAATAAAAGTCAACACTATTCCTCCAAATAACAACTGATACGCTGTCAGCGTCATCGGCTTTTCTCTATGAGAAATCAATTTCAATGTAACTGAACTTGTACCATAAGCAATGGAACAAAGTAGAACCATACCTTCTCCTTGAATAGAAAAACCGCTTCCCCATGCTCCCGGTGACAAATTGATAAAAATAACTCCCGCAAATCCTACAATACAACCCAATATTTTTTTCCATGTCATCTTTTCTGACGGAATAAGCATTGCCGCAACAATAATTGCAACAAATCCATTTGATGCATTAATAACAGAACCTTTTGCTCCAGATGTATTTGCCATTCCTATATAAAAAAGAAGGTATTGTATCGTTGTTTGTAGCATACCTTGTGCAAATACATAGGGAACAGACGCTTTCTTTATATAAACAAATCGTTTCTCATATATACACGCCAATAAAAGTGTTAACACACCTGCTAAAAAGAATCTGTATCCCGCAAATAAAATTTGGCTTCCCACCGTATTAATTTCAAATAACTTATACCCTATTTTGACTGCCGGAAACGCACTTCCCCAAAGTGCACAGCAAATCAATGCCAAAATCGCAACTATACTTGTTTTTTTCATTGTTTTTTCCATTTTCTCACACTCCATTTTTCATTTCTCTATTGTAACGAAGTTTCTCCTATTCGTAAAGTGAAAACCTTACATTGACAAAATATTTCTCCCCCATTACAATAAAGTATACTATTATTTTTCAGAAGAAAGGAAGTAATCAAATGGCAAATCCAATCGTAACATTTGAAATGGAGAATGGAGATATAATCAAAGCAGAATTATATCCTGAAATCGCTCCAAATACAGTGAACAACTTTGTATCCCTTGTAAATTCCGGATATTATAACAACCTAATTTTCCACCGCGTTATTCGTGGTTTCATGATTCAAGGAGGTTGTCCTGATGGAACTGGAATGGGTGGCCCTGGATACACAATCAAAGGGGAATTTAATCAAAACGGATTTACAAATCATTTAAAACATGAACCAGGTGTACTTTCTATGGCTCGTGCAATGCATCCTAATTCTGCAGGCTCACAATTTTTTATTATGCATGAAACTTCTCCTCACTTAGATGGCTCTTATGCCGCATTTGGTAAGGTGACAGAAGGAATGGATATTGTAAATAAAATTGCAGAAACAGCAACAGATTACAATGATAGACCATTGGAAACACAACGAATGAAAACAGTAACAGTAGAAACTTTTGGAGAAACTTATCCTGAACCAGATAAAATGTAATGACAGGCGGCAAATTTGCCGCCTTTTTTAGAGATTGGAGACGCTATGTTTGTTTACTTGGAAACACTTGAAACCCCAGAAGAAAAATTAAAATTTGAAGAATTATACTTCCTCTATAAAGACAAAATGTACGCTATTGCCTTTAAAATTTTACATAACGAAAATGATGCGGAAGATATTGTTCACGAGTCTTTCAAAGCGATTATTGAACATTTCGAAAAAATAAATGATATTTCCTGTCACAAAACATGGAACTACATTGTTACTATTGTAAAGAACAAATCATTTACACTTTATCAGAAGAAAAAACATCAGGAAACTTCTTCTTATGAGGATAGGACTGAAGTAGAAATGAATTTTACACCGGAAAAGGTAACTGAAGAACGAGAACTTGCAGAAATTCTTGCAGAATTAATTCGTAACCTGCCTTTTCCTTATAAGGAAGTTTTATACTTACAATATTACAATTCCCTTTCTGGTGAAGAAATTGCTAAATTTATCGACAAGACACCTGCCCACGTTCGCAAAATCTCACAACGGGCAAAGGTAATGTTAAAAGAAGAATTATTAAAAAGAAGTATTCAAAATGAATAATAAATTATTAGAAGATGCCATAACAATCGCTGTCGAAAAAGATTATAAAAAAGAAGTAACTAACTTCCCCCAAAAAGATAGTCATATTTTTTCTCCTGCATTTGAAGAAAAAATGAAACCTCTTTTACATCGGGAATCCATTATTGTATACCACAGACCTCGAAAGTTTCGATATATCCTTGTGGCAGCTCTTGTTCTTCTTTTTGGCGGAATGACTGTTCTTGCCAACCCTGATATTCGAGAACGTGTCGGAACATATTTTGAACGATTATTTGATGACCATACAGATGTATCATTAGACACTCCTAAACAACATACGAAAAAAGGATTTGTAAAAGTGAAACCTGCATATGTTCCAGAGGGCTATACATTAGTCGATACAGAATATGATTCCACTTTTGAAACTTATAAATCAATATATGAAAACAAAAATAAAAGGACCCTTTACTACCAACAATCTTCTGTAAATTTTTTTGAAGATTCCTCTATTTCAATTTCATCTGATGGAGCACCTGCTAAAAAAATCGATATTAATGGTTTTCCATGTTATATACTATCCGATGAATATGGTTTTCATACTCTAATATATATCACTGACAATTATGTTTTCCAAGTTGGAAGTGAAAATACTTATAAAGAACTTATAGAAGTTATAAACAGTTTAGGGAAAAAATAAATCACTTATGAAGAAAGGAGAATTTTTATGAAACTATCTTTAAAAGCTTACAAACCTCTAGTACTTATTTGGGAAATAATGTGTATTCTTTCCTGGTGTAAAGCCATTTTCTTACCTGCTGACATTAAGAACAACTATAGTAGTTTGTTTTTTGCACTTAATTTTGTATACTGCATCTACAGCATTGTTCTAATTTGTCTGATGCCTAAAAATTTTACAGTTTCTACCAGACAAAAAATCATTGCAGGAATACTAATTCTTGGATTAGTTATCAGCATTTTTTTCTAAATTCAAAAATTTCAAAATTTTTTGTCACATTTTCCTCTTTGGATTGTTACTACTTATATAAAACAATTTAAGGAGGATTTTTTTATGAAAACAAACCAAAAATTTATCATATTAAGCCTTTTCATTTTCACTCTTTTTTCCTCTAATGTGCAGGTTGTTGCACAATCACATAAAAATATGGTAATCAAACCATATTATTTAAACCTCAAACATGCAGAGGTACAGCTAAGCACCTCTTCTAACCGATTAACTTTTAAAGTGGATGTTATTGCAGTAAAAAATTGTAACCTTTCCATTTCTGCATATTTACAGCGATATACCAATGGAAATTGGGTAAATATAAAATCTTGGTACACTTCCAACGATTCAGCTAAAAAATTAACATTATCCAAAAGTTATACATCTACCCGTAATCATAAATATCGCATATCTGCAACCATAAAATGTGACAATGAACAAATTAAAAAATATAGCAATGTCGTTTCTTATTAACACAGAAATTTCATTGTTCTTATATTAATTCAAAGAAGTGAAAGAAGGAGGGGATTCCATTGAAT
>JAHHTN010000055.1 GCA_020024645.1 Faecalimonas sp.
ATAGTGATATAAAGTAATTTTGTAGTATAATAAAAGAAAACAAAGGATAAGAAGGTGAGGGTATGAAAAAAGAAGGAAAAAATCCATTATATAAAAGTTTTGGGTATGCTTTTGAAGGAATTTTTACCGGAATCGAGAAAGAAAGAAACATGAAAATTCACTGTTTGGCAATGCTATGTGTAGTAGTGTTGGGATTTTGGGTGAAAATTTCAGTGATGGAATGGTGTTTGTGTTTAATTTTATTTGGCCTGATCCTTTCATTAGAACTTGTTAATACGGCAATCGAAACAGTTGTAGATTTAGTTACAGAAGAGAGGAAACCACTTGCAAAACTTTCTAAAGATGTGGCAGCAGGAGCTGTTTTGATTGCATCTATTATGGCAGCAGGAGTAGGAATGATTATTTTTGTTCCCAAAATTTTAGCACTCATGTAAAGATAGTAAAGCAAAAAGATGTAGAAAGGAGTTATTGGTATGGATGGATTTGGAGAAAATATTAAAAAATTATTATTAGCAGGTATTGGAGCAGTGGCAACAACAGCAGAAAAGTCAAAAGAGTTGCTAGATGACATGGTGGAAAAAGGAGAACTAACAATAGAACAAGGGAAGGTATTAAATGAAGAATTAAAACACAATATTAAAAAGACTGTAAAAGAAAATGTAAATGTTTCAGTAAAACCTTCAACACCAGAAGAATTAGACGAACTTTTGGAAAAAATGTCACCAGAACAAATTGCAACGTTGAAAGAAAGATTATATTCAATGGAAAATGAATCGGTAGAATAGGAAGATGTGAAAAATGGATCGGCAAGAATATAAGGAAAGATTGAAAGAAATGACAGAGGTATTTCGAAAACATAATATTACAAGAGGAGTATCTCCAGAAAAATTACGTTTGATTTTAGAAGATCTAGGGCCAACGTTTATTAAATTGGGCCAGATTATGTCTATGCATTCTGATATTTTGCCGAAAAGATATTGTGATGAGTTAATGAAATTGCGTTCCGAAGTATCACCGATGGCATTTGGGGAAGTGGAGAATGTATTGCAGGATGCATATGGTTGTCATTGGAAAGAAATATTTTCTGAAATTGATGAAAAGCCACTTGGTTCAGCTTCGATTGCCCAGGTCCACAAAGCTGTTTTGAAGACAGGGGAAGAGGTTGTTGTGAAAATACAACGAAAAGGAATTTACAATACAATGTCAAGAGATATAGAACTTTTGCATCGTGCAGTGAAATTACTTCCACCGGTTAGTTTAAAAGATATGGTTGATTTGGATATGGTGTTAGACGAATTGTGGGATGTTACCAAAGAGGAGATGAATTTTTTAACTGAAGCATCTAATTTGGAAGAATTTGCGCGAAGAAATAAAGAAATAGCGTTTATTGGAGTTCCCAAACTGTATCACGAATATACTAATCACTGTGTACTTGTTATGGAATATATCGATGGGTATGCTATAGATGATAAAGCGACACTTCTAGCAGAAGGATATAATTTAGAAGAAGTTGGAATGAAATTGATAGATCATTATATAAAACAGGTAATGGACGATGGGTTCTTTCATGCAGATCCCCATCCTGGAAATGTGAAAATTCGAGGGGGAAAGATTGTCTGGATTGATATGGGAATGATGGGCAGACTGACAGAGCGAGATAAAGAACTGTTAGGAAAGGCAGTGGAAGGAATTGCAATAGGTGATATCGGAATGATTCAAAATGCTGTAATGGCGCTTGGAGAATTTAAAGAAGCACCAGATCAAAGTTGTTTGTATGAAGGAATAACCAATTTGCTTATACAGTATGGAAATGTGGAAATGGGAAATATAGATATTGCAAAAGTGACAATGAGTCTTATGGAAGTAATGAAAGAAAATAAAATTATTATGCCTCATGGATTGACAATGCTTGCGAGAGGACTCACCCATATGGAAGGAGTTCTTGCGGATATAGCTCCTAATTTGAACATGGTAGAGATTGCGTCTAAACATATGGCAGGAAAAATTTTAAAAGAAAAAGACTGGAAACAGGAGTTGAAAAATAGTGGGAAAACAATTTATCGTTCACTTCACAAAGCAATAAATATTCCATCTCTTATTTCAGATATTTTAGAAGGATATTTGAAAGGACAAACAAAGATAAATCTAGATTTGCATGCTTCTGTAGAGCTGGAAAGGCTTCTCCGTAGACTGGTGAGAAATGTAGTAATGGGACTATGGGTAATGGCACTTTTGATTAGTTCTAGTATTATTTGCACAACAGATATGAAACCAAAGATTTGGGGGATACCTGCACTAGGTACATTAGGTTATCTAATTGCATTTATTATTGTTATATATGTTTTTCTAAAACACATTTTTTCTAAAAAATAATAGAGATTTGAGTAGACTAAAGAAAATAGATAAAAACAAATGTTGGGAAAGGAGATTTTTAATTACCTTTCCCAACATTTGTTTTTGAATGTAAGTCAAAATAGATTACATTTGTTCACTATTTTGAATCAGATATATCTGAATCAGATGATTGCTTAAATTCTGTAGTAGAAACGATAAGAAGTTTAGCATGATTTTCGGTAGGATTTTCCCAACGGTGTCCAATTTCATTTGGATAGTAAAGAGTATCGCCTGCATTCAATTCGTATGTTTCCATCTGATCCATAAAAAATCTAATACTTCCCTCTAAAATGAAAACGAATTCTTCCCCATCATGATAGTAATAATCACCTGAATTTGTATGTGGAGGCATATCAATAATCCCACCCCACATTTTGCTTTCCCCCTTTGTAATAAGGGATTCAACAATAGATTCTGTATTACTAGTGTTTCTTATAAAGGAAGTGCGTTCATCTTTTCGTACAAGTTTAATTCGATCACTGTTATCTTGGATAAATAATGCAGAAATAGGAAAGTTTAAAGTTTCACATAATGAGTAGACGCTGGTAAGATTTGGAGATGTTTTTCCAGTTTCAATTTGACTTATAGTTCCTGCTGCAACGCCTGATTTTAAAGACAATTCTCGTATAGACAAGCCGTTTTCAATGCGTCTGCTTTTTAAAAGAGCTCCTATTCTTGTGAGATTTAGTTCAGACATAATGTTTTGCTCCTTTTCATATTTTATTTTTTTTATAATATCACAAAATAATAATCTTGTCATATAAAATAAAAAATAATTGACAAAAGGGAATATGTTCATTATAATGAACGCATATTAAATGAATACATACTGTAAAGGAGAAAAACGATGAAGAAACTTTTAGCAATACTATTATGTGGAGTTCTAACAGCATCTATGTTAGTAGGGTGTGGAAGCAAATCGGACAAAGAGAAAGAAAAAATGAATGATGGGAAGTTAAAGGTTGCTCTTTGTGTAACGGGTGCAGTAAATGATATGGGATGGTGCCAGTCGGCATATGAAGGATTAAAACTTGTAGAAAAGGACCTTGATTGTGAAGTTGCATACACAGAAAATATACAAGCTGCAGATATGGTTTCAGCATTTAAAGAGTATGCTGCAAATGATTATGATGTAGTTATCGGTCATGGATTCCAATTTGGAGATCCTGCTCTAGAGGTAAGTGAATTATATCCAGATACAAAATTTATTTGTATTGAAGCAAATGCATCTGCTGAAAATGTTGCATCTTATGTGATGAAATGTGAAGAAACAGGATATTTACAGGGAATGCTTGCTGCTGGAATGTCAAAAGCAGGAAAAGTTGGCTTTATTGGGCCAGTACAAGGAGCATCACTTGTAAAAATAATGAATGGATATGAAGACGGAGCAAAAGAAGTAAATCCAAGCATTGATTATCAAACAGCGTGGACAGGCTCATTTACAGATACAGCTCTTGCGAAAGAAGCAGCACAGGCAATGATTGATAATGGAGTTGATGTGATTGGGCATTGTGCAAATGAAGCAGGAACAGGTGCTTTAAATGTTGCACAGGATGCAGGACTTTATGCAACAGGAGATTCTTATGATCAAAGTTCATTAGCAGAAAAGGCAGTTCTTTCTTCAGCAGTTTATCATGTTCCTGAATTAATTAAAACTGCGGTATCTGATATTAAAGAAGGAAAGTTCAAAGGAGAAGTAAAAGAACTTGGAATGGCAGAAGGAATTGTAGAATTTGTTTATAATGAAAAATTAATGGGAAAAATTCCTCAAAATGTAAAAGAAATGTTAGATAAAAAACAAAACGCAATTAAAGATGGAAGCTTTAAAGTGCCATGTGATACGAAAGAACGAAAAGGCAAGTAAAAGTCACAAAACAATTTGGGTAGGGCGATAGAATGCAAATTTTATTGAACCTACCTATTTTAAAGGAGTTTGTAAAATGAATGTTTTAGAAATGAAGCATATAGGAAAAAAATTTTCAGGTGTGTATGCAAACAAAGATATTGATTTGTCAGTAAGGCAAGGTGAAATCCATGCGTTACTCGGAGAAAATGGAGCAGGGAAAACTACATTGATGAATATTTTGTTTGGAATTTATTCTGCCGATGAAGGTGAAATTTTATGGCAAGGTGAAAAAGTTCATTTTAATTCACCTAAAGATGCCATTGCGGAAGGGATTGGAATGGTGCACCAACATTTTTCCTTAGTAAATAAAATGACAGTGCTAGATAATGTAATTCTAGGATTAGAACGAAAAAAATTATTTTTAAATCGGAAAGAAGCAAAAAAGAATCTAGAAAATTTAGCAGAGAAATATGGACTGTTAGTAGAACCTAATAAGAAAATTTCTGAACTTTCAGTTGGGCAGCAACAAAGAGTAGAAATTTTAAAAGCTCTTTACAGAGATGTTAAGCTTTTGATTTTAGATGAGCCTACAGGAGTGTTGACTCCTAAAGAAACAGAACAATTCTTTTCTGTTTTAAAGAAGTTAAAACAAGAAGGATATGCAATTATTATAATCACCCATCGCATGAGTGAAATTATGAGTATTAGTGATCGGGTTACAATTTTAAGAGATGGGGAAAAAGTAGGAACATTTATAACAAAAGATACAAATCCAACAGAATTATCTAATTGCATGGTAGGAAGAGAACTAAGTTATGATTTTGAGGTAAAAGAAATTCAGCAAAAAGAAGTAGCTTTACAGATGAAAGAAGTAACAATTAAAAAGCATCATAAAAAGCCACTTCTTGATAATATAAATTTAGATGTGTATAAAGGAGAAATTCTTGGAATTGCCGGAGTAGATGGAAATGGGCAGAAAGAATTAGCCGAGGTAATTACCGGAATTTTAAAGATGACATCAGGAAATATTTATTTTGAAGGAAACGATGTTCGTACGCTAAATGTAAAGGAAAGATTTGAAAAAGGAATTTCTTATATTTCTGATGATAGACATAAAGATGGTCTTGTATTAGAGATGAATGTGGCTGAAAATTTGATTTTAAGAGAGTATGATAAAGAACCTTATTTAAAAAGAGGAATATTTCAGAAGAAAAAAATTCGAGATAATGCTACTTGTATGATTAAAGATTATCAAATTAAAACATCGGGAAATTCTGCTGGAGAAACAGCAGTTAAACTTATGTCAGGTGGAAATCAACAAAAAGTAATTTTGGCAAGAGAGATAACGCAAAAAGCTAAGTTTATTATTGCAAGCCAACCGACAAGAGGACTAGATATAGGGGCAACACAGTTTGTTCGTGAGGTATTAATGCAACAAAGAAATGAAGGAAAAAGTATTTTACTTATTTCAGCCGATTTGGAAGAGATTATGCAACTTTCCGATCGAGTAGCGGTAATGTTTGGTGGAAAGATAATCGGGATTTTAAGAAAAGATGAAATACAATTAGATCAGCTCGGATTGTTAATGGGTGGTATAACACAGGAGGAAACAAGGTAATGGAAAATAAGAAAAAATTATTGGATATTCTTTGGATTGCAATTTTGTCTATTGTGGCAGGAACCATTATGATTTTACTTTGTGGTGCAAATCCATTGGAAGCATATGCATTGTTTTTTAATGGAATTTTCGGAAATGTAAATGGAATTTCGGAAATTTTAGTAAAAGCAACTCCGTTGGTTTTGACTGGAATCGGTTGTGCAGTAGCGTTTAAAACAGGATTTTTTAATATTGGTGCAGAAGGGCAATTTTACATGGGAGCAATTGCAGCTGCAATGGTATCTTTAAAGTTAACAGAAATTCCTGGAACAGCTCGAATTTTATTATCAATTCTTGCGGGATTTTTTTGTGGTGGAATTTGGGCTTTAATAGCAGCGTATATGAAATCTAAATTTGGGATTTCAGAAATTATTGTAACGATTATGTTAAATTATATCGCAATTAACTTCCTTGGGATTGCAGTGCGTACTTTTTTAATGGATCCAGCAGGGGCAGTTCCACAGTCGGCGCGTATCGATAGAGATGCTTCGTTATCTTTTATTATGCCTCCAACAACTTTACATACTGGTATATTTCTTGCCATTGCAGCAGTTATCATTGTGTGGATGCTTATGGAAAAAACAAAATATGGATATGAAATGAAAGTGGTAGGATTTACAAAAAGAGCTGCGAAATGTAATGGTATTTCTGTGATGAAAAATATTGTATTTTCTGCTTTTTTAAGTGGAGGATTTGCAGGTATGGCAGGAGTTATCGAAGTTATAGGGGTACAGAAAAAACTTCTTGAAGGGATTTCTTCAGAGTGTGGATATACAGCAGTGTTAATCGCATTGATTGCAGGTAATCGTCCGTGGGGAGTTTTAGGAGTAGCAATAGCCTTTGCAGCCATGCAAGTAGGGGCAAATTCGATGCAAAGACAATTGGGAATTCCTTCTGCAATTGTAAGTATTTTAATTGGCTTAGTCGTTCTTCTTATATTAGGAAGAAAATTATTCCATGTGTCGCTGTTTAAAAGAAAAGACAGGGAGGTATAGGTATGTTAGAGCAAATTTTTACAGTTACTTTTTTTACAGCTTTTCTAGCAGCAACAGTACGAATGGCTGTGCCGTTAATTTATGCTGCTTTAGGGGAAGTATTTCTTGAAAAGGCCGGAATTTTAAATATTGGCTTAGAAGGCGTTATGCTTGGTGGAGCTTTTTGTTCTTTTGCTGGAACTTTTTATAGTAACAGCATTTTAATAGGACTAATTTGTGGAATGATAGGGGGCTGTGTTGTTAGTTTTATTCATGGGCTTTTGTGTATTCGATTATCTCAGGATCAGTCAGTCAGCGGAATTGCTTTGAATATTTTTATGCTTGGAGTTACTAGTTTTGCATATAAATTGATGTCAGCTGGGGAGTCATATCAGCAGGTTTCTACATTAAAACCTATACCTATTCCTGTTTTAAATCGTATTCCTATTATTGGAGAAGCGTTTTTTCATCAGGATATCATGACATATATGGTAATTGTTCTTGTGATTTTTGCCGGAATTTATTATAAAAAAACAGCCTCTGGATTAGCTTTCACAGCAATTGGTGAAAATCCTCAAGCAGCAGATGCAGCAGGTATTTCAGTATATAAATATCAATGGATTGCGATTGTTGTTAATGGAGTATTAGGAGGAAGTGGTGGTGCTGTGTTAGTACTTGTGCAGCTTGGAAAATTCTCTGAAAACATGATTTCAGGGCGTGGTTATATTGCTTTGGCAGCTGTTATTTTAGGAAGATACACACCGATGGGTACATTAGGAGCAGCTTTTATTTTTGGTGGTGCAAATGCACTTCAAATTCGACTGCAAGCACTTGGACTTCCGATTCCAACGCAAGCATTAGCAATGTTACCATATATTATTACATTAGTGACACTATTACTTTCTATAGGAAAAAGCAATCAGCCAGAAAAACTTGCGAAACCGTATGTCCGTGGGTCTAGATAGTAAGCTGAAAGGAGAAAACATGAGTAAAATATTAATTAAAAATGCAAAAGCTATTGTAACTTGTAATGCAAAAGATGAAGTTTTTTATGATGCAGATTTATTAATTGAAGGTTCTAGAATTATAAAAATAGGAAAAGATTTAGAAGCGGAAAGTGCTAAAATGATCGATGGAACAGGTAAATTTGTATATCCAGGTATGGTAAATACACATCATCATTTCTTTCAGACTTTTGTACGAAATTTAACCACGATTGATTATCCAAATTTAACTGTTATGGATTGGATTGATAAAATTTATCGTATTTTTCAAAAAGTTGATGATGATGTTATTTATTATTCTTCTATGACAGCTATGGCAGATTTATTAAAACATGGATGTACAACTGCTTTTGATCATCAATATTGCTACACAACAGCTACAGGAAAAAGACCAGTGGATAGACAGATGGAAGCTGCAGCTCAACTTGGAATTCGTTATCATGCGGGACGTGGAGGTAATACATTACCAAGAGAGAAAGGAAGTTCTATTCCAGCAGCAATGGTAGAGTCAACAGACGAATTTATTAAAGATTGCGAACTTCTAATTGATAAGTACCATGATGCAAATCCATATTCGATGAGTCAGATTGTAGTATCGCCATGTCAGCCAATTAATTGTTATAAAGATACTTTTGTAGAATCTGTTAAACTTGCGAGAGATAAAGGGGTACGTCTTCATACACATTTGGGTGAAGGAGAAAGTGAAGGAATACGTGAACGTTATGGAATGAGAACTTTAGAATGGTGTGAACAGATTGGATTTATTGGAGAAGATGTTTTTTATGCACATGCTTGGGAGTTAACACCTGAAGAGTACAAAGTAATTGCACAAACAGGTACAGGTATTTCCCATTGTCCAGCACCGGCAGTTTTAGGAGGATTTCCAATTCTTGATATTAAAAAGTTACAAGATATGGGGATTTTAGTAAGTCTTGGTTGTGATGGTTCAGCTACAAATGATAGTTCTAATGAGCTGGATGCACTTCGCATGGCCTATTTAATGCAAACATATCATACAAAAGAAAGGGGAGGTTGCGTTTCTGCTTACGATATGTTAAAAATAGCCACTGTGAATGGGGCAAAAACATTAGGACGTAATGATTTAGGAACATTGGAAATAGATAAAGGTGCAGATCTTTTCATGATAGATACAAGAGGACTAGAATTTACAGGTGCAGTACATGATCCTAAAAATATGCTAGCAAGAGTGGGCGTGACTGGTCCGGTTTGGATGACTATTGTGAATGGAAAAATTGTATATGCAGATGGACACTTAATAGGAGTGGATGAGGAAAAACTTGCACAAGAGGGGGAAAGAATTTGTACAAAAGTACTTAGAAATGATTTTCCGGATTATTGGATATAGATAAATGTGCTCTTTGGAGTCAATTTATTTTTGCTATTGGAGGTAAGTTGTATCATTAAATGCGACAAGAGATATTAAAAAAATATCTCGGTCGCATTTTTTATTGTTATGATAAAGCGTTTCTTTTTACTTGCTCTAACGCTTTCTTAACAGCCGGAATGGAAAGAATAAGAATTGTGATTAATCCTTCTGCTAAAATAAAACTGTAGTTGTAAATGAAAGGATAAGCTGCTGCTAAACTTTTCGGAAAATTATCAGGCATATAGTCCATCCAATACAAGTAACCACCAATAACATGGAAAGCACCACGACCGAGGATGGCAAGAATATATCCTTTGATTAAGCCATTCTTTTTATGAGCGAAAAGTCCTGCAAGACCAAGTGCGGCAAAAGCAAGTAGATAATCGCAACATACCTGAAAAAATGAAAGAACATATGGTTCCTGTAAAAACTGCATAATACCGTAAACAAATCCAAGAAGGATACCAGTTTTTGGTCCATACCAATATCCGATTAATACAATGAATAACATACTGCAAGCGGTTATAGCTCCACCGAAAGGAAGCTCAAATACTTTAATATAAGATGCTACAAAGCCAAGTGCAAGAGACATAGCACAGTAAACTAATTGTTTTGTAGTAATTTTTTTTCTAGCAGAAGCTTTTCCGGCGAAAATGAGTGCCACTATTAGACCTAAAATAGCGATAATGATAGTGATGGCATAACCAGCAGTGGTTAATCCTCCATCCTGATTGACGAGTAACTGAAACATAAAAATTCCTCCTTTGAATGGAGAACAAGAATAGGTAAAGAAGTCCTAAAAGATTCCTACGTTGGCATTGTCCAAATCAGGTATAAGGGTCGAAGTATAATCTTCCTCTCAGCCTCAGGGCTCCCCTTCTTGTTCTTCTTAAATATTTTCTGTTCAAATATAGCACGCAATCTAAGTCGTGTCAATATTGCATAATATGACAAAAAAAGGAACAGAATTGAAAGTTTTTGTAAAACAGGTGTCTTGTCACTTGTAAAGTCTGGTGTTATAATAGGATAAGTTTAACAAGGGAGAGGAAAAATGGATATTATTGAAAAAATTAAAAAATTAAAAAAGGAAAAGAATGCAGTGATTTTAGCGCACTATTATGTATCGGATGAAGTGCAGGAAATAGCAGATTATATAGGAGATTCTTTTTATCTGAGCAAGATTGCCATAGGACTTAAAGAACAAATAATTGTATTTTGCGGAGTTTCGTTTATGGGGGAAAGCGCAAAGATTTTAAATCCTGAAAAAACAGTTTTGATGCCAGATATGTCTGCAGATTGTGCTATGGCACATATGGCAGATGTTCAGACAATTGAAAAAATGCGTAATATGTATGATGATTTAGCGGTTGTGTGTTATATTAATTCAACAGGAGAGCTAAAACAACATTCAGATGTATGCGTAACATCAGCAAATGCAGTGAATATTGTAAAAGCTTTGCCAAATCAATATATTTTCTTTATTCCAGATAGAAACTTAGCTCGCTATGTGGCAGAAAAGGTGCCAGAAAAGAAATTT
Source organism: Faecalimonas sp. (assembly GCA_020024645.1). Lineage (GTDB taxonomy): Bacteria > Bacillota > Clostridia > Lachnospirales > Lachnospiraceae > Faecalimonas. The sequence goes on from JAHHTN010000055.1 coordinate 10,800, forward strand.
GTTTTTAATGAAGGATATTGTCCAATTCATGAACATATTCAATTGAAAGAAGTAAAAAAAGAAAAAGAATTGCACCCAAAAGCGAAAATTTTAACACATCCAGAATGTCCAAAGGAGATTTGTGATTTATCGGATTATATTGGAAGTACATCGGGAATTATTCAATATGCAAGTCAAAGTGATTGTGAGGAATTTATTATTTGTACGGAAAATGGTGTGCGATATGAATTGGAAAAAGAAAATCCCCAAAAGAAATTTTATTTTACAAAGACAGAACCGATTTGCCATGACATGAAAATGATTACTTTAGAAAAAATTGCCCATGTTCTTGAAACAGGGGAGAATGAAGTGCAAGTAACAGATACCCTCAGAGAAGAATCAAAAAAAGCATTGGAAAAAATGTTAGAATTGGCGAAATAGTGGGAGGAAAGAAAAATGGAATTGAATGCCGATACGGTCATTGTTGGTACAGGCGTTGCCGGATTATTTTCTGCTTTAAATTTATCAAAAGAGAAAAAAATTATTATGATTACAAAATCAGATGTGGAAAGTAATGATTCTTTTTTGGCACAGGGTGGTATATGTGTGATGAGAAATGAGAATGATTATGATAGTTTTTTTGAAGATACAATGAAAGCAGGACATTATGAAAATAGAAAAGAGTCTGTAGATGTTATGATTCGAAATTCTCGAGAGGTAATTGAAGATTTGGTCGGATATGGTGTAGAATTTGAAAAAAGAGAAGGAGATTTTGCTTATACAAGAGAAGGAGCTCATTCAAAACCTCGTATTTTATATCATGAAGATATTACAGGAAAAGAGATTACAAGTAAATTACTTGAACAAGTGAAAAAACTTGAGAATGTAACAATATATGAATATGCAACTATGACAGATATTATCGAGAAAGACGGGAAATGCATAGGTGTACAAGCAGAATATCGAGAAGAAAATTTAAGAATCTTTGCAAAAAATACAATTTTAGCAACAGGTGGAATAGGTGGAACATATAAGCATTCAACAAACTTTCCGCATTTAACGGGAGATGCAATTAAGATTTCCAAGAAACATGGAATACGATTGGAACATTTGGATTATGTGCAAATTCATCCAACAACGCTCTACTCGAAAAAACCAGGTAGAAGATTTTTGATTTCTGAATCTGTTCGTGGGGAAGGAGCTGTTTTATATAATAAGGATAAAGAAAGATTTGTAGACGAACTTCTTCCTAGAGATGTGGTGGCAAAAGCAATTCAAGAGCAAATGCAGCAAGATAAAACAGAGTATGTTTGGCTTTCAATGGAACATATTCAAAAGGAAACCATTTTAAAGCATTTTCCCAATATTTATAAGAAATGCTTAGAGGAAGGGTATGATGTAACAAAAGAATGTATTCCGGTTGTTCCAGCACAACATTATTTTATGGGAGGCATTTGGGTTGACAGTGATAGTCAGACAACTATGCCGAATTTATATGCAGTTGGAGAAACAAGCTGTAATGGTGTACATGGGAGAAATCGTTTGGCAAGTAATTCTTTATTGGAGAGTGTTGTGTTTGCCAAAAGAGCTGCAAAAAAGATTGAAAAAGAGTCAGTATAGAGGAGAAAAAAGATGAATACAATTACGATGAATTTACAGGCAGATAAATTGATTCAAGAGGCACTTTGTGAGGATATTTCAAGCGAAGATGTGACAACAAATTCTGTGATGAAAGAGGCGGTAATGGGAGAAGTTGAGTTGTTATGTAAGGAAGATGGTATTGTTGCTGGACTAGAAGTGTTTGAACGAGTATTTCATTTATTAGATGAGAATGTAAAGGTGGAATTTTTCTGTAAAGATGGAGAAAAAGTAAAAAATGGACAATTGATGGCAAAAGTGGTCGGAGACATACGCGTACTTCTTTCTGGAGAACGCGTTGCATTGAACTATTTACAGAGAATGAGTGGTATTGCGACGTATACAAATTCTGTAGTCATTCTTTTAGAAGGAACAAAGACAAAACTTTTGGATACGAGAAAGACAACACCTAATATGCGAATTTTTGAAAAATATGCTGTCCGTGTAGGCGGAGGATATAATCATCGCTATAATTTGTCTGATGGAGTTCTTTTAAAAGATAATCATATAGGGGCAGCGGGTAGTGTGACAAAAGCCATTCAAATGGCAAAAGACTATGCTCCATTTGTAAGAAAAATTGAAGTAGAAGTAGAAAATTTAGATATGGTAAAAGAAGCTGTTGAAGCGGGTGCAGATATTATTATGTTAGATAATATGACGCCAGAACAGATGAAAGAGGCAATAAATATTATTGATGGAAGGGCAGAGACAGAATGTTCAGGAAATGTGACGAAAGAGAATATTAGTCGTGTAACCTCAGTGGGAGTAGATTATATTTCCAGTGGAGCGTTGACACATTCAGCGCCGATTTTAGATATTTCCTTAAAAAATCTTCATGCAATTTCTTAGTGAGGAGGAAAGAATGACTGGTTCAGAGAGAAGACAAGAAATTATTAATCAGATACAAAATAGTACAATGGCAGTATCAGGTACAAAACTTGCATCTATGTATGACGTGAGTCGTCAGGTAATTGTACAAGACATTGCGCTGATTCGAGCAATGGGATATGATATTATTTCTACAAATAGAGGCTATATTTTAAATATACCAAAATCAATTACAAGGGTATTTAAGGTGCATCATACAGATGAACAGTTGGAAGAAGAATTATGTACGGTAGTTGACAATGGTGGTTGTATGGAGAATGTGATGATAAATCACAAGGTATATGGGCATTTGGAAGCGAGTTTACAAATTAATTCTAGACGAAAAATAAAAGAGTTTATAGATGATATTCATAGTGGAAAATCAAGTCCATTAAAAAATATTACTTCAGGGTATCATTATCATAAGGTGAGTGCAGATAGTGTGGAAATTTTAGATATGATTGAAGAAGAATTGTGTAGAAAAGGTTTTTTGATTCAAGAAGAATAAAAGTAAAAGGCGGGAATTCCGCCTTTTACTTTTATTCTATTGTAATAAGTTTTGGTTGCTCAGTTACCTGTGTAATATCTTTTGGTACTTGTAATCGAAGAATTCCATCTTTAAAAGAAGCCTTAATATCTTCTTGCGTTACCTGCTCTCCCACATAGAAGCTTCGATTACAACTTCCAGTGTAGCGTTCTTTGCGGATACAGTTTCCTTTGGCATCTTTTTCTTCGTTTGTTTGATTTTTTTCAGCAGTAATTGTTAAATAACCATTTTTTAAATCAGCTTTGATATTTTCTTTTGTAAATCCAGGTAGTTCCATTTCTATTAAATAATTTCCATCGGTTTCATGAATATCGGTCTTCATAATCTGTGAAGAGGCATTCTCAAAAGGACGAGTAAAGAATGGATCATTAAACATTTCGTCAAATAAATTATAATTTCTGTTTGCTAATAACATAGGTCATACCTCCTTGAAATACATTTGTTTTATTTGTTC
>JAHHTN010000056.1 GCA_020024645.1 Faecalimonas sp.
ATTTTACTCTTCATAATTCTATTTAGTGGAGTAACAAACTTACAAATTTCTGTGGAAACAGTGTTGTTTTTCGCTATTACAGTGGTTGCAGGAGTGTTATATGCTCATGATCAAAATGGCTTATGTAATAAATTATGTTTGTTTATATTTGCGATAATTGTTTGTGCAACCATATTTTCTTCCCCAATAGGAAGGAAAATAAATGCAAGATCAGGAACTATTTGCAAAATGCAAAATGTGATACAAACAAAAGTTAAAGAAAATTATTATGGATCTAATCTGTTGAAAAATGGTGATTTGAGTCAGAGAAAACGAGAGAAAAGTGAAAAGGAAGCATTTAGGATTACGATGCAGAACCCACAATCAATATACCTGAGAGGTTTTGTAGGAGAACATTATAAAGATAGTCAATGGGAAACTTTACCAAATTATAACTACTATAAAGAAAATGATTTCTTTTATTGGCTAGAAAAAGAAAATTTTCATGCACTTGGACAATTGGGACAAGCGAAAACTTTAGTGAATAAAGAAAAAACGGAAAAAGAAAATGAAATTACTATTCAAGTAAAAGAAGCGGATAGCCGTTATGCATACATTCCTTATGAGATGAAAGGTAAAATTTCTGATGGAAAAACATGGGGTGGTAGCTTTGTTTCGACATCTTCTTTTAATCGACTAACAAATTATAAGTATAGTATGGGAGACAATGCCGTAAAAACGTGGACAGATACAGCGACAAAAATGTTTTTATTGGCAGAGATAGAAACAGTAAAAGATTATTTGCGAAGTGAAAGTAATTACAATGCATATGTATATCAGAATTTTACATATCTTTCAAAAAAAGAAAAGAGTATTTTGCGCGCATATATTGGTAAAGCAGGGGATCAATCTAAGGGACATATTGATTATAAACCAGCTATTCAAGGTGTTCAAAAATATTTAGAGGATAATTTTATATATACAGAAAATTTAGGACAAAAGACAGAGCATGGAAAAGGTATGCTAGAAGAATTTCTTGCAACAAAAAAAGGATATGACGTACAGTTTGCCACTGCAGCAACGCTTATCTTTCGGTATTATGGAATTCCAGCAAGATATGTAGAAGGGTATTTAGTAACACCGAAAGATGCAAAAGAAATGGAAAGTGGGAAAGCCAAAACGATTCCAAAATCCAATGCTCATGCCTGGGTAGAAATATATATAGATGGAACAGGATTTATTCCGATTGAAGTATCGCCTCCTTATCGAAAGATTATGGAGGAAGCGGATATGGAGATTGGTATATCCAACAATGCGCTAGTAAGGCCATTTGATAATAAAAGCGCAGTTAGTAAGCAAACAGAAGAAACGGAGTCGGCAGGTGATAATAAAAAACATATTACTTTTTCAGTAATGGCTATTATCGGCATGCTTATCATATTATTTTTATTAATAGTATGCCTTAAATTTCTGTGGAAACATTTTATTTGTTTTAAAGAATATCGAAAGCGAAGAAAACTTTTTTATGAGGCGATACCAAAACAAGCAGTTAGTGCAATCTATTCATATATGGAAGATAAAAAATATCCGATAGAAGATAAAGTTAGAAAATTGGGAAATAAGGCGGCTTACAGTAAAGAGGAATTAAGTGAAGAAGAGAGAACAGAAATGCTGATTGCTTTAAAAAGTGCAGCAAAGGAGAAAAAGAAAAATGATAAAAAAAGTAAAAAGCATATTCATTAGCATCCTTGTGATAGCGGTGATGTTGTGTGGATGCGGAACAAAAAATCTAGTAGATAATATAGATGAGCAAACGAAAAAGACTGCAGAATATGTGAAAGAAAAAGTTCCAAATCCAAATATTTCGGCTATAGGGGGAGAATGGGCAGTAAAAGGAATTGCTGAAAGTGGTATTAAGGTAGAGGATGATTATTTTGAAGTATATTACGATACAGTAAGAGCCAAAGTAAAGTCACAAAAAGGAAAAATTCATGAAGATTATTATTCTGATTATGCTAGAGTGATAATTGCTTTAAAGGCAATAGGAAAAGACCCAAAAAATGTGGAAGGATTTGATCTTACAAAATCATTAGAAGAATATGAAGAATTGACAAAGCAAGGAGTAAATGCGGTTGCATATACGCTTGTGGCGATAAATGAATGTAATATTTCTTTAGAACATGAGCAGGCATATGTGAAATTTCTTGTAAAAAAAATGGAAAATATGTTAACTGAACAAAATAAAAAAGATATCGATTTTGTTTCAATGGGACTTTTAGGATTATCATTTTATCAGGATGATGTAACAATAAAGAAAGTGATAGAAGATAGTATAAAATATTTATCAAGTATGCAACAGGAAAATGGAACTATGGGAAGTTGTGAGTCGACTTCTGAAGCAATCATTGCATTGACACAAGTAGAAGTGGATGTATTTTCTGATAAGCGTTTTGTGAAGAAAGAAAGAAGTCTTGGGGAAAGTTTAATGAACTATCAAGTAGAGAAAGGTGGATTTCTTCATATGGAAGATGGAGAAACAGCAGATGAAATGGCGACAGAGAAAGCGCTACTTGCACTGTGTAGTATGAAAAAAATGGAGAAAGGAGGGCTTTATGAAAAAAAAGAATAGTTTCTGGTGTTTTTTCAAAAAACACCGTTTGTCTTTATTAGGAGGCGTATTCATACTGAGTTTAATTTTTTCCTCGGGAATATTTTTATCTATGCAAGAGCAGGTACACGGGAAGAATCCGTTAGAAACAGAAAATAAGGAATCTTCTCGTATAGCGGTGACGGGTAAAAATTATACGTTAAACTATAAACAGGAAGAAGAATATAAACGTGAGCAGGAGAAACGAGAAGCGAAAATAAAAGAAAAACCCTCTGATCCGATAGAAGAGATGAAAAAGGAAACAAAAGGCGAAGAAAAGAAAGTAACCTCAATTATTTCACAACATTCTTCTGGAACGCAAGTTGGAGGGGAATATCTTGATGAGAGTACTGGGGAGTCGAAACCCAGTCAAGGAAAACCAGAAACAGGAGATGGAAATCAAGGTGGAAACGGTGAAAATGGAGAAAATACAGGGGGGGATGAAGGAGTATCCAAACTTCCTGAAATTATTTGCAGTTTAAAAGAAGGGCAAGTAGTAAATGGTAGTTTTTTAGGATTTACAGTGCAGGCAACTACCTATAAAAAAGAGCCATTAAATTCTTTCTATGTGATAGTAAAGGTAAATGGAAAGAAGTTGTATAGTTCTGGAATGCAACACAATGTGATTTCCTATAGAATTTCTCAGGAATTGCAAGAAGGAAATAACGAAATTTCTATTACAGTTACGGATAAAGAAGGAAATACAGCTACTAAAAATTATCATGTCACAGTTAAAAAAGAGGAAGTTCAGGTTGAGGCTGGAACAATGCGGGTAAAATTGCAAGCAGATGTACTTGGACTTGGCACGCTTCTTGATGAAACGGTTGTGTTTTATGAAGGGGAAAATCTTCCTTATGTAGTGGATCGTGCATTTAAGAAAGCAGGAATGCAATATAGATATACAGGAACATTTGATTATGGGTTCTATTTACAGAGAATATATAAATCTGGAATTACAAATGGATATAAAATTCCTTCGCCGATTTTAAAAAAACTGGAAGAAGAAAATTGTTCATGGGTAGGATTTGAGATAAATTCTCTCGGAGAAAAAGATTTTTATTATTGGTCAGGTTGGCTTTATAGATTAGATGGATATTTTCCAGATGGTTTATCAACAATACCAGCTGAAGATGGTTCTGAAATAGAACTTTTGTTTACGTTAAATAATGGAGCAGAATATAATGGAACATGGTTTTCTGGAAAATGGTAATATTGAAAGGGGTGATGTGAAAAAAGATTAGAATATGTAACGAAAAGTAGAAAGAAAGGATGAAGAAAGATGAAAAAATTAAAGCAAATGGCAGCAACAGTTCTTGCAGTGTCATTATTATTGACAATGTTTCCTGCAAGTGTATTTGCGAAGGAAACAGTTCGTGAGAGTGTAGATACAGAATGGTACAATTTCAGAAACAATCCAGAAAATAATGGGGTAACAGATAGACCTACTCCAATTGAAGCGAAAGAAACTGTACAAAAATGGGCAGAAAAATATGGAGAAGGTTGGGGGGCAGCACCAACACCACCATTGATTTTAAATAACAAATTATACATAGGTGTTGCAAATCAAATTATTGAAATTGATAAAGAAACGGGAAAAGAAATTCGCAGAAGTGATGAAATGATTGGAAATGTTGGGTATGCAATGAATCCAATTACATATGCAGATGGCAAATTATTTGTACAAGTTGGAAATGGGGTTATTCAGGCTGTTGACTATCAGACATTAAAATGTGTTTGGTATAGTGAAAAAATAGGTGGACAGACAATTTCTCCTATAAGTTATGCGAAGCTAGATGGAAAAGGGTATATTTATAGCGGTACATGGCTTGGTGAAACTCGAGATGGAAATTATATTTGTATGACAACAGATGATAATGATACAAAACAGATTGACGGGGAAAAGAAAGGTGGAGGAAAAGAAAAGAAATTAACATGGAAATTTACGCCTTCAAAAGATGATGAACAAGTGAAAAAACCAAGAGGGTTTTACTGGGCAGGAGCATATGCCACAGAGAATTATATAGCAGTAGGTTCAGATGATGGTTCAAATGAAGGTGATTACACAGAGGGAGCTGTATTCTATACATTAGATTCACGTACAGGGGAAATTATAGATTCTATTTCAGGAGTTAAAGGAGATATTCGTACAACAACAGTATATGATAATGGATATTTATATTTTGCAACAAAAGGTGGAGTTCTTTATAAAACAAAGGTAGACAGTAAGGGAAAGTTGAGTGAGACAAGTTCTATTGATATAGGAGCTGTATCGAATGAAAAATTAATGGCAACAGCAGCACCGTTAGTATATGAGAATAAAATTTATATGGGAGTTTCAGGTGCAGGTGGACAATTTGATCCAGATGCAGGACACGGTTTCCGTATTATTGATAATAGAGGACCACTTACACAGAATTCGATTATGTATAATCTTCCAATAAAGGGATATCCACAGGCTGCAGCATTAGCATCAACTGCATATGCAAACAAAGATTTTGATGGTGATGGGAATGCAGACGGAAGAATATATCTGTATTTTACATATAATGCAATGCCAGGAGGAATTTATTACTGCTATGATACACAAGAGCAGACAGAAGCGAAACCAGAGCAGTATGGGGAATTATTTATACCACGAAACGAACAAGCACAGTATTGCATCAGTACTCTTTGTGCAGACAGAGAGGGAACATTATACTATAAAAATGATAGTTGCTATTTAATGGCGATTCAAAATAACCCAGCATATGTAAATAATATTCAAGTAAAAGGTGGAGAAAATGAAAATATTACATGGAGTACACCATTTGATCCATCCAATACAGACTATGAGTTGAAAATTCCAGATTCAATGAAAAAGGTCAATATTCAATTGGAAATGAATGAGGGAATGAGTGCTACAATAAATGGTAGTACATATACAGGAAAAAATGAAATCACACTTGAAGAGGGTGATACAAAAGTTCAAATTGCAGTTAGTAAAACACAAGCAGAAAAAAAATATACAAGAACATATGTATTGAATTTTGTTAGACTAAAGGCAATTTCTACACTTGAAAGTATGAAAGTAGGTAATTCAAATGGTTTCAATGGATTTTTGAATATGACACCTGAATTTACTCCAGATACTACAGAATATAAGGTGGATACGACAAAATCAGAAAGCTTTTGGAGAGTATGGCTAAAACCAACAGATGTCAATGCCAGAATTACTGTAACTCCTGTAGAAAATATAGATAAGATAACAACAGCGAAAGGGAATTCTTCAACGCAAGGACATGATCGATGGAATGTGTATAAGAAAGATCAAACGAAAACAGCAAAAATTCGGGCGGATGTCTTATCTGAAAATGGAGAGAAAACAACAAGTTATACATTAGCTTTAGAAGTTCCTGTGAAGGTAGCAGGAATTGTGCTTGATAAAGAGAAAGTACAATTAGATGTAACAGAAAAATTACAATTGAATGCAAAAGTTACACCAGATAACGCAACTGTGCAAACAGTAAAATGGAATTCAGCTAATGAAGAAATGGCAACAGTAGATGAAAATGGTAAGGTAACACCTAAAAAAGCTGGGATTGTAGAAATTACAGTTGTTGCTACAGATAATCAAAATGCTATTGCAAAATGCCAGATTACGATTACAGATAAAGCAAAAGAAGTAGATGATCTTATTCATGCGATTGGAACGGTAACATTAGAAAGTAAGTCCCAAATCGATATAGCAAGAAACGCGTATAAAGTTTTGACAGATACACAAAAAGAAAGAGTAACAAAATTAAATATATTGGAAGCAGCTGAAAAAGAATATGCTCGTTTAAAAGATCAAGCTGAAAAAGAAGAAGTAGATCAAGCGGCAGCAAAAGCTGTAGATGAATTAATTGAAAAAATTGGAGAAGTTACAATTCAGAGCGGAAAACAAATTCAACAGGCAAGGGATGCATTTGAAAAATTAACTCTTGCTCAGAAAGAAAAGGTAGCAAAAGAAGAAGTACTTAAAGCAGCAGAAGAAAAATATGCACAATTACTTTTAGAAAAAGAAAAAGAAGATGCAAAAAATACTTTGGATAGTTATAAAAATTTAAGTGCATATCGCCCAGAGCAGCAAGAAGTATTAAAGAAACTAATCAACGAAGGTAAAATACAAATCGAAAAAACTTCAACTAAAAAGGAAATCGAAAAAGTTTTAAAAACGGTGAAGGAAAAAATGGATGCTGTAAAAACAGATGCACAATTGACAGAAGAAGAACAGGCAGAAAAAGCAGCGAAACAGATGGATATGCAAATTTCTAATATAGGAAAGGTGCAATTTACTTCAAAATCAAGAGATGCAATTTTATTTGCAAGAGTTGCATATGACAAATTAGAGAAAAATGTGCAGGAAAAAGTGAAAAATTACAGTATTTTATTAAAAGCAGAAAAAGATTGGAAAAACTTAGAAGAAAATGCGAAAGTAATTACAATAGTTGATGAAAAAAGTAACATAACAGTTATTGGAAAATGCATGGATGATTTTGTTCTCCATGTAGAGAAAGCAAGCACAGAAGAAGAATCAATTTTGCGAAAAGAGTTTACTTCATTGGGGAATAAAGTGGAAAAACTTTTTGCTCCATATACAATTTCATATGATGGAGGATACATTGGAGAAATCAACGTAAACATTCCAGTTGAGGATGGTTACAATGGCAGAAATGTAATAGTAAAACAATTATGTGGAGATAAATCTGTAGTATCACACAAAGGAATTATTAAAGAAAACAATGTGTTAGTGAAAAATAATACATTGGGAACATTTATGGCGGGTATTGAAAAAGAAAAGAAGTTAGAGGGAAATACCGGAGAGCATACAGAGGATAGTTTGAAAAAACCAAATCAAAATGCTAGTGTTCCGAAAACAGCAGACACATTTAATTGGATGCTTTGGGTTGGAATTTGTGTACTTAGTATAGTTACAATAGTAGTACGTAGACGATTTAAACAAAACTAATTATATGCTAAGAAAGCAACTCATAACAGGGTTGCTTTCTTTTTGTCTGTCCTAGAAAAACATTTGCTCATGTCCGTGAAACAAAAACGATTTATATAAAATGTTCGTCTATAACGGATGAAATTTGCTTGATATTTTTGTGAAAATAGTCTATGATATTCTTAAAGAAACGAGAAAAAATACCTAAAAGAATAGGAGAAAAAATAATGAACGATAACAAAATGTGGGCATTGGTAAAAGAAGAAGCAGCTCCAGGATTAGCACTCAAAAGAGTAGCGATTCCAGAAGTGGGCACAAATGATGTAAAAATTAAAATTCATAAAACAGCAATCTGCGGAACAGATGTGCATATTTATCAGTGGAATGAATGGGCACAGCATACAATTGCTCTAGGGCAAACAGCAGGTCACGAATATGTTGGTGAGATTGTAGAGATGGGTTCCGGTGTACGAGGATATAAAATAGGTGATCTGGTGTCAGGTGAAGGTCATATTGTATGTGGAAAATGTCGTAACTGTTTAGAAGGACATAAGGAAAACTGTAAAGATGCCAAAGGTGTAGGAGTAAATCGTGACGGTGCTTTTGCAGAATATCTTGTAATTCCAGCAGAGAATGTATGGCCTACAAATCCTGCAATTCCAGAAGAAATGTATGCGATTTTTGATCCATTTGGAAATGCTACACATACAGCGCTTTCTTATGAAGTATTGGGAGAAGATGTATTAATTACAGGAGCTGGACCAATTGGAATTATGGCGGCAGCCATTGCTAAATTTGCAGGAGCAAGACATGTTGTTGTTACAGATTTTAATCAATATCGTTTAGATCTTGCAAAGAAACTTGGAGCAACAAGAACGGTTAATCTTGCAAATGAGAAATTAGAAGATGTAATGAAAGAAATCGGAATGACAGAAGGATTCGACGTAGGTATGGAAATGTCAGGAGCGGCTGCAGGATTCCGTGATATGATTGAAAATATGAAACATGGAGGTAAAATTGCTGTTTTAGGATTACAGAGACCAGACGCACAGATTAATTGGGAGACCGTTATTTGGAATGGTTTAAATATCCGTGGTATTTATGGAAGAAAAGTTTGGGATACATGGTATAAGATGACAACAATGCTTCAAGCAGGACTTGATATTTCCGAGATCATTACACATAGAATGAATATTAAAGATTATAAAGCTGGTTTTGATGCAATGATTTCAGGACAATCAGGAAAAGTTATTTTAAATTGGGAAGATTTAGATAAATTAGAAGCACAATCACAGGAATTTTAAATTAGAGAGAAAGGGTGGAAAAGAAATGGCACGTAAAAATGATATTTTAAGTATTTATACAAAAGAAGTAGAAGATATCAAGGCAGCAGGATTATTTAAAGGTGAAGCACCGATTGCCTCAGCTCAAGGAGCAAGAGTAAAATTAGAAGATGGCAGAGAAGTAATCAATATGTGTGCAAATAACTATTTGGGACTTGGAGATAATCAGAGATTGATTGATGCTGCAAAAAGAACTTATGATGAAAGAGGATATGGAGTTGCATCTGTTCGTTTTATTTGTGGAACACAAGATATTCATAAACAATTAGAAAAGAAAATATCTGAGTTTTTAGGAATGGATGATACTATTTTATATTCTTCTTGTTTTGATGCTAATGGTGGATTATTTGAAACAATTTTAACAGCAGATGATGCGGTTATCAGTGATGAATTAAACCATGCGTCTATTATTGATGGAGTTCGTTTATGCAAAGCGAAACGTTTCCGTTATAAAAATAATGATATGGAAGATTTGGAAACAAAATTAAAAGAAGCAGATGAAGCAGGTGCAAGAATTAAATTAATTGCAACAGATGGTGTGTTTTCTATGGATGGAATCATTTGTAACTTAAAAGGAGTTTGTGACTTGGCAGATAAATATAATGCTTTAGTTATGGTAGATGATAGCCATGCTGTTGGATTTGTTGGAGCACACGGACGAGGAACTGCAGAACACTGTGGCGTAGAAGGACGTGTAGATATTATTACAGGAACTTTGGGAAAAGCACTTGGTGGAGCGTCAGGCGGATATACATCTGCTCGTAAAGAAATCGTTGATTTGCTTCGTCAGAGAAGTCGTCCATACTTATTCTCTAACTCATTGGCACCAGCAATCGCAGGTGCAAGCATCGAGTTGTTTGATATGTTAAGTGAGAGTACAGAACTTCGTGATCATTTAGAAGAAACAACTACATATTATCGTAAATTACTTGTAGATAATGGATTTGATATTATCATGGGAACACATCCATGTGTACCAGTTATGTTATATGATGAAGTGACAGCAGCAGAATTTGCAAAACGCATGATGGAAAAAGGTGTTTATGTGGTAGCATTTTCTTATCCTGTTGTTCCAAAGGGAAAAGCAAGAATTCGTACACAAGTATGTGCAAGTCATACAAAAGAAGATATCGATTTCATTGTAAAATGCTTTATTGAAGTTAGAGAAGAAATGGGTTTAAATAAATAGTTATGTTGAAAGAAGAGTAGAAAATCTACTCTTCTTTTGTTATACTGAATAGAAAAAACGAAAGAGAGGAAAGTGAGTGGAAAAGAGAAAAATTATTCAAGTAGAAGAGAAAGTACCATTTAAGTTGTTAGTACCGTTAAGTATTCAACATATGTTTGCTATGTTTGGAGCATCAGTACTTGTGCCTTTTTTATTTGGAATCAATCCTGCAATTGTATTATTTATGAATGGGGTGGGGACACTTTTATTTATTCTAATAACGAAAGGAAAGGCACCAGCGTATCTAGGTTCAAGTTTTGCTTTTTTAGCACCAGCAGGAGTAGTTATTAGTAAATTTGGATATGAATATGCTTTGGGTGGTTTTATTGCAGTAGGATTTTGTGGTTGCATATTATCATTTATTATTTACAAATTTGGTTCAGATTGGATAGATATTGTATTACCTCCAGCGGCAATGGGGCCAGTAGTTGCATTGATTGGTTTAGAATTAGCTGGAACAGCAGCCAATCAAGCTGGATTATTAGAAGAGCATATTAAACCAGAAAATTTAATTGTATTTTTTGTTACTTTAGGAATGGCAGTTTTTGGCTCTGTAGCTTTTAGAGGATTTTTATCAGTTATTCCTATTTTAATAGCAGTAGTTTCAGGATATATTACTGCTATTGCCAGCGGGATGGTTGATTTTAAAAAAGTAGCGCAAGCGTCCTTATTTGCAATGCCAAATTTTTCTTCGCCTAAATTTAATTTAGAAGCGATTTTAATTATTTTGCCTGTTATCCTTGTTATTACATCAGAACATATCGGGCATCAGATTGTGACAGGAAAAATTATTGGTAGAAATTTATTAAAAAATCCAGGATTGCACCGCTCGTTATTTGGTGATAATTTTTCTACAATGTTATCAGGATTTATCGGTTCTGTTCCAACAACAACTTATGGGGAAAATATTGGAGTTATGGCAGTGACAGGGGTATATAGCGTATATGTTATTGCAGGAGCGGGGATTCTTTCCATTATATGCTCATTTATTGGAAAACTCACTGTTCTTATTCAAACTATACCGGGAGCAGTAATTGGTGGTATTTCATTTTTGTTGTATGGAATGATAGGAACATCAGGAATACGAATTTTAGTAGATGGGAAAGTGGATTACGGAAAATCGAAAAATTTAGTATTGAGTTCCGTTGTTTTTGTGACAGGGTTATCTGGAATTACAGTGAAATTTGGGAATGTAGAATTGAAAGGAATGGTATTAGCCTGTGTGGTTGGTATGGGATTAAGTTTGATTTTTTACATATTAGATAAATTTCATTTAACAAATGATGCGGAATAGTAAAAAGGAGAGAAACTTCGGTTTGAAATTTCTCTCCTTTTCTATTTCTATATAATTATTCTTTTCCGTTAAAACAATATGTACAAACTTTACATGGTTCTAATCCGATAGAAGCGATTAAGTCATCTAAACGGTGGTAACGTAATGTGGTAAAGTTTTGCTGTTTACGAATTTCTTCAAGCATATTGGCATATCGTTCAGTTGTAGGATCAGCATATTCATGAAGTACATTTTCTGCATTGTCTCCTTCTAATTTTTGAATTACCTGTCGCGTGATTAAATCTAATTCTGATTTAGAACGAGAAAAGTTTAAGTATTTACAACCATATAGTAATGGAGGGCAGGCAGGTCTTACATGAACTTCTTTAGCACCGCTATTATATAAAAATTCAGTTGTTTCACGTAATTGTGTACCACGAACAATCGAGTCATCAATTAACAAAAGACTTTTGTCCTGAATCAATGATTGTACTGGAATTAATTTCATACGTGCAATCAGATTTCTTTGTTCCTGATTTTGTGGCATGAAAGAACGAGGCCATGTAGGAGTGTATTTGATAAATGGTCTTGCAAATGGGATACGGGATTCATTTGAGTATCCGATAGCATGAGCAATTCCTGAATCAGGTACACCTGCAATAATATCTGGTTTTACGTTGTCTTCAGCATCGCGTTTAGCAAGCATACTTCCACATTTGTAACGCATTTCTTCTACATTAACTCCTTCATAAGAAGATGTTGGATATCCGTAATATACCCAGAGGAATGAACAGATTTTCATATCTTCCTTAGCTGGACTTACTGTTTCAACTGCATCAGGTGTAATATATACAATCTCAGCAGGACCAAGCTCTTTATAAGTTGAATAGCCTAAATTAATGTAGGCAAAATCTTCAAAAGATACACAAAAAGCATCTTTTTTCTTCCCTATTACAAGAGGAGTTCTTCCCAAACGGTCTCTTGCAGCATAAAGCCCATCTTCTGTCATAACAAGAAGCGTCATTGATCCATCAACGATTTCTTGTACAAATTGTATTCCTTCTACAAGAGAGTCTTTGTGACAAATTAGAGAAGCAATTAATTCGGTGGCGTTAATCTGTCCTCCGCTCATTTCCTGAAAATGTGTATGTCCATGACCATAAACTTTATTCAACAATTCGTCCATATTATTAATTTTGCCGACAGTAGTAATGGCAAAACTTCCAAGATGTGATTGGATTAATAATGGCTGTGGCTCAAAATCGGAAATACAGCCGATGCCAATGTTCCCTCTTAATTCTTCCACATCCCGTTCGAATTTTGTACGGAATGGAGAGTTTTCTATATTGTGAATGGCTCTGCTAAAACCTTGTGGACCATAAGTAGCCATACCGCCTCTGCGTGTTCCTAAATGTGAGTGGTAGTCAACGCCATAAAACAAATCAAGTGTACAGTTTGATTTTCCGGCGACACCAAAAAATCCGCCCATGAGAAATCCTCCTTTTTCTGATAACAAATTTGTGTCTTTAACAGAATAAGTTTATCACGAATTTTCATGAAAATCAAAGGAATGCTTATGAATATTTTTAAATTGATATTATAAGTTTCAGTTATAAAAATGCGTCTAAAGATTTAAAAGTATATCATTGTTCTTCCCATTTTGTTAACAGTTCATCTAAAATCTGCGCATTGGTGGAGGAAGTGCTGTGCAGAAGAACGATTGCACCAGGATGAATTCTTTTTAATAGTTTGTCAAATGCTTCTTCCTTTGTTGGTTGATCATTTTCATACCAATCTACATAGGCGAGGCTCCAAAAGAATGTTTTATAACCTAAATCTTTTGCCATTTGTAAGTTTTGTGTACTATATTTTCCCTGTGGAGCACGATACAATTTTTTCATTGTTTTTTTTGTGATTTTCTTATATAAATCTTCTACGCCATAAATCTCTTTTTGGAATTCTTCTTTAGAGGAAAGTTTCGACATATTTGGATGATTTAAGGTATGATTTCCCACAATATGTCCTTCATTTACTATTCTTTTTACTAAATCAGGGCTTGTTTTCAAAAAATTTCCGACAACGAAAAAAGTGGCAGGGGCTTTATGTTTTTTTAATGCATCTAATATGGCGGAAGTATTTCCGTTTTCAAATCCAGCATCAAAAGTTAAATATAAAACTTTTTCTTTGGTTGGTTCAGCATAATAGGCATCATATTGTTTTAACTCATCGAAAGATGCGTTTCCTACAGGGACTTTACCGTTTTCTTGAAAACTAAGTCCCCAATTTTCTGGCGAAGATGCTGTGACAGTCTTATTAGAAAATGTTTGAATGGTTTTTGCAGTAAAATGCCCCATAGAAAAAGAAAAGGCAAATAGGACAAGAAGTGCAGTGATTTTTTTACATTTTTTCAAGAGAATACCTCAGAATAATCTTTCTTAATTACAGGATATGGGAAAGAAATGAGAAATATGTTAAGGCGTGTGGAATGTTTCCATGTTGTTTTCGTATCAGTTGTGGATGAATTTATATTGGAAGACGCTTAGACAGAACCGAGCTTTTGATTTAATATCTCGTATTTTTATTAAAAATAACTATAGAAAAATATGTAGAATATATTTTAAACACATATAAATGTGCTTTATTAACAAAAAAAATATAAAATACTGCATATTTATATTGAAAGTGCTATATTATAAATAGTGTTGATTTGTACTAAATAAATAAAAAGACACTGTCATATTTTTG
>JAHHTN010000057.1 GCA_020024645.1 Faecalimonas sp.
GTGCAAATTAATGTATAATACCAATAGTGCAAATGAATTAGGAGGTTAAATGTGATGATTCAGATTTTAATAATAGAAGATGATAGGCATATTGGTGAAGGACTACAGTTTCTTTTGGAAAATGAAGGGTTACATGTGGAATTAGCAATGACTATAGCGGAAGGAAAGAAAAAAATGGAAGAAAAACTTTATCAGTTATTGATATTAGATGTCGGTCTTCCTGATGGAAATGGATTTGTATTTTTTCAAGAGATAAAGGAAAAAGAGATACCGGTTATTTTTCTAACAGCACTTGATGAGGAAGAACATATTGTAGAAGGATTTCGTCTTGGGGTAGATGAGTACATTACGAAGCCATTTCGCCCAAGAGAACTTGTTTCTAGAGTGAAAAATGTAATTAGACTTAGAGGAATAGGAACAAAGGAAAGAAATGAACTGGTAATAGGAAATATTTATATTCATTCAACTGAGCATATGGCGTATAAGAATGGAAAACAATTGGAGTTGACTGCATTAGAATATAAAATACTATTATTATTTTTTGAGAATAAGGGAAGAATTTTAACAAGAAATCAGATTTTGTCACATATTTGGGATGAGTCAGGAAATTTTGTTAATGACAATACACTTACAGTTTATATTAAAAGACTTCGAGAGAAAGTTGAAGACAATCCAAATGATCCAAAAATTATTCAGACGGTAAGAGGAATGGGATATAAAATAGGTGGTTAATATGAATAAGAAAAAATGGTTTGCATTTATTTGCTTGTGTATAGCAGTTGACATTGGTATTTGTGTTTTCTTAGGAAGAGCGAAGGAAAAAGAGATAAACGGTTGGATATATAAAATGACTGAGAAAATTTTGGAAACAGAAGATAAACAGGGAGTAACGAATGTTTTGAAAAAATATGGTGTGGAGGAAAGGGAATTCCATCCAGTGTCCATTACGATAGAGGTGGCTTGTATTGGCTTAATAAATGGGATTTTATTTTTAGGAATAAGTCTGTATGATAGAAAACAGCAGGATAAAAAGATATGGCAAATGGAACAATATTGTGAGGAAATTTTGGCAGGCAAAGAAACTTTGCAATTAACTGACAATGAAGAAGGAAGTTTCAGCCTTTTAAATAATAAAGTGTATGATATTACAATGCTTTTAAGAGAAAATAATGCTTTTCTAGAAAAGAGCAAATTTGAATTAGAACAATTTTTGGCGGATATATCACATCAGTTAAAAACTCCAATCACATCTTTGCATATGGTAAATGAACTTTTACGAATGGATTTACCTCAGGAGCAAAAAGAACTGTTTTTAGATAATATGCAAAAAGATTTAATGAAAATAGAATGGCTTGTAAAAGGTATATTAAATCTGGCAAAGTTAGATTCGGGGACGGTTATACTAAAAAAAGAAGAAATTTATATCAAAGATTTATTGAAAGAAGTACAGGGAAGATTTGCTGTTTTATGTGAGGTTACGGGAAGTCGTATTTGTGGAGAAGGGGAAAAAAAGGCGAAGTTGTGGTGTGATTTTCATTGGACGAAGGAAAGCGTGTGCAATATAGTCAAAAATGCTATTGAGCATGGAGCAACGGAAGTGAAATTTTGTTGGGAAGAAAATTATATTTATACAAAACTAAGTATAAAAGATAATGGTGAGGGAATTGAAAGTGAAGATTTGCCTCATATTTTTGAGCGATTTTACAAAAGTAAAAATGCAAAAGAAGATAGCGTAGGTCTTGGATTGGCATTTACAAAAAGTATTGTAAAACATCAAGGTGGAGATATTGATGTGAGAAGTCAGAAAGAAAAAGGAACGGAATTTATTTTGAAATTTTATCAAGAGTCACTTTAAAGTCACTTTCATTTGATATGATGATTCTGTCATAAGAAAAGGAGGACAGTTATGGAAATTTTAAAAATTGAAAATTTGTGTAAAACATATGGAATGAATGATACGGAAGTGAAGGCGTTAGATAACATAAATTTTTCTGTTGAGCGAGGAGAATTTGTTGCGATTATCGGTGCTTCTGGAAGTGGAAAATCAACATTACTCCATTTGATTGGAGGTGTGGATAGAGCAACAGCAGGAAAGATTTACATAGATGGAACAGAAATTTTAAATTTGAATAATGATAAAATGGCAATTTTTAGAAGACGACAGTTGGGGTTGATTTATCAGTTTTACAATTTGATTCCAATATTAAATGTGGAGGAAAATATAGCACTACCATGTCGATTAGATGGAAAGCAGGTAGAAAAAGAAAAAATGGAAGAGATGCTTTCTATATTAAATTTAACAAACAGAAGAGAATATTTGCCGAATCAACTGTCGGGAGGGCAACAACAGAGAGTTTCGATTGGAAGAGCCTTAATTAATCATCCTGCAATTGTGTTGGCAGATGAACCAACAGGAAACCTTGATAGTAAAGCATCTAGAGAAATTATTGATTTATTAAAGATGACAAATCGAAAATATGATCAAACGATTTTGCTTATTACCCATGATGAAAAAATTGCATTAGAAGCAGACCGGATTATTACTATTGCAGACGGAAAAATTATAAAAGATGAGAAGGTGAGGTAATTTATGAAGATTTTAAATGAACTCACAATAAAAAATTTAAAAAGGAATAAGAGAAGAACATTTGTTACTATTTTTGGTGTTTTATTATCGGTAGCTTTAATCACTGCAATAACAACGTTTGTATCTAGTATGCAGGGGAGCCTTATTGAGTATGCAAAGAAAACGAATGGTAATTATCATATGTTAGTTAGAAATGTGCCAAAAGAGAAACAAAAATATCTTCTGCATAACGAGAAAGCCAAAAAGAAAATGGTTTTGCAGACAATAGAAAACGTGAAGACAGTTTTAAAAGATGATGATGAGAATTTCCCGAAAACAAAAATTTTTGGGATGAAAAAAGAAGAATTTGCTGATTGGGGAATTGTTTTGCAAAAAGGAAAATTACCTCAGAATAAAAATGAAATTTTGCTTTCACTGGAATTTCAACAGAATTATTTAAAAAAATTAGATGTGCAAGATACATTGAAATTAGAAATTGAAGGTAAAGAAAAAGAATATGTTATCTCTGGAATAGTAAAAACAGATCCGCTTAATTTTTATAATGAACAAGATAGAGGATATAATTTATTTACAATGTTCGACGAGGAAAGAAACAGTGGAAATCTAGATATTGCTATGTTGATGAAAAAACCTAAAGATACATTTGCTGTTCAGACACTGTTGGAAAAAGAATTAGATTTACATGAGTGCAAGATAAATGATACTTTGTTAACTTTTCAAGGTGCGATGAGAAATATAGATGCGTTACGTTCTTTAAAAATAATGGCTGGAATAGTTATCGGCATTATTTTATTTACATCTGTATTTGTGATTAAAAATAGTTTTGATATTTCTGTTACAGAAAGACTAAAGCAGTACGGTATGTTGGCGAGTGTAGGAGCAACGTCTAAGCAGATACGGAAAAATGTTTTGTTTGAAGGCGCAATTTTAGGGATGATTTCCATTCCATTGGGTGTTTTATTTGGGATTGGAGCAATTGGGTTGACGCTTCGTATTGTAATGGAAATTTTAAAGGGAATATCTTTTGCTGGAGAAATTGAATTGAAGTTGTATGTGTCAGTTGTCTCAATTTTGATTGCTGTAGTAGTAGCGATATGTATGATTTATATTTCTTCGCTAATCCCTGCAAAAAGCGCACAAAAGGTGTCTCCTATGGAATCAATTCGCGAGACGAAAAGTACAAAGTTAGAGGCAAAAAAATTACGTACATCTAAATTATTCTCAAAAATTTTTGGAATTGAGGGTGAGATTGCGCAGAAAAACTTAAAACGAAGCAGAAAAAAATATAGAACAACGGTATTTTCTCTTTTTATTAGTATTGTATTGTTTTTATCTATTAGTTCTATAAAAATATATGGAGAAGAAGTGCAAAATCTAAATTATGGGAAGATAGAATATAATCTGATTGCATATAATGATGAACAAGATATAAAAAAGAAAGAAGAAATCTATCAAAAAGCAAGTAAGGTAAAGGGAATCAATAAATGTGATATTGTTAAAATGTGGATTGCTAGTCCAAACAATGTATCTTTGACAGAAACGGCAGAGAAGGTTAGAGATATTGCAGAACTTAGTCAGGAAGAGAAGGATGAAGAAATACAATATGTATTTTATTCTTTTTCTAATAAAACGTATAAGAAATTTGTGAAAAAATTAGGGATTTCTTATGAGGAAGTAAAAGATAAAGGAATTTTATACGACACAAGCATTTCGTTTGTTCGGAATGAAGGTGAACGTAAGGCGAAGCGAAAAAAATATCATGAACTAGCTGTAAAAGAGGGAGAAAAATTACGATTTGATGGCGGAGAAATTGAAATCGTCAAACGTTCAGATAGACTTCCGGTTATACAGAATTCTAATAATATTCCAAGTATTATTGTGTCAGAAGAATGGATGAATAAGAGAAAGTTTAGTTATACGGGGATATATATTGATGCAAATAATACATTGGAAGTTCGTGAAGAGATGGAAGCAATAACTGGAAAAGAGGGATGGACATATAGAGATTTTGAAGAAGAAGCTAGAGAAAATAATAGCATTAACCTTATTATGTCTATTTTTCTATATGGCTTTTTGATAGTTATTTCTGTTATTGGAATTACGAATATTTTTAATACGATTACAACAAATATGGCGTTGAGAAGCAGAGAATTTGCTGCACTTCGGTCGGTTGGAATGACAGATAAAGAATTTAAAAAGATGATATGGTATGAAAGTTTTTTCTATGGAACGAAAGCACTTTTGTATGGAATTCCGGTGGGAGTCATGTTCTCATATATTTTCTATAAACAATTTGTAAACATTTTAGAAATACCATATTATGTTCCGTATCGACAAATATGTATTTGTATTCTAGTTGTCTTTTTAGTTGTGTGTATGACTATGGGATATTCAGTAAAAAAAGTGAAAAAACAAAATATTATAGAAACTATTCGTAGTGAAAATATTTAGAATAAGAGAGGGAGACTGTAATAAAATTATTGCGGTCTCTTTTAAATTTTATTGATTTACAAGAGGAAAAAGTATTATAATAAGAACAATTGTCATAGAAACGACGATACGATAAAGGAGGGAAAGAAATGATAAAAGAACTTTCAAAAAGCATTCGAGAATACAAAAAGCCATCTATTTTAGCACCCATTTTTGTTTTGGTGGAAGTCATTATGGAATGTATTATTCCGTTTATCATTGCTCGTCTAGTGAACGAAATCAAGGCAGAATGTGATTTGAACACAATTGCAATTTATGGAGGGATTTTAGTTATAATGGCTAGTTTTGCATTATTTGCAGGAGCAATAGCTGGCTCTGTTTGTGCTACAGGTTCTTGTGGATTTGCAAAAAATCTGAGAAAAGATATGTTTTACAAAATACAGACATATTCTTTTACTAATATTGATAAGTTCTCCACATCGTCACTTGTGACTAGACTTACAACAGATGTGACAAATGTACAAATGGCATATATGATGCTTATAAGAATAGCAATTCGGTGTCCGCTTATGCTTATTTTTTCCTTTACAATGGCATTTATTATGGGAGGAAAAATGGCGTGGATATTTGTTGTAGTGGTTCCGATATTAGCGACTGGATTGTTCACAATTATTCGACTAGCGATGCCTGTATTTAAACGAGTATTTAAAAAATATGATAACTTGAATAATTCTATTCAGGAAAATATTAAAGGAATGCGAGTTGTAAAATCTTATGTGCGTGAAGAATATGAAAAAGAAAAATTTGAAAAAACGGCAGATAATATTTGCAAAGATTTTACAAAAGCAGAGAAGATTTTAGCATATAACAATCCGCTTATGCAATTTTGTATGTATACAGTAATGATTTTTGTTATGTATTTTGGAGCATATGTAATTATTACATCAAAAGGTCTTGATTTAGATGTAGGACAATTTTCAGCACTTTTAACGTATAGTTTTCAAATATTGAATTCATTAATGATGATGTCAATGGTATTTGTTATGATTACAATGGCAAGTGAATCAGCAAAACGTATTATGGAAGTTTTGCAAGAAGAAAGAACAATTAAAAATCCTGAAAATCCTGTATATGAAGTAAAAAATGGTTCGATTGATTTTGAAAATGTGAACTTTAAATATGTGAAAACTGCAGAAAAAATGGCGTTGTCAAATATTGATTTACATATTCATTCTGGTGAAACAATTGGTATTATAGGTGGAACGGGGACTTCAAAATCTTCCTTAATACAGTTAATTTCAAGGTTATATGATGTAACAGAAGGATGTGTAAAAGTTGGAGGAATTGATGTTAAAAAATACGATTTAACTTCTTTAAGAAATGAAGTATCTGTTGTACTACAAAAAAATGTCTTATTTTCAGGAACAATTAAGGAAAATCTTCGTTGGGGAAAGAAAGATGCGACAGATGAAGAGTTGGTTGAAGTTTGTAAATTGGCACAAGCAGATGAATTCATCAAACAATTTCCTGAACAGTATGATACTTACATTGAGCAAGGGGGAACAAATATTTCTGGAGGACAAAAACAGAGGATATGTATTGCAAGAGCATTGTTAAAAAATCCTAAAATTTTAATATTAGATGATTCGACAAGTGCGGTAGATACAAATACAGATGCACTTATCAGAAAAGCTTTTAAGGAATTTATTCCAGAAACGACAAAAATTATTATTGCACAACGAATTTCTTCTGTGAAGGAAGCGGATAAAATTGTTGTAATGGATAAAGGTACGATTAGTGCAATTGGAACACATGAACAGTTGCTTGTTGAAAGTGAAATCTATCGGGAAGTATATACTTCTCAAAATAAGGTGGGTGAAGATGATGAATAAAAGAGAAAAAACAGGAATATTAGGTAGACTTTTAAAAACATTATTTCAATTTTATCCTATGAAAATATCACTTGTTCTTATTTGCATTATTTTCAGTGCGGCTGTCACCTCCATTCATGGAATTTTTATGCAAAAGATTATTTCTATTGTGGAAATGAGTTGGAAAACAGGGGATTGGGACGCAGTTAGCGGAAAGATTGTTGTTTATATAGGTATTTTATTGGTGTTATATATTTTTTCATTATTATCAGCGGTTGCTTTTACACAGATGATGGCAACAATTACACAAGGATTCCTAAAAAAACTTCGTGTTAAAATGTTCAGAGGAATGCAAAACCTTCCGATTAAATATTTTGATACACATAATCATGGTGACATTATGAGTTACTATACAAATGATATTGATACATTAAGACAGATGGTATCTCAGAGTCTTCCGCAACTATTAGTTTCAACTGTTACAGTATTGACAGTATTTGGAATTATGCTCTATTTTAGTTTGTGGATGACTTTGATAGTATTTTTTGGAATACTACTCATGTTTGTTGTGACAAAGAAAATTGGTGGAAATTCATCAAAATATTTTACGCGTCAACAGATTTCTCTTGGAAAAGCAGAAGGATATGTTGAAGAAATTATGAATGGCCAAAAAATTGTACAGGTGTTTTGTCATGAGAGAGAATGTGAGGAAAAATTTGATGAAATAAATGAAAAACTGTTTGAAGATGCGAAGAGTGCTAACAAATTTGCAAATATGCTTATGCCAATTTTAAGTAATATCGGAAATGTTCTTTATGTTACAGTTGCTCTCACAGGAGGAATTTTATTATTGCTTAAAGTGAAAAATGTAAGTTTATCAGGAATGGCATTTGGTATAAGTATTGTTGTACCATTTTTAAATATGACAAAACAATTTTGTGGAAATGTTAGTCAGATGTCTAATCAAATAAATTCAGTTGTTATGGGGCTTGCTGGTGCAAAAAGAATTTTTGCATTGATTGACGAAGAACCGGAAGAAGATGATGGTTATGTAACGCTTGTTCATGCGAGAGAAGAAAATGGGAAACTTGTAGAAAGTCAAGAACGAACAGGAATGTGGGCGTGGAAACATCCTCATGAAGAGAACGGAACAGTGACGTATACAAAATTGTCTGGAGATGTTCGTATGTTTGATGTTGATTTCGGATATGAAGAAAATAAAACAGTTTTACATCATATTACATTGTATGCAAAACCGGGACAAAAGGTAGCTTTTGTAGGTTCTACTGGAGCAGGGAAAACAACTATTACAAATTTGCTTAATCGCTTTTATGATATAGCAGATGGAAAAATTCGATATGATGGAATTAATATTAATAAGATTAAGAAAGCAGATTTAAGGCGTTCACTTGGAGTTGTGCTTCAGGAAACAAATTTATTTACAGGGACAGTAATGGATAATATTCGTTATGGAAGATTAGATGCTACAGAAGCAGAATGCATTGATGCGGCAAAACTTGTGGGAGCAGATGATTTTATTACCCGTTTGCCAAAAGGATATGATACACAACTTATAGAAAACGGAGCCAATCTGTCACAGGGACAAAGGCAATTAATTGCAATTGCAAGAGCAGCGGTGGCTGATCCGCCGGTAATGATTTTGGATGAGGCAACTTCATCTATTGATACACGAACAGAAACCATTGTGCAAAGAGGAATGGATGCCCTTATGGAAGGGAGAACGGTTTTTGTTATTGCGCACAGATTATCCACCGTGCGAAATTCTGATGTTATTATGGTATTAGAAGCAGGAAAGATAATTGAGCGTGGTACGCATGAGATGCTTATGGAAGAAGGCGGTAAATATTACCAATTATATACAGGAGCATTTGAATTAGAATAATAATATAAAAGGAGAAAGAGAATATGGGAATGAGAGTAAACAAACAACTTCCTCTTCCTTTAGAGTTGAAGGAAGAATATCCATTGTCAAAAGATATTGTGGAATTAAAAAAGCAAAGAGATAGAGAAATTAGAGACATTTTCACAGGAGAATCAGA
Organism: Faecalimonas sp.; assembly: GCA_020024645.1. GTDB lineage: Bacteria > Bacillota > Clostridia > Lachnospirales > Lachnospiraceae > Faecalimonas. Next base: position 8,949 of record JAHHTN010000057.1, read on the forward strand.
TAAATTTATTGTTCTTGTAGGACCTTGTTCTGCAGATAATGAAATTGCAATTTGTGATTATGTAAAGCGTTTAGCAAAGTTAAATGAACAAGTGTCAGAGAAACTCATGATTATTCCAAGAATTTACACGAATAAGCCAAGAACAACAGGTGCAGGATATAAAGGTATGCTTCATCAGCCAGAGCCAGACAAAGCGCCAGACTTACTAGGAGGGATTATTGCAATCCGTAAAATGCATATTCACGCCATTGAAGAAAGTGGACTTACTTCTGCTGACGAAATGCTTTATCCTGAAAACAGAAGTTACTTAGATGATATATTATCATATGAAGCAATAGGAGCACGTTCTGTAGAAAATCAACAACATAGATTAACAGCAAGCGGAATGGATATTCCAGTTGGAATGAAAAATCCAACAAGTGGAGATTTTTCAGTAATGATGAATTCGGTAATTGCCGCACAAAGCTCACATACATTTATTTATCGAGGAATGGATGTGACAACAGATGGAAATGACCTTGCTCATGTTATTCTCCGAGGAGGCGTAGATAAATATGGAACATGTATTCCAAACTATCACTATGAAGATTTAGTTAGATTGCAAAATACATATCAGAAAATGGATTTGCAAAATCCAGCAGCAATTGTGGATGCAAATCATTCTAATTCTAATAAACAGTTTAAAGAACAGATTCGTATTGTAAGTGAAGTGCTACACAGTAGAAATTATAATCCAGAGATTAAAAACTTAGTAAAAGGAGTTATGATTGAAAGTTATTTAGAAGAAGGTTGTCAAGGAATAGCAGAAGATAGAGTTTATGGGAAATCAATTACTGATCCTTGTTTGAGTTGGGAGGATACAGAAAGATTAATTCACAAAATTGCTGAAAATTGTTAGATAAAAGGTGTGAAAATGAAAGTCGCTGTGATATAATTAAGAATAATAATAAATTTTCAGAATTATATAGAAGGGGGCTAACTGGTATGACGGATAACATTATCATTACAATTGGAAGACAATTTGGAAGTGGTGGACATGAAATAGGGAACAGATTGGCGACAAAGCTTGATATACCTCTTTACGACCATAATCTTGTCAAGATGGCAGCAAGAGAATTGCATTTAGATCAAGCTGTTGCAGAAGAAGCAGATGAGAGTATGCTTGGGAAATTTCTTTCTGCCTATGTTGTAGGTGTTGGAAGTTATACTTCTTTTATGACCAATGAAGCTGTTGTTGAGCCGGTAAGTGATAGACTGTATGCGGAACAAACGGAGATTTTAAAACGGTTGGCGAAGAGAAGTTCATGTGTAATTGTGGGAAGATGCGCAGATTATATATTAGGAGACTACTCTAACTATATACATACATTCATTTATGCGTTTTGGGAAGATAGAGTTAGAAGAATTATGTCTATCTATGGCCTAACAGAAAAACAGGCAAAAGAGAAAATTAAACATATAGACAGAGAGAGAAGATTGTACTATGAAGCTCATACTGGAAGAAAATGGGGAGATATAGAATCTCATCAGATATTACTTAATAGTAGCCTTTTAGGAATTGATGGAACAGTAGAAGTTTTGGAGGCGACTTATCGCAAGAAAGAAGAACAGTTAAAGAAAGGCAAATAGAAACTGGCAGGAGTGTGCTCTTGCCAGTTTGTGTTATATAAAGTGTAAATTTTATGGTGAAAAATATTTTAAACAAATAAAATGTGATTTTATCACAGCAAATAAAATAAAATTTGATATAATAAAAACAAAAAGTACTAGGAGGATACAAAATGAATGAGGAATTATTGATAGAACAAGGGTTAGAAGAAATGAAGAAAACGGGAAATGCGGTGCTTTTGGATGTTCGTTCTATAGAAGAATATCAGGAGGGGCATTTGGAAGGTAGTTTAAATATTCCAATCAATCGTTTGCCAACTATTTCTCTTCCAAAAGAAAATCCGATTTTTGTGTATTGTTTGAGTGGGGCGAGATCGAAAAGAGCGGCAACCTTTTTAAATAAAATAGGGTATACAGCGGTAAATATAGGAGGAATTGTTGGTTATAACGGGAAATTAGTGGTGTAGGATATGAAAGCTGTTATATTTGATATGGATGGAGTTTTGATTGACACAGAGAAATATCTAGTGAAATTTTGGTGTCAAGCAGGAAGAGAATTTGGTTATGACATAAAAAGAGAAGATGCTTTAATGATTAGAAGTTTGGCGGGAAAATATGCAAAACCAAAGTTGCAGTCAATGTATGGAGAAGATTTTAATTATGCAGGTATAAGACAAAGAAGAAAAGAATTAATGCAAGATTGGCTAGAAAAAAACGGAATTGAAAAGAAAAAAGGTGTAGATGAAATTCTTCCTTATTTGAAGAAAAAAGGGTTTAAAATAGCAGTCGCAACTGCCACAGATGAGGAAAGAGCAACAAGTTATCTAAAAGAAATTGGAATTTATCACTGGTTTGATAGGGTGATTTGTGCAAATATGGTGGAGAATGGGAAACCAATGCCAGATATTTATCTTTATGCATGTGAACAGATTGGGGAAAAACCGAAAGATTGTTATGCTGTAGAAGACTCACCGAATGGAGTGAAAGCTGCTGCACTTGCAGGTTGCAGAACAATTATGGTGCCAGATTTAAGTGAACCAGATAAAGAAACAGAGAAGTTACTTTATGCAAAGGTAACTTCTCTGTTAAAATTTAAAGATGTTTTTTCTCAAGAGAACCAATAAGTAGTCCACCAACTATATTTCCGGCAGTAACGATTCCTAAAACTTTTAAGAAAGGAATTATCTCTACGCCGAAAGCCCATCCATACGCTGAAAGATAATACATATTTGCAACGATATGATCATATCCTCCAAAAACGAATGCGGTGATTAGTAGCCATACATAAAATATTTGAGGAAAAGATCCTTTTGGATATTTTTTCCCGAGGAAAACAGCATAGCTTACAAAAACAGCACAGATAATCCCCATAATAAACAAACTTAATGGAGAATCGGAAAGTTTTGTATCTACGATTGGTTGAAGACGCTCTAAAATTTTGTCTTCAAATCTGCAAAAATGTATCAGTGTAGCAATAATAAACGTTCCAACACCATTTCCCATCCAAGTTACAATTAAATCTTTTATGCCATATTCTTTTGTGGCAATCATAAGTGGACACACTCTAGTGAAGAGCATATTGCTAAAATTAAATACAAGAAAAATTCCTGTAGCAAAAAAAAGGGAGGCGACAATTTGATTAGGAATAATCAAAAAAGTTATTGCACCTAAAGCGATGTAAGTGCCTGCCATTAGACCACTGAAAAAGTTTTGTTTCATTTGTTCCTACTCCTTTAGTATTTTATCGTTAGTTAAAAAACTCAATCTTTACAATCTTACCATATTTGTTATATGTTTCACAAGAGAAAAAACAGATTTTATAAGCCAGAATTTTCAATTGACAGAAGCGCGGAGAATATGCTATTGTGCTAAGTGTTAAGGGAAAGAAAGGGTATGATGATGAAAAAAATATTGATGTTTTTTCTTATTTTTTTACTCGCATTTGCAAATACGGATGAATGGATTGTAATAGAAAAATCGTCATTTGTGTATGCAGAAGATAAAAATACGCTGAAAAAGAGTTTTTGGGAGCGAGTTGCAGAAAAAGAAAGTGCAGTAGTAATGGCGCGTGGAAAGGTACAAGCCAATGCTCTTACTGTGAGAAAAAATAGAATTAGAATATATTTCTATTTTTTGTTTATGTGTTTCCTTTATTTTCAATTCAAGAAAAATGATAAAAGGGAGATATTTATAGAATTAGGGAACTTTCTGGACTATCATATTCTACGAATGCGCCAAATACATCAGATGGATGGGAAAAAAAGAGGAGAATTTCTGACATTCATTAACGCATAAGATAGGAAAGAAAGGATAGAAAAAAATGGGAATGACAGGAGTATTTATGTTACTCGGTGGACTTGCATTATTTTTATATGGAATGCAGATGATGAGTAACGGGTTAGAAGCAGCAGCTGGTAATAAAATGAAGAAAATTTTGGAGAGAGTAACATCAAACCGCATTGTAGGTGTGGTTGTAGGTGCGGCAATTACAGCGGTGATCCAATCTTCTTCAGCGACTACAGTTATGGTTGTTGGATTTGTAAATTCAGGTTTAATGACATTGAACCAAGCAGTATGGGTAATTATGGGTGCCAATATTGGAACAACAATTACGGGACAATTAATTGCGCTTGATATCGGTGCGATTGCACCACTTATTGCTTTTATTGGAGTAGCTTCTATCACATTTATTAAGAACGAGAGAGTGAAACATATAAGTGAAATTTTTGCCGGGCTTGGAATTTTATTTATTGGTATGGAGACAATGGGAAATGCAATGGCTCCTCTTAGAGAATCTGAAGCATTTATCGGATTCATGGCAAATGCAAGCAATCCAATTGTAGGTATTTTTGTGGGAGCAATATTTACTGCTGTTATTCAGTCTTCCTCAGCGTCTGTTGGTATTTTACAGGCATTAGCACAAACAGGGGTAGTTCCACTTTCAAGTGCTGTATATATTTTGTTTGGACAGAATATCGGTACATGTATTACAGCAGTGCTTGCTTCTATTGGTACAAAAACAAATGCGAAAAGAACGACAGTTATTCATTTAATGTTTAATGTTATTGGTTCGGTTTTATTTACAGTAATTTGTTTGCTTACACCATTTGTACATTTAGTGGAAACGTTAACGCCAGGAAATACAGTTGCCCAAATTGCTAATGTACATACTATTTTTAATATTACAACAACATTGCTACTCCTTCCGGTAGGAAATTATATGGCAAAATTAGCAGTGAAAATCCTTCCAGAATCGAAAGAAGATATAGAAGAAGAACATAGATTGGCATATATTGAAAAATTTGAAAGTAGTTATGCGGTAGGAAATGCGGCACTTGCAATTTCTCAAATAGAAGGCGAAGTAAATCGTATGCTTACCATGGTAAAGAAAAATACGGAGACTGGTTTTGATGCACTTCTTTGTGGTGATAAGATTAATGAAAGAAAAATGTTGGATAGAGAAGAATATATTGATTATTTGAATAAAGAAATTTCTAAATATATTGTAGGCTTTATGGGAACAGAAATGGCAGATGAAGATCTGAGAAGAATTAATG
>JAHHTN010000058.1 GCA_020024645.1 Faecalimonas sp.
ACTTTACCCTCTTTAGCAACAGAATGAAAATAAAAATCATCATTACGCTCTTTTTTCAATTCTGCTATATTTTTATTTACATATTTCGATATTACACAAAAGGAAAATAAAAATAAAACAAGCAAAAGTAGTATAAGTCGTATATGTTTTTTCTTCATATTATCTCTTGTATGATAATTAGGAAGTTAATTATCAAACATTCCTTTCTTTTTAATTTTAATATCGTGGTTATAATACATTCAGATACTGTGGACTTTTGATTTAATGACATGTAGCATTGATTACTCAATAGGAGTGTATTGCCATTACCTTTATCTGAATTGTTTATATGCTGGATGTACTGGGGCTTTCGTTCCAATGAGTACTTATTCAATCAAGTCTACGATGATAATTGTTAGTGGATATCACGGTATCAGACTTTATGAAAGGGAGGTATAACCTCATGATTATTTATGTTGGTATTGATATTGCCAAACTTAACCATTTCGCTGCCGCGATTTTTTCGGACGGTGAAATACTCATTGAGCCGTTCAAATTTACAAATGACGCTGGTGGCTTCTAACTGCTGATCTCTAAACTCGAATCATTCGACAAAGACAGCATCATCATCGGTCTTGAATCGACGGCACACTACAGTAACAACCTTGTTCGATACCTTGTTGCCGAGTTTTACAAAGTGTGTGTTCTCAACCCTATAAAGACGTCTCAGATGCGTAAAAATAACATTCGCAAAACTAAGACTGATAAAGTCGACGCATACGTTATTGCAAAAACTCTTATGATGCTGAACTGCTTTTATTGCAACTCGAAATTTCCAGCGTCTCAGAACTCGCATTTTTCTTGTAACTAATTAATTTTAACAGACTAGCACTTGAAGGTTTATTTGTCATGCAATAAAAAAGGTACTTTTATATAACAACACCTAAATGCCTTCAAACGCAACATTGGAGCGGGATTTTTAAAATCCCACCCCAACTATTGACTTAGAGCCAAGAAAAATACGAATCTCCGCAGAAAATTAGTTTTCCGTCCTTTTACACATTATTTTCTCTTTTTTGTCAGCAATACAGCTACTCCACAGAGTGCTACTGCGACAGTTCCGGCCAAAGACAGCGGATCGCTATCATCTCCAGTTTTTGGAGTTTTGGATGTATTTCCGCCTTTATCTCCTCCAGATATAATTCCATTATCACTATTTTCTGGTTTAGGTGTATCGGATACACCGCTTTGGTTTTCTTTCAACGCTGACTTTGCATCTTTTAACAGATGAAGTGCGTTGTCCACCTCATCTTGAGTTGCATCTTTTTTTGCCAGAATGATCTTTGCATATTCCAAAGTTTTTTTATACGTGTTCCACCGAGCCTTTGGATACTTCTCACATTGTTCATCTGGAATCGCATTATTTACTTCGTTTTGCAGTGCGCCTTTATCTACCACTGGTTTTTCGATTGGGGCCAGTTTCGCCTGTTCCTGTGTCAGTTTCAAGGCCGCTTCTGTAACTTCTTTTTGTGTCACTTCTTCCTCTGCTTCAACTTTCTGAAGAACTGCCTCTGCATCTTTTAAAGTTTTTACAAAGATTTCTGTGTCTTTGTAATCTTTCGGATTAATTTTTTTCGCTTCTTCTACTGCATTTTTCAGCATCTTTACATCTGTTGGAGTTGCCGTTAATACAAGTCCTTCTTTTTCTGTTCTTAATTTTTCTGTCATAGCATCAATTTCACTTTGTTCTGTAAGCAAGTTATCCAGCATTTTTTCCGCATCTTTATATAATTCTTGCAGGTTATCATAACTTTCTTTTGTATATGCGTTAACATCCAACTTATCAATTTCATTCATAACTTGCTGTAATACAGCAAAATTAGAAGCTTTCTGGTAAATTGCAAACTCTGCTGCTGAAGCAAAGTTTCCAACTCCCTTTGTCACTTCAATTTTCACATATCTTGCATTCACTGTATCAAACGCTTTTTTTTGAACTTCCGCCTTGTTCTCAAAAGTTCCATCAGCAATCACCTTTGTCCAGCCATCATTTTCTTCCGTTTTTACATAGAGATTATATTTTTGGATTTTTCCATTCTCTCCGCCAGACGGGCGTTGCAAATATGAAAACTGGTTGAGATTGTATCCCTTTTTCATATCTACTTCAATCCATGCTGGATTATTTGCAGAAACAGTAAATCCATTCCACTGGCTATGCCAAATGGTACTCGTATCCCCGTCAAATGCATTCTTAGCTGGGCCTTCTACTCCTGATGTAGCCTGCTGTGCATTTGTTGTAATTTCGAAATCTTTTGCAGAAATTTCCACACTGGTTGGAATCACCGGTCTATTCAATTTATTTCCAAGAGCTGTTTCCAATTTATCCAGTACCATATAGTAATCTACCGCTTTTACGCCTGTCTTGCTCTGCATTGTTTCCAGTATTGTTTTCGCTTCCTGAATTGCTCTCCAATCACCTTCCAGAAAGTAAGATTCTTTCTGTTTAGTCTTTGTCAAAGTTTCAGCTATCATAGCATTTTTAGACTCATCTTTTAAGACAATGTTGTTATATGCATTGGTCAATTTTTCTGTTGCCACTGCGATTTCTTCTTCTGTAACACCTTGCTTTAAATCCGTTGCTTTTGCATTTTCCATCTCAGAAAGAAAAGTCTGCAGTTCTGTTCCATCCACAATAGCATTGCGATCAACCTTCTCTACTTTTGACATAATCGCTTTTAACGCAGTACGATCAACAATTGGATTCAAAGCATCCTTCGCTTTATTCATTTCACGGATAGTCTTTATTACTTCTGGTGAAGTTGTTTTATCAGAAGCATACAGCTCCTCCGCTTCTTTTATCAAAGTCTGTAAGATCATCCACTGTGCATCCTGTTTATAATCATGTTCCTGCAATGATTTCATTGTTATGATAGTTGCCAGTAAAGATGATTTTTCTTCTGCGGAAGCATAAGATATTAGTTCTTCCATGGACTTTTCCAGTTTTTTGTAAATAGCTCGGATTAGTTCTGTATTAGAACTGTTATTTTTCTGAACTGCTTCTGCTTCTTTCAAAGTTTCTTTCATCTTCTGATAACTTTCCAGTGTATAATCACTTTCCTCCAATTCTTTTGCCTCCTGAATCAATTGTCCAAGAGTGTCCCTATTGATTGGACGTGCCGCCTGCACATAGAAGTTGTCTAGGTAGTACTCAGTAGCATCTTTTTTGACAATATCCACATAGTAGTCATTGTAGTTTCCTGTTGTAAACTTCAATTCCAGTTTGCCTTCTTTATCCACTGCTGCAGTACTTGCAATCACTGAGTTTTCATCATCTCCAGCTTCTTTTGCCTTGTCGGATTTCACGGCAAATGTAAATGCATTGGCAGATGAGGACTTATAGTCAATTCCTACCGTATATTCTGTTTCCGAATCAAAGCGCACAGTTGCAGGAATGGTTCTCATGTAATCTCCAGCACGAACTTTCAAGGAGTAGTTTCCATCAATGACATCCGTTGTATTAGCTGGATTTACTGGATTTTTCTGAGATAAATGGGATTGATCAGACTCAGTAGATACAAATGCACCCCAGCCTTGATCTGTATCTTCAAAATCTTCCCAATAAACATATTTGCTCGGTTTCGGATTTGTGCTTGATTCCACTTTTGCTACCCGCACATCATCAAAGTCTACTACAGAATCTTGTCCAACACCTTTTGCTGCTGATAGAGTCAATACCACTTTATCTGACTGTGCGACAAATCTCACCTGCATACGCTGGGCCTTCGTTTGGTATTTATCATTGTGATGTACGCCATAAATAATATTACTGCGATCCATATAGTTGAAAAGCTCTTCACCGCCATTTTTCACTTCGATAGAAGCCTTGCGTCCGTCAGCCGTTGTACACCATACAGAAACTGCATACGACTGTCCTTTTTCCAGCCCTGTAATTTCTTGTGTTACCTTGCCATCATTCTCACCTTTGATATACAGATGAGAGTTTCCAAGGTTGTTATTTTCAATGGTAATATGGTCTGTTGTTTTCGCAGTAGAATATGGTTTCCACTCATCAAAATTATGAGAGTCAAACCCCATATCTTTAACAGGAGAACCTGTAGACCATTCTACATTGTCTGCCGTCTGAATGTTAACAACATCATCTTTGTATAACACATATCCAGTCTTTGGCTCTGCGTTGATAGTTACCTGATTTTCATTCTGTGTAATAACACCGTCATCTACTTTCACTTTTCCTTCATCGGACAGTTTGTATATCGTAACAGAAGTTACATTATCCCAAGATTTCGGAAGTGTCCAAGTTGTGGAACCCCCATTTCTATTCCAGTGATAAATCTTTCCTTCTTCTTCATCCCCATTGTCCCATGGTATGAAAATCTGATTTCCTTTTACAACATCATGGCCATCAAGTGAAATCACATTTCGGCCTTCTTTCATTTCAGTCACAATCTGATTGTTTTTACCAAGGACTGCTTTGTTATCACTTTCATACTGCATGATTGGATACTGTGCTAGAAATTTATTCGGAAGTATCTTTTCATAGAAAGACTGGACAGCTATGTTCATATTCTTGGCACCCTGCCATCCATCAATACCGATGTCTTCGTTTGCACGGCTTTCTGCTCCTCTGAATAACTGGTGATTTGCAAAGATATCTGCTTGGTTGTTGTCTACAATACGGACTAGGTTACTAGCTCCTCCAAAGTTGGAACCGATATGATGTGCAAATACACCGTGAGATACCATCTCATCTACATACTCTGTCCCAAGTGCCATATTACGATTTTTGCCGTTAATATTCTCCACCAGTTTGTACATCGGCCAGCGGGTTCCAAAAAACACATCTACATATACGGTATCTAGCATCTTTTCTGTATCTGTATCAAATAACTTTGTAAATCTTCCATCCAAACCTTCTTCTGTTTTATCTAGATCATCATTCTCCCTTACAATCTGAGAAGCGGAATCATACCAAGACCATGCTCCAAGTCCCGTCTTAATTTTATCGTATTGCGGAGCTTCTGGATATACATCCGTGTGGTTCACATGGATGCCAACTTTTGTATTGTATTCTTCGGAATTTTCTAGCAATGTTTTGAAATCTTCCAGACCACCAGCACGTTTGTTGTAGTTTGCAAAATCTGGGTGAGATGCATCATGTCCTTCACTTTGATATCCTTTTATGATAATATTCTGTCCAAAGTTATCAGTTGCAAGTGACATTTTCTTTGCATTATCCAATATACGAAGGAATGGATATTGTGCTTCGGAACCTACGTTCATTGCAATCATGTTCCAGTTATTTGTTACTGTATCGGCTCCAATTTTTCTCTCCATACAATCATCACGAAGAATAACTGCCGCATCCTGAAAATCTACCTTTCTATCTCTATTACAGTCTCCCGTAATAGATATTTTCGTCCATGGATCATACATTTTTTCCCCGTCCAGTCCTCTGTATGTATATTCATTCATCCAGATTCCCGTAGAAGTGTAATCTCCTACATGGAAAGTCTGATATGCAATCTCATGGCGGTTCTTATAGGATTCTCCACTCACTGCTGCCGCAACATAATTATTACTCAAAACAGCTAGCGTAGTTTCACTATACACCTCTGATGCTACGGCTGACTCAAGCTGTAATCTAGTTTCTACTTGATAGTTATTAGCACGAAGTTCTGCGCCTGCCTCCTTACTGGACATAGAGATAAGGCTGTGTCTTGGGAAGTTCAAAGTATATAAAAGAACATCTTTGCTCTCTTTTACGTTCTTCACATTCATAGAAAGAACATGTCCTTCTACTTTAAATACAACATCAAAAGATATTCCTATTTCTTTTACGGAAACATGATAGTTTGCTGTATTGCCAGAAATTTCTGCGCTTACTTTTGGAATATATAGTTTGTTGTTAATTTCCAATTGATGAAGTGCAACTTCCTGCCCTTTTACTTTTTCTCCCGTTTTTAAAGTATATTCCGCTACTCTTGGAAATGCTTCATCCATAGAAACAGTCATTTCTTCAGAGACAATCTCTTTAGTTTTAGTATTTTTGGCTTCTTTATATTTTAATGCTGTTTCTTGGGTGAATTTCTGTACAGTCATTCCCGTATTTGCAGTGGTACGGAAACCTGTTTTTCCATGTTTCATAGTTACATTCACCTGACCGTTCCAGATTTCCTCATTATCTACATAAACAGTAATAATATCATTTACTATACGAACTTTTACTTTATAAGGAACCACACGACCTTCCAAAACAAACCCACTATCCTGAATATCTGCAATTTTTCCGTTTGGTCCATATACCCCCCATTTTGTGTAATGCTGGGAGTTCTGTCCTGCAGGTCCTACATAGAGATATTCAGTAGGTGACACATAACGCAAAACCACACCATAATTACAGTTGTTGTTTAACGGGTCAAATGTAAATTCCACTTCCTGATTCTTCAGTTCCTTAGATTTTTTGTCAATGAAAAGTCCATCTCCGTGAAGCAATATTCCATCTTGTTCTTCTGTCATAAAACCGTTTCCAGATACCATTTCAAATCCGTCTATTCCTTTGCTAAAATTTCTTGTATAACTTACAACCTCTTCTTCCTTTTCAATAAATAGATGTAAGGTTTTTACCTGCTTATCTTCAAATTCGAAAGTCAGGTCTGTTGCAGAAATTTCCTTGATAGATTCTATATACTCTTTTTGAATAGTAATGGTATTGTTATCTAAAGTATAATGCATACCCCGCATCAATTCTTTCTGACCATTCTTTATGCTTGTAAGCTTTGGTCCATCCTTTTTTAACGTGACAATGCAATCGTCTCTTCCTGCTTCTTCATATGGAATTGTAATGATATCTGGGGTAATTTCTGCTTCTGCTGTAAGTTTTCCTGTCTTTACATTATCTATATTGAATCCACACTGATAGTTCTGGCTTACAAGTCCCCATAAACGAATACCTATATTCCCTTCTTTTGTACTCCCCAAATTTGGAATACTCTCATCAACAACTTTTTCGCCATCCACCAAAACTTTCATATTTGTTCCGCGATATTCCACACGTACTTTGTGCTTTTCTCCTACACTGGTAAATGTGTTCTTAGTAGCAGAAACACTCCCCCAATTGCCATTACCATTGAACCATGTCCATTTTCCAGCATCAGTTCCAATTCCGACCCAGTCCGTAGGACTGTTGTATCGAAAAATAATTCCCATTCTTCCGCCATTTGGTGCTTCGGTCAGTTTCATATCCATTTCCACATATCCATCTGCACACTTTTCTGTCTGTGTATCAGCGAAAATAGTGTTGTCATCAGATTTTACACTCATGAAACCCTCATCATCTTCGCCATCAGTAAAAGAAATATCTCCATTACCTTGGGTCTTTGTCCAACCACCTCTGTTACTTTCATCTGTAAAAGTTACCGTCTGCTCTGCTGCTGATACATTCAAGATAATTCCAGATAAAGGAACTACATTAACAACCATACAGATAACAAGCAGAGCTATTACTCCTGTTTTCAGTTTCTTCTTCATAATTCCCTCCTAAATATTTTTTTACTATTTAACATTACCATAAGTTCTGACACAAGTATTTGTATAATTGTTCTATTTTTTTACATTTTTCCGCTTGTTATTTATGCTAATTACACATAATTATTGCAAACGGTTTAGAGGAGAACTTCAAATGTGGAAGTTTTTCACTAACTCAATGAATTTTTTCATTTGCTTCGTCATCCATTTGTTTTTGTGATAAAATAATTGACTATACATTTTTACACTAGGTAAATTTGTCTTTATTTCTGAGAGAACATGTTTCTCTAGTTCTTTCTGTACGGTAAATTGGGGCAAAAAAGAAACTCCCATTCCCCTTTTTACTAAATTAATAATTGTTTCCGTATTCCCGATTTCCAAAATAGGATTAATTTCCAAGTCTTTCTCTGAAAGAAGTCTTTCTAATTCATACTGATATGCCGCACCTCGTTCTGTTAGAATAAAAGGTTTTTGCATTAACTGTTGAATAGAAATCCCATCATAAGAACTCTTTACTTTATCTGCTAAAGTAACAAATACAATCTCTTCTTCTGTGAGAACCGCTCGATTCCATTCCTTTCCTATTATTTTTTTATCCAAAGTATAGACAAAATCGATTTCATTGCTTTTAGCCATTTCCATTAATTCGTCTGTAGCACCAGACTTAATTGTTACTTGTACATTTGGGCAAATTTGATAAAATTTTAGAAGTAAATCAGGAAGAAGTGCAGTACAAATAGATTCTACTCCACCAATGCGAAGTGTTCCTTCTAAAACATTGTTTTGGCGAGCAAAAAATTTTGCATTATCTGTTACACGCATAATATCATTAGCATAAGATACAAATTCTTGTCCTTTTTCAGTTAAATATACTCTCTTTCCAATGCGCTCAAAGAGTTGAGTTTGCAATTCCTTTTCCAGTTGTTGAATTTGAACAGTTACAGCAGATTGAGAATAGCCCAATTGCTCTGCTGCTTTAGAAAAATTTTGTGTTCCGGCCACCTTTAAAAATGTATTGATATTTCGTAATTCCATAAATGCTCCTATATTAAAAAAAATCATATATATTATAAAATATATAAATTTTACATATATGTAGGTTTAGTGTACACTACTATATAGCAATAGTAAAGAGAGGAGTTTTATTAAAATGATAAATAGTGAAAATATTTTAAATAGTATACAATTAGAAGAAGCAATTGAAAAATTTGTACATCAATTTTGTGTAGAAAAACATGACATCCATTCTCAGAAGGTGACATGGTACACATCTGAAGGACAAATTGAAAAAATCAAACAAATTGGTATTTCTAAAGATGGCCGTCCTGTTGATGAAGTGATTTCAGAAATGTCAAAAGAAGTTTATCAATATCGTGGAGATGCAAATCATCCTAGATTTTTTGGGTTTGTTCCAGGACCAGCTTCTTCTGTATCATGGCTTGGAGATATTATGACTTCAGCTTATAATATTCATGCAGGAGGAAGTAAACTTGCACCAATGGTAAATTGCATTGAACAAGAAGTTCTTCATTGGCTTTGTGAACAGGTCGGATTTACAGAGAATCCAGGCGGAGTATTCGTAAGTGGTGGTTCCATGGCAAATATCACTGCTCTTACAGCAGCGCGCGATTGCAAATTGAATGATGAAAACTTACATCTTGGTGTTGCATATGTGTCAGAGCAAACACATAGTTCAGTAGCAAAAGGGCTTCGTATTATTGGTATTCCAAATAGTCGTATTCGAAAAGTTGAAACAAACTCTTCATTTCAAATGGATATGAAGATGTTAAAAGAGATGATTGCGAAAGATAAAGAAAACGGATTAATTCCGTTTGTTGTAATCGGAACAGCAGGAACAACAAATACAGGAAGCATTGATCCTCTTGAAGAGATTGCGAAAATTTGTTTAGACAATGAAATGTGGTTTCATATTGACGGAGCATATGGTGCCTCTGTTTTACTTAGTCCCCAATATAAACATTTATTAAAAGGTACAGAATTGGCAGATAGCATAAGTTGGGATGCACATAAATGGCTTTTCCAAACATATGGTTGTGCTATGGTTTTAGTAAAAGATATCAAGCATTTATTCAATAGTTTTCATGTAAATCCAGAATATTTAAAAGATATAGAGGGAGATATGGAACATATCAATACTTGGGACATTGGAATGGAATTGACAAGACCAGCGCGAGGATTAAAATTATGGTTGACTTTGCAAGTGCTTGGGACACGTTTGATTGGAAGTGCTATTGAGCATGGTTTCCAACTTGCTGAATGGGCTCAAGAAGCATTAGAGGAATTAGAACATTGGGAAATTGTTTCAAAAGCACAGTTGGCTATGCTTAACTTCCGTTATATTACTAATGACTTGACAGACGATCAAATAGATTTGTTAAATGAAAAAGTTTCTGAAAAAATTGTAGAAAGCGGTTATGCTGCCGTATTTACAACGATTTTAAATGGGAAAAAAGTTTTACGCATCTGTGCATTACATCCTGAAACTACCCGAGATGATATAAGAACAACTATTCATTTACTTGATACCTATGCTAGAGAATTGCATGAAGAAATGAAACATTAAAAAATACCTGTCGATATTCTTTGCCTTGGAGTATCGACAGGTATTTTTTATTACCATTATTCCCCTTTACGTATTTGATCAATATATTCTGCCATATCTTTCGAAATATTATCAAATAAATATTGTTTACTTTTCGCTTGAGAATTTATATGCTCCCTTCGGATTTCTTCATTAACCCTAAGAATCTCTTCTAAAAGTCCTTTAGCAGACAAACGATTTGCTCCTTGTCCTAAAATAATCATTTGTTCCAACCCATCAGAAGTTGCTACCGTAACTTTATAATGTTTTCCTAACTCATGAACTGTTTTTTCAATATATTGGTCAGCAGTTTCTGCTTCCTTTGTATATACAACGTGAATATTGTGATATTTTTGTACAGTACCAATATTCCCTGGTACTTTGTAGGCATCAAAAACAAGAATCAGTGTGCATGAACGATAACCTTGATAATTACTTAAAATATCCATTAATTTATTTCTTGCGCCTTCGATGTTTACTTCAGAGAGTTCCTTTAAATCTTCCCATGCAAAAATAATATTATAACCATCAACAAGAAGATATTCTTTTTCATACTCTTTTTGCTTCACAGATTTTCTAGTAGTAACAGGGGCTGAAATTTGTTTTTTAAAATTGTTTTTTTTACGTTTAATAGGTCCATAAGTTCTCTCAAAAATTTCCAACAATTCCTCTTCGTCAATAACTGGAGGGAAATACGCGTTTTTATGGAGAAGTTCTTTTTGTAATTTCTTTTCTTGTGGAGAAGTATGCATATACTCTTCAACTTTGTCCCAGCTTACATTAAATCCGGTTCCATGAGAACAAAAAACAGAGCCAGTTGGATTTTCCAGATCAGTTTCAGAATTATATCCTATTTTTTCAATAATTTCTTGTGTATTATGACATGGTTCATATCCCTTCAATGAACAAAATAGACGTCCTTCTCCTTTTGTATATGCAACAATTTCTTTCTGATATTCTTGCATATATACTACTGGGGCCGTACCTGTTAAAATACTCATTTCTCCATCAGTTTCTGGCAACGAAAAATTAGCTTGCATTCTTTGTAAATCCGACATTGCACGGCCAAGCATACCGTTTGGAACTTCTAATTTATAATTATATACTGGCTCCAATAAAATAGATTCTGCACGCTTTAATCCCTGCCGGACTGCTCGGTAAGTTGCCTGTCGGAAATCGCCACCTTCTGTATGCTTAACATGAGCTTTTCCAGCCGTAAGAATAATATTCATATCTGTAATTTCAGAACCTGTTAGAACTCCTTTGTGCTGTTTTTCTTCTAAATGTGTTAGAATTAAACGTTGCCAGTTTCTGCTTAAAACATCTTCGCTACACTCGGAAGAAAAATGAAGACCACTTCCCCGTTTCGCCGGTTCTAAGCGAAGACGAACTTCTGCATAATGTCTTAACGGTTCGAAATGTCCTGCCCCCTCTGTAGTTTTTTTAATTGTTTCTTTGTAAATAATTTCACCCTGTCCAAAAGATACATCCGTACAAAAACGCTTGGAAATTAAACTTTTTAAAATTTCCAATTGGATTTCTCCCATAACTTGTGTATGTATTTTCCCTGATTCTCTATTCCATGTAATATGTAATGTGGGATCTTCTTCTTCTAATTGTTTTAAATTAAGAAACATTTTTTGCATATCACAATCTTGTGGGAAATCAAGTGAATAGGTTAACACTGGTTCTAAAACAGGTCTTCTAGAATGGACTTCATTTCCAAGACCATCTCCAGCTTTCGAAGTATTCAGTCCTGTAACAGCACAGATTGTACCTGCTACTACTTCATTTACTGGCTGATACGATGCTCCAGAATAAATACGAATTTGTTCTATTTTTTCTCCATCATTAATTTTTTCTTTTACTTTTAATGTTCCACCTGTAATTTTTAAATGAGTAAGACGATTTCCTTGTTGATCACGAGAAATTTTATATACTTTTGCACCAAATTCCTCATGATAATCTTTTTTACTTGTATATGCATAAATACTCTCCAAAAAAATATCAATTCCTTCTAATTTAAGAGCCGAACCAAAAAAGCAGGGAAATAATTTCCTATTTTCGATGAGCATTTGTATATCTTCTTGAAAAATCTTTTCGGTTTCCAAATATTTTTCTAAAACCATTTCGTCACAAACCGCAATATTTTCCATAAAAGTTTTTTGTTTTTCTTTTCCACTAAAATCAATACAATGTGCATCTAAACGTTTTTTCAATTCCCCAAGTAACGTTTCACGCTCTGTTCCTTGTTGATCCATTTTATTAATAAAGAGAAAAACAGGGATATTGTATTTGTCTAACAATTTCCACAAAGTTTGTACATGGTTTTGTACTCCATCTGCACCGTTAATAACAAGAATGGCATAATCCAATACTTGTAAAGTACGTTCCATTTCAGCAGAAAAATCAATATGACCAGGTGTATCTAAAAGAGTAATCTCTTTATCATTTAATTGAAAATTTGCTTGTTTAGAAAAAATAGTGATACCACGTAAACGTTCAAGAGCATCCGTGTCCAAAAAAGCATCTTTATGATCCACTCGTCCAAGTTTTCTGATTTTTCCTGTTGCATATAAAATGCTTTCAGCGAGGGTTGTCTTTCCTGCATCAACATGAGCCAAGATACCAATTGTTAATTTGTCACTTTTCATTCGTTATCTCCTATTTCGGAAAATATTTTTTCTAGAGTAGACAATGCCTCCTCATAAGCATAATATTTTCCAGCTGTTAAAGTCTTCTGTATTGTAGATTGTGTTACACCAAAACATTTCGCAGCAGTACACTGCGTATTTTGATATTTGAGCATGTTATAGATGATTTCTCTTTGCCTGTTACTCCATGACGACTCTAGAGTTGTTAACAGAGAAAAAATTGTATTCATTAAATGAACTCTTTCATTTTGTTCGCCAACTATTTCTAAATGGATATCTGTAAATGTTTTTTGCTTTTTTGCGTCTCTGTTTTGCAATATTTTTAAAGATTCGCGAGCCTTTTCATATCCTGGACCAGAAATAGTGATTGCATTTTCTGATTGAAAATCAGACTCAATTTCGCCTATTCCAATTCCAAAACGTACTTTATATGGATGTAACTCATTTTTTATTTCTAGAAGCAATCTCATCAAATTACACCCTTTACAGACAAGTCCTTGAAATTCATTTTCAATCGTAGGCATAAATTTTGCAGAAATATCCTCATCGTGTTCTTGATTAATTTTTTCTAGAATAAAATACAATTTTTTTTGTTGTTTTTTTCTTTCTTCCATTTCTTTTGAAGGAAGAACCTCTCCTATGATAGATATGTAGGGTTTAGAAAAAAAGAAAAAGAACATAAAAACACCCCCTTATAAACATAATTATATAACTTTAAATATGCATAATCAATTATTATTCGTAAAATCACGAATAATATATTTGATAGATGTTTTTGGGAATATTTTATAAACATTCACGATTATATGCATATATTTTATTTTTTTATCTTATGTATCCATAACTTAATATAATTTTATCTATCATCTTAGAAG
>JAHHTN010000059.1 GCA_020024645.1 Faecalimonas sp.
CTTGTAATATGTTTCACTCCTCATTATGTGTATCTAGAAAGCCTTTTTCTCCATCAATATACTCTGTAGATATTATTTTAATCATATTCTATAACCTGGAATTCACTTAACCTCTCTATGCACCAACCACTCTTCTTGTCAAACTAATCTTTTTCATCTAATTTCAGCCATGTATTTTTCAATTCCATTTGTAATTCCTTCAACTATTAATGATTACCGGACACCGTTTGAAGCCCAGTATGGAATACAAAATTATTAGGCACAAGTGTTACAAAAATGCTTGACCACTACAATCATCGTAAGTACTTGACACCAGTTTATTATACTGATAGCCTCTGTTTTTCATTCATTCCATGGAATTAACAAGTTCATCCAAGACATACTGTGATAACCTTTTACTTTCTTCATAAATTTCTCCATTGTATGGGTTGTTGAATAGTTGGCACATCGTCATCCCTCCTTATACTCTGATTTTCAGAACAATTTTCACAAATTCATATGAATGCATCAGACATATATCATTTGTATTCCTAAGTATAATTACTTGCTAATTGTTCTCTTCTAAATTTCTCAAAATAATAGCAACATCATTTGCAACACCCACTTCACTAGGCATACCAGCCGATTGTTACAAATCAACTATATCAAGATAAAAACCATATGAATCATAATTGTGTACAAAATCTTAAATTTATAATAATATTCTATATGTTATATTATGTAAAGTCAATGTTGTTTACTGGAATACAATACGATAAATTAGCAAAAATGTGAAAATAATATTTTTTTAGAAAAACAACTTGTCTTATATTTAATGGAGATTATAATTATGGTACGTGTTGTAATTGTAGTGATAAACTAAATTTGTAACACCTTATTCGAATAATATAGTATAATATGATTCAAATTAAGGAGGACATCATCATGTCAGTACGTTACAATGAAGACTTCAAAAAAGAAGTAGTGAAAGCCTATATGGTCGGTGATAAATCAACCATTCAGATTGCTACTGATTACAATATTGCCAAAAATACAGTGAGCCAATGGGTGAGCCAGTACAGGGAAGAATGCCTTTATACCACAAACACAACATCGGAATCAAATTTCATATTATTCTGTGCATCCTTTGTATGAGCATTTACCATACTGAACAAGATCCCTGATATCTGTAATCTTGTATTGATCTGCCTTCTTACTTTACCGATTGTCTTTAACAACTGCTGAAGTCCTTTAATCGGAAGATACGATGCTTCAACAGGAATCATTACCTGATCTGCAGCTGCCAGAGCGTTAATTGTGATCATTCCAAGTGAAGGCATACAGTCAATTAAGATGAAATCATACTGATCTTTTACTTTACTGAGAATCTGTTTTAAAACAAACTCTCTGCTCATTGCATTTACAAACTGTACTTCTGTACCGGCTAATCCAATATTGGAACAAATAATATCAATTCCTTCTTCCTGGTGCTTTACAAAACAATCTTCAGGAATCTCCTCATCACGGATAACCATTTCCATTAATGAAGTTAATGTTTCATTGCTGTTGTCACAATCTCTGAATCCAAAACTGGCAGAAACGTCTGCCTGTGGATCTGCATCCACAATAAGAACTTTTTTATTATGTAACGCTAAGGCTACTCCAAGATTTGCTGTGCAGGCTGATTTGCCTGTACCTCCTTTTTGATTAACAATTGCTATAATTTCTGACATATTTTATTTCCTTTCTTTAGATAAATCGTGTACTAACAAGAGTAGTGATTATATTTTTCTGCACGAAAATATGTACGAAAATCTAGTTGAAGTCCGTACGAAAGTACGAAAGTCAAAAGTTGCATTACAGTTCGCCGAATAACTCGCAGTTAAAGTAGCCACATTCCTATTAAAAAACACGCAAAGTTTCCTTAAAATCTTCGTACGGAATTATACGAAAATCCGTACGAAAAAAATACGAAAATCTAGTTAAAAAGTTACATGAATTTATACTGTAATACATGAAGTGCCAGAAATACAAAAACCCCTTGAAAACACTGGGTTTTCAAGGGGTTATAAGCTGTTTTTTGATTCAGTTTAAAAATATATTAGTTACCCATCTGCTTTGCTACTTCTTGGATTATTTTCCGATTTGTGCAGCTACTTCAGCAGCAAAATCTTCATTCTTTTTCTCAAGTCCTTCACCTGTTTCAAAACGAACGAATTTCTTAACTGTTACATTAGCACCATTTTCCTTAGCAACTTTTTCTACATATTTAGAAACTGTGTAGTCGCTATCCTGTACATATACTTGATCTAATAAACAAATTTCTTTTAATTCTTTGTTTAAACGTCCAACAATCATTTTTTCAATAATATTATCTGGCTTTTCAGGATGTTCTGTTTTTGCCTGTGCTAATAAAATTTCTTTTTCATGTTCTAAATAATCTGCTGATACTTCATCACGAGAAACATACTTTGGTGACATAGCTGCTACCTGCATTGCTACATTTCTTAAGCATCCTTTGATTTCATCATTGATAACGTCTGTTTCTGCTTCAATTAAAACACCGATTCTTCCGCCACCATGAATATACGATACTACACAACCTTCTGTTTCAACTTTTTCAAATCTTCTAATGTTTAAGTTTTCTCCGATTACAGAGATTTTTTCTGTTAAAACTTCTTTTACAGTTTTTGAGTTATCAGCTACCCATGCTTCTTCAAAGAATGCATCCATATCTGTTGTATTTGTATTTAAAGCCTGATTTGCAACTTCTTCTACATATGACTGGAAGTCTGCATTTTTAGCAACGAAATCTGTTTCAGAGTTTACTTCAACGATTGCTGCCACTTTATCATCTTTAACGATAGCTTTTACGATACCTTCTGCCGCAATTCTTCCTGCCTTTTTGTCAGCTTTAGCCTGTCCATTTTTTCTTAAGAATTCAACCGCTTCATCCATGTTACCGTTTGTTTCATTAAGAGCTTTTTTACAGTCCATCATACCTGCACCTGTCATTTCTCTTAATTCTTTTACCATACCTGCTGTAATTGCCATGATAATTTCCTCCATATAAATATTTTTGTTTCTTTAAAAAATGCTTCAACCTTTCGTTAGGCTGAAGCATTTATGTTTAAAATTCTTACGCTTCTTCAGCTGCTTCTACTTCTTCTGCAACTTCTTCGTATACTTCTTCAACACCTGTTGTTCCCTGATTTGCTTCAATAACAGCATCTGCCATTTTTGCTACGATTAATTTAACGGCTCTGATAGCATCATCATTACCAGGAATTACATAATCTAATTCTTCTGGATCACAGTTTGTATCAGCAATACCGATTAATGGAATACCAAGTGTGTGTGCTTCTTGAACACAGATTCTTTCTTTTTTAGGGTCAACTACAAAGATTGCATCTGGTGCTTTCTTCATATCTTTAATTCCACCTAAGTTCTTTTCAAGTTTATCCCATTCTTTTTTGATTTCGATAACTTCTTTCTTAGGTAATACATCGAATGTTCCATCTTCAGACATTCTTTCAATATCTTTTAAGCGGGCGATTCTGCTCTGGATTGTTTTGAAGTTTGTAAGCATTCCACCTAACCATCTTTCATTTACGTAGAACATTCCACAACGTTCTGCTTCAGTTTTGATAGCATCCTGAGCCTGTTTTTTAGTTCCTACAAAAAGAATTGTTCCACCTTCTGCTGCAATATCAGAAATTGCTTTGTATGCTTCATCTACTTTTCCTACAGATTTCTGTAAGTCGATAATATAGATACCGTTTCTTTCTGTGTAGATGTACTCAGCCATTTTAGGATTCCATCTTCTTGTTTGATGTCCAAAATGAACACCTGCTTCTAATAATTGTTTCATTGAAATAACACTCATGTTTTTTCCTCCATTGGTTTTTACTTCCGTATGCTTCTACTCCTTAAGACCGACTGCAAGCAGTTTTGGCACCGTTAAGGCTCACCACATACGTGTTTTTTACGACTATCACAGTATATCATATGAATTTTACAGGTGCAAGCAATTTTTCAAAATAATTATCTACTTACCAATATCTTCTGATTGCAAGAATAGTACGGTAAGTTGCAGTTCCTGTCTTAATTCCACCTTTCGGATATGGACTTGGATTTGAAGCGTGTACAATTCGCCCTCCTCCAATATAAATGGCTACATGACCTTCATAACAAATAATATCTCCTGGTAATGCATTAGATAATCCATTCACCGCCTTACCACCATATCGTTGTTCTCTTGAATTTCTTGGAACTCCTGGTACTCCACAAATAGAATGTATTTTTGTGGTGAATCCTGAACAGTCAATTCCATTATACAAATCATTTCCACCCCATACATAAGGGTTTCCTACATATTTCAACCCTTCATTTGCAATCTGCTCTCCTTTTGAGACATCTGATGGCCTCTCACTTGTATCTGGCTTTGTTGGTTTATATGGTTTTTCTGGTTTTGGATTTGATGGTTTCTGTGGTTTTGACGGTTCTGGCTTAATCGGTCTTTCATTTTTATCATTATTTGAAGATGGTCGGTTTATCTCTGGTTTAGAAGGCTTGTTATTTGGTTTTCCACTAGGTAAAGTAGCTTCCATTTGTTGTGTCTGTTGTTCTAATCTTTTTGCCTCTTCTTCCGCCTTCTTTTGTGCTTCTGCCAATTGAACATCAAAGTTTGCAACTTGAGTTTTCATCGTATCAATAGTTGTCTTCAATTCTTTTTCCTGTCTTTCATATGTATCGGCCATAAACTCCATATCCGCCTTTCCGGATTCCAAGTCTTTCTTAATTGCTACTACCTTTTCTTTTGACTTTTTATATTCATCTAGCATTTTTCTGTCATATTCATGTATACTTTTCATATATTCAACTTGATTTATCATCTCTCCGAAACTTTCTGCACCCAATAGGGCTGAAAGTTCACTTCCATTACTGTTTTCATACAAATATTTAATACGAACAAGCATTTCTTTGTATTGTTTTTCTTCTTTTTTCTTTGCTTTTTGTAAATCTTTGTCAGCCAACGCAATCTTTGCTTCTTGATTTCTAATGTCTCCTTTTAATACTTCAAAATCAGTCAAAAGCGTAACCAATTTGTTGTTAGCATCTTCCAATTTCTTTTCTGTCTCCGTTTTATTTTGTTCAATCTGATTA
Organism: Faecalimonas sp.; assembly: GCA_020024645.1. GTDB lineage: Bacteria > Bacillota > Clostridia > Lachnospirales > Lachnospiraceae > Faecalimonas. The sequence continues at coordinate 5,146 of JAHHTN010000059.1, forward strand.
ATGTTTGGAGTTGCCAACACTGGAACTACAATTAAAGAACTTGTAATAACTGTCACTATGAATAATTTCTTAATTATCTTCATCATATTCCTCCCAAATATGAACTTTCCCCTTTTGCATACAATTTTAACATACTACACTTTCTTGCATCTTTCAACATTTTTTAACAACTTTATCTTAACATATTTTTCCTATTAAATAACAAAAAGGGACTGCTTACGCAATCCCTCACTATTTTTACCAATATCTTTTAAACCAAGGTGAACCATATACTTTTGCAACTTTAACGTGATCTCCTGGTTTTGGTGCATGTATCATCTGCCCACCACCAATATAAATTCCAACATGTCCACTATAACATACCAAATCTCCTGGTAGTGCACTTGCCATATTCGCAACTCTCTTTCCTCCAGCACCTTGTGCCCCTGAAGAATGTGATAAACGAATACCCGCTGCTTGATGTGCTCTCATAGTCAATCCAGAACAATCAATTCCCGATCTAGATTCACCACCCCAAACATATGGTGTTCCTAAATAACTATATGCTGTACTTACGATAACTGATGCTTTACTTGAATCCGATGGTATATTAACCTCTGGTGCATCACTATTCGAAGAATTTCCATGACCAGCATTTCCTCTATAACTTTGTCTCTCAGCTGCCTTTCTTGCTGCTTCTTCTCTTGCCGCCTCAATCTGAGAATCAAAATTAGCAATTTCACCTTGTTTTTCTTTTATTGTATCATCTAATTTCTGTTTATCTTTTTCAAAATCTTTCTGCATTTTTTCAATGTTAGAAAGTTCTTTTTCTAAACCTGATTTTAACTTTGTAATCTGTTTCTTTGTTTTTTCATACTCAGTTAACATTTTTCTATCATATTCGTGTACATCTTCCACGTATTCTGCTTCACTTAATGCTTCCCCAATTCCATCTGCTGATAAAAGTCCTTCCATGAAACTTGTCTCACCTGATTCGTACATATATTTAATACGATACAACATTTTTTCATATTGTTCTTTTTCTTTCTTCTCTGCATCTTTTAATTTCACAGTAACTTCTGTTACTTCTTTTCCTTTTGTAACTAAATCTTCTTCAACCTTATTAATCTTATTCATCAAAGATGTTAATTCTGACTGAAGAGAATCCACTTCTTTCTGAGTTTGTTTTTTATTCTGTTCTAAATCATTCACACTTGGTGCAGCTAATATAGGTGTTACTATCAATGAAGCTGACAACACAGATACACCTAAAACTTTTGCAAATCTTTTCATGATTTAACCTTCCTATTACATTATTATTAAACTTATCATAGTGATTATACTTCATCTATTTTGTTTTTTCAACACTTTTTTAACATTTTTGTAACATTTTATTTTAAACGTCTGTTTTTATTTCTTTTTTAAACTGCTTTTGCATGATCACAAAAAAGCTAGATGCCATCGCTCCACATAGAACCGTAACAATTCCTACACGAAAAACATTCCCAAATATCCAAGTATATAGGCCATACTCTGTCCCAATTACACTTGTTAGATTAATAACTGAGTGAAATAAAATTGAAGCCTTTAAACTATCATATTTTTCATAAATATACACTGCAAGATAGCCCAGTATAAATCCATAGATTGCCTGCACAAGATTTCCATGATATAGCCCAAACATCAAGGCACTTAACAGCATCGCTTTTCCTTTTCTTGTAATAAACGATAGTCTTTTGTAAATGATTCCTCTAAACATAAACTCTTCTGCAATCGGAACTAAAATTCCAAGTCCAATAACCTGCGCAAAAAAACTCTCCTTATACAATGCAGTTGCTGTTTCTTCATATGTTCCACTATATGCTGCTACATTTCCAAGAACGATTAAATTGTTCAATCCAATACAAGCCACAATTGCTAAACATATTATGATTGCATATTTCCATATAGGAGCTTTTTCTTCCTTAACAATTCCAAGTGTTTTTTCATAGGCAGAATCCTTTTTATACATCAATCCAAAAAACGGAATAACAAAAAGCGCTACTGCTGATGTAATCAAAGTTAAATGAGACATAAACGCATTCATTACTTGAATTGCAGTTTCTTCTACATTTAGCGTTCCACCTTTTTGCATCTCTGGAACTATAATAAGAATAGACGCAATTATTTCCACAACAAGCGAAACGGCATAGTATACTAAAAACGGAGAAATTATGGCAAATACTCCTATTGTTCTCTTTCTCTCCATATTTCTTTCCTCTCTTTCTTCTCCACTTATTTTTCAACCAAATTGCAGGTAAAAAATGAATAAATCTCATCTTTCGTTCCTTTTAATGAACCTTGCACCATCTCCGGTTTTCCTCCACCTCTTCCCGCAAATTTTTCGTTCAAGTTTTTTGCAATTAGTCGAGTATCAGTATAACGGCTTCCTATTACATAACGATATCCCGTTTTGTCATTACCAAAAAATATACCACAAATTTTTATATCTTTTTTCAACAGTAAATTAACTAGTTCTCTAGGAGCATTTCCTTCCAATTCTGGTTCAAATAAACATACTTTTTCTTGCTTTTCTACAACCTGACTTGCTTTACTTCTCAGTAATTTATCCTGTAATAAAGCAATTTCAGCTTTTAATTGGTTTTTTTCTTCTTTTAATTGTTCCACAGCCTCAGCAATTTCAGTTTCTTTTGCCGACATCAAAACAGAAACTTTCTTCACACTCATTTCCTTTTCGTTATAATCTGCTAATGCTCTAAATCCACAGAGCATATTGATTCTTACACCACCTTTATAATTTTGTATATTTGTTAGTTTAATCACTCCAATTTCTCCCGTTTTTTTTACATGAGGTGCACAACAAGCACAAATATCATATCCTTTAATTGTAACAATTCGAGTTTGTCCCTCAATCTCTATTTTACTGCGGTAAGGAATTTTATGTAATTCTTCCTCTGTCGGATAATCAACTTCAATATCTAAATTTTTCACGACCCCTTCATTTGCCAAAAACTCTATTTCTTTCAATTGATCTTTTGTAAGAATTCCATCGAAATCCATCGTAACCACATCTCGTCCCAAATGAAATCCAACATTATTGTACCCATACTTTTGATGAACCAAACCAGACACAATATGTTCTCCCGAATGCTGTTGCATTTTAGAAAATCTTTCTTCCCAGTCTATTTTCCCCGTCACATTCTTCCCCACTTCTAACGGTTTTTCTGTCATATGATAAAGTATTCCATCTTTTTCTTGTACATCAAAAACTCTAACACCATCAAGAACTCCTGTGTCCGACTTTTGTCCGCCACCCTCAGAAAAAAAGGCAGTCCTGTTAAGAACTACCTTGTAATATTTTCCCTCTTGCTCACAGGACTCTACTGTTGCTATGAACTTTATCAAATGACTGTCTTGATAAAATAACTTTTCTGTCATTTCTACATCCTTTCTGGCGCTTCAAATCCAAGCATATCAATACATGCTTCAAATATTTCTTTTGTTAAAAGTAACATAGAAATAAAACTCATTTGTCTTTCTTTATTTTCTTCTGCAAGAATTTTTGTTTCATGATAAAAACGGTTAAATGCGTTCGCTAACTCATATATATATGCACAAATTTTGTGAGGCGCTTTTTCTTCATAAGCATTTTCAATTACAGAATTGAATTTTGTTATTTCAAGCATCAGTGCTTTCTCGCTATCTGACACTGCTTTTTTCACACCAGCTCTTACTGGATTTGTCTTTGTCTCCGAATATTTAGCAAGGATTGATTTAATACGTACAATCGTATATAAAATGTATGGTCCAGTATTTCCTTCAAAAGAAGTAAATCTATCTACATCAAATACATAATCTTTCGATGCCTGATTTGACAAATCTCCATACTTAATTGCAGACAACCCAACAATCTTAGCTATTTTTCTTGCTTCTTCTTCTTCAATAGCACGATTTTCCATGATTTTTCCATACATTCTTTCTTCAATGTCACCAATAAGATTTTCAAGACGCATAACTCCGCCTTCTCTTGTCTTGAACGGTTTCCCATCCTTACCATTCATTGTTCCAAATCCAATAAATGTAAGCTTTGTGTTCTCTTTGACGATATGAGTTTTTCTTGCACTTCTAAATACCTGCACGAAATGCAATTCCTGACGTTTATCCACAACATAAATAACTTCATCTGGATTATATAATTTCTCACGTTCAATTAAAGTAGCAAGGTCTGTTGTTCCATATAAAGAAGCCCCATCAGATTTCAAAATCATGCATGGAGGAATTTCCTTTGTATCTGTTTCTTCTTTAACATCAATTACTAATGCACCATCATCATATCTTGCATAATTTTCTTTTTTCAAAAATTCCACCATCGCAGGAATATATGGTTGTGCATCAGACTCTCCTTTCCAAAGATCGAAATCGACATTTAAATTTGCATAGTTTTTCTTTAAATCTGCAACTGATACACGCATAATATGTTTCCAAATTGCTGTATATCCTTTATGACCGTTTTGCAATAAATAAGTAGCATGAAGCGCTTCCTCTTTGTAATCCTCATGCTCTTTTGCATACGCGCTTGCCGTTGGATAAATTTCTTCTAATTCATCAATTGTAAATGGTGCTTCTTTTGGATATTCACCTATAAATTCTTCATTAAAATATGGAAGTCCTGGCTTACGTTTCTTTAACTCTGTGATAATCAATCCCATCTGATATCCCCAGTCACCTAAATGCACATCTCCAATAACTTTATCTCCCATAAAACGTGCAATACGCTTAACACTTTCTCCAATAATTGCTGTACGAAGATGACCTACATGCAATGGTTTTGCTACATTTGCTCCGCCATAATCAATAACAATTGTTTTAGGTTCTGCTTTCTGTTCTAATCCTAAATGTTCATCTTCACTCATCTTATTTAAGTAATCTGCAACAAACTGTTCACTTAATTTAATATTAATAAATCCTGGGGTAACTGCTTCTACATTAGAAATAGCTTCACTGCCCTGTAATTTTTCAACAACTTCTCCTGCAATCATAATCGGTGCTTTTTTATATGCTTTCGCTGCAGCCATTGCACCGTTACACTGATATTCGCATAAATCAGGACGATTTGATAAGGTTACCTTTCCAAATTTTGCTTCATAACCAGATTCTTCAAAAGCCTTTTCTAATTCTCCACTAATAATATCTGCTATCTTCTTCATAGTGCCTCCTTGTATATGTAAATCTTCTGTTATATATAATAAGTAATCTTTGTTATACTTTGTATATTTTATCATATGAGGTAATGAACAACAACCATATATTTTTAAAACCTTTCTTGCTTTTTTATTGTATTTGTGTTATTATATCAATAACAATTACTATTATTAAGGAGGATTATTATGAATAAAAATGTATTTCACAACTTCTCTTATGGAGTTTACCTTGTATCTTCTTTAGATGGAGAACGACCAACCGGCTGTATTGCAAATAGTGCTATGCAAATCACTTCTACACCTGCAACTATTGCCATTAGTATAAATCATGATAACTTTACTAATTCTTGTATCCGCCAATCCGGACAGTTTGCAGTTTCTATTTTATCGCAAAACACTTCTCCTGATTTAATCGGACAATTCGGTTTTCAATCTGGAAAAGATGTCAATAAATTTGAAACCATTCCTTTCCAAACAAAATTAGGACTCCCTATCCCTAGCAACTGTTGTGGATATGTCATCTGCAACGTGATAAATATAATGGAAACTTCTACCCACACCGTTTTTCTTGGTGAAGTTATAGACGGAGACGTGATGAGTAATGAAATCCCAATGACTTACTCCTATTATCATCAAGTTATCAAAGGAAAAAGTCCAAAAACTGCTCCAACTTATATCGATGAAGATTCTATTTCTTCCGATAAGCATTGGGTCTGTAATGTATGTGGATATATTTATGACGGAACTACTCCTTTTAAAGAATTACCAGATGCATATCGATGCCCGATTTGCAAAGTAACTAAAGAAAACTTTATTTATAAATAATCAGAAAGGATATATTATGCTAAAACTAGGTTCTCACGTAGGAATGAGTGGCAAAGAAATGTTGCTTGGTTCCGCCAAAGAAGCCGTTTCTTATGGAGCAAATACATTTATGTTTTATACTGGCGCTCCACAGAATACAAAACGAAAAGAAATTTCTGAATTAAACATCGACCCAGCGTGGACATACATGAAGGGTCATGGAATCCATGAAATTGTCGTACACGCACCTTATATTATTAATCTTGCAAATACTGTTAAAGCAGAAACATTTGAACTTGCAGTGGACTTTTTGCACTTAGAGTTGGAACGTGCAACTGCTTGTAAAAGTAATACTTTGATTTTACATCCTGGTGCCCATGTGGGCGCTGGAACAGAAGCAGGTATAGAACAAATTGCTAAAGGAATTAACGAAGTTTTAACAAAAGATACTAGCTGCAATATCGCTCTTGAAACAATGGCTGGAAAAGGAACAGAAATTGGAAGAACATTTGAAGAACTTGCACAAATTTATGATAAAGTTATTTACAACGATAAACTTCGTGTCTGTTTTGATACTTGTCACACAAATGACAGCGGTTATGATATTGTCAACGATTTTGATGGTGTAATAGAAAAATTTGATAAATTAATCCGAAAAGACCAAATTGCTGTTTTCCATATCAACGATAGTAAAAATGTTCTTGGTGCAGGGAAAGACCGACACGCCAATTTGGGTTTTGGAGAAATCGGTTTTGATGCTATTTCATATATTGTACACCATGAAGATTTTATCAATATTCCTAAAATTTTAGAAACACCATATATTCCATCTCTAACAAAAGCAAAGAAATCATATGCTCCTTATAAGTATGAAATCGAAATGCTTCGAACAAATAATTTTCGCTCAAACATCGCAAATATTATTCTTCAAGATAACGAATAAAAACACCTTGCACTGTCAACTTTCATTTTATAGAAATTCTCTCAGTGCAAGGTGTTTTTTATTTATTTTTATTTCTGGGCAAGTTCGTACATTGCTGTAGCAACAATCTGGAATGATTTCATTAATTTGTCAATTTCTCCATATTCATTTGGCTGATGAATCACATCATCATCACCTGGGAAAATAGGTCCAAATGCTACCATGTTTTCAAATGCTTTTGCATATGTACCACCACCAATTGCAATTGGTTCTTCTTCGCTTCCTGTATATTCACGATATACATTCATCAATTTCTGTACTAATTCAGATTCTTTAGACACATATAAAAGGTTTCCTGTCTGTTCTACTTCTGCAGTTAAACCATATTCTTTTGCTGCTTCTTTAATTGTTTCAATCATTTTTTCATTATCTGCATTATTTGGATAACGAACATCTAATGTGAAGAGTAATTTGTCTTCTGTACAATCCACAACACCAAAGCATACTGATGTTTCTCCTGTTTCTTCATCATGAGCATATACTCCTAATGTTTCTCCCTTTGTTTCTAAATTGATTTTATCTAATACAAAATCAATCATTTTCTGTAAATCTCCACCCAAGTCGATTCCATTTTCTTTTAACGCAGTAAATAATTGAATTGCCGCATTTTTTCCTAAGTGTGGAAGGCTTCCATGCGCTCCTTTTCCCGAAGACACAATCACTGTATTTCCATTTTCTTTTGTCACAGAAATATTTTCTGATGCAGGGAAATCAAAATCACCTTCTACTACCATTGTACATTTTGGTGTAACAACATTTTTCGCTGTACCACCTTTAATAGAAAGTACTTTAACTGTTGAAGGATTTTCAATTTTTTTTGTTACTTCCCAGAAAATCTGTCCTTTTTCACAGAAAATTACAGGATATTCTGCATCTGGAGTGAATCCAATCGTTGGTTTTTCTCCACCTACTTTAATATAATGTTGTACACATGAAGAACCATTTTCTTCATCTGTTCCAATCATTACACGGATTCTTCTATCAATCGGAAGACCTAAATCTTTAATGGCTTTCATTGCATAAATAGCTCCAATTGTTGGTCCTTTATCATCTAAAACACCACGACCAAACATTTTCCCGTCATGTACTTCGCATCCAAGCGGATCATAGTCCCACCCTTCTCCTAATGGCACAATATCAACGTGTCCTAAAACACCTACCATTTCTTCACCTTCACCGTATTCAATCCAACCAACTCTGTTATCCACATTGCCTGTCTTGAATCCTAATCGCTCACCAAGTGCAAGTATATGATCTAATGCAGCCTTTGGCCCCTCACCATAAGGTGCATTTTCTTTCGCTTCACTTTTCACACTTTCAATTGCAACGCTTTCACGGATAGATGTAAAAATATCCTCTTTCAATTCCAGCATTCTCTCGTCAAGTTTTTCATTTCTCATGTTGTTATGCCCTCTCTTCCTGTTTAATTAATTATCTCTAGTTTATACTGAACATTACAATAAATCAAGCATTCTTTAACTTATTTTCAC
>JAHHTN010000006.1 GCA_020024645.1 Faecalimonas sp.
GAAAATATACTACACTAAAAAGAAATAAAAGTACAATTAAAAATATTGTATTTCCTTCTCCTGCTCCCGAAAATTTAGGAAGTAGAATGTAATTTTCATTTCCTAATACATCTACAATTTGATTCCAAGTATATATAAATCCACTTCTTATACCGCCTCTATATTCTTCAGAAAAATTTAAAGTAAACTGAAACATCTCTTGAAAACATAAAAACGTGGAGATTCCTAAAAATAGAGAAAGTAAAATTTCCTTTATAATATCTTTTTTCCTAATTAAATGCTTTTGTTCGATAAATTTCAACGTTTCCATAAGTCATTAATTTCTCCGCCTCTCTCTCTGCTACATCACTCTCTGTCACATACAAATAATTACTGTACTCTTTTCCTGCATCTGACCCTATAAATCTGTCCACCGTGCTTATTTCATCTTTACAATACGGACTTGAAAGGAGTTCTGCAATTATCATATATATGTCTTCTGTAGATTGAATACGATATTGCTCAAATTTTTCTCTTTCATAATTGTACCAACCAATTGCGTGATGAATACCGTTTTTCATAATTGTATTTGATAACGATAAAAATATTTCTGTCAGCTTATCTTTCTGATTTGCTGAAATTCCTTCTTGTTCTCGTTTGTCAAGTAATATCATAACACTATTTTCTATTGGAAGCCCTGCCTCTCGGACAATAATATCCTCCATTTTCCCTGTCAATTTCCAGTGAATTGCTTTTAAACTGTCTCCTTCTTTATACTCTCTTATACCAAAAGTTTCACTTGTATCATCCCCACTTTTCAGCGGAGAATATTTATAACTTTCCATATTATATTGATCCAATTGTTCAATTGTAAAATCCGTTTCTAATAGTTTAGGGAAAACATAATATTGTGTTTCTATATAAACGTTCCTATCTTTAACAAATATACCTAATGGATCTAAAATTCTAATTCTTTCCACACTTATCTCAATGCAACCACAAAACTGTGCTTCTAAATAGAAACAAACTTGCTTACTCTGTAACATAAATAAAGAAAGTTCTTTTTTTACTTCCACCTGTTCTCCTGTTAACTTATTTTTTACAGATAAAAATATTTCCACATTCCAAATTGGAATCTTACTGTTATTTTTCGTATGTAACACAACCTCGATTTGTTTTCCTTTTTCACATTGCTTTTCTCCAGAAAAATATATCTCAATTTGTTTTCCCGATATTCTAGATGCAATATACGCTACAATTCCATAAATGCATATTCCAATCAGAAATATCGAAGCATATGAAGTTTCAGTAAAAAAATAAAGTAGGATTCCTAAAAAAAACATACTACCAAATACTATTTTTTCTTTTTTCAACATCATCACTCTTCCTATAACTTTGGTGCCTTATTTTCATCTAAAATTTGTTGAAGTATACTATCTGTGTCCATAGACGTTAAATTCGCCTTTGGTTTAAGAATAAGACGATGTCTACATACATCTAAAAAGCATTCATTTACATCTTCTGGTGTCACATAACCTCTTCCTAAAATATATGCTCTTGCTTTAACAATTCCACATAATGCCAAAGCCCCTCGCGGACTTATTCCAAGTCTAACATAATCATGTTTTCTTGTTGCCTCTACAAGTAGAGTAATATATTCATATATTTTATCATCTACATAAATTTCCTTTGCCTCTTTCTTCATCTCAATCACTTCTTCAATGGAAAGAATCGCTTTAATTGTATCAAGAGGTTCTTCTTTTTCTCTTTTTTTCAAAATTTCAACTTGTGCATTAAATTCTGGATATCCCATAGATAATTTGATCATAAATCGGTCAAGTTGTGCTTCTGGCAACATCTGTGTTCCTGCTGTTCCTATCGGATTTTGTGTTGCCATAACAATAAATGGTTGTGAAAGTTCATGGGTTTCTCCATCTACGGTTACTTTAGCTTCTTGCATCACTTCTAAAAGTGCAGACTGTGTTTTACTTGATGTACGATTAATTTCATCCGCTAAAAAGAAATTACACATCACAGCACCTTCACGATATGTAAACTTATTTTTTTGTTTATCATATATCATAAATCCAGTAATATCAGAAGGAACAACATCTGGAGTAAACTGTATACGCTTAAACTCCAATCCCATCGTTTTACTAAAAGCCAATGCAAGTGTCGTTTTCCCAACACCAGGAATGTCTTCCAGTAAGATGTGTCCTCCTGCTATAATTGCCATCAATACCTTCTCAATGACTTCTTCTTTTCCTACAATTACTTTACCTATTTCTTTTTTTAACTCCAAAATTTTTTCTTTCATTATTTTCCCTTTCCTTGCTTTTATTTGTAATCGCATACATATTGCCATACAATTTTCTCTCCACCTTTTAACTTATACTGTGAACAGCCATAATTGGTGTTTTCTTCATCAACAAGATATATCCATCCACTTCTTTTCCCAGCATCAAATTCATATAAATACTGTATTCCTTCCACATAATATGAATTATATCCCGCTGCACGACTATATTCTATTTGAATATTTTTCTCCCTACACACTCTATTTAAAATATCAAAAACCGTTTCCCCACTTTTCATAGTACATTTTGTTTCTTTTAGAATAATTCCATCTTTCGGTATGTATTGCCACAATTCCGGCTTTTTCATTTTTTCAGGATGTTGAACAAGTTCATCACAGCGAATTTCTAACGTAACTTCACTTTCCTTTTTTTCTTTCCCATCTTCTAATCTAAAAGAAAATAAAGTTGTTATCAAAACAAGTGCGATACTAATGACTAATGAAATCTTTCGTTTTCTTTTATTTCGTATTTGCTTTTCAAATTCTTTATCCACTTCTATTCCCTCTATTTTTCTATTTATAAATACCATATTTTATTTTTATTCTTTCTAATTTTTGAATAACATTTCCTCCGATAAAATATACACAAACCATAGCAGTTAATGCATGAAAAAAATCATATGGTACACCAGTAACATATAGTATCCTTAATCCTTCAACACTAAGTCCTTTCGTTGATAACAACGCACTACTAAGATTCATAATTCCACCATACACAATAAATGTTGTAAAAAACGTAAACAAAGAAAGTGTAATATGGTCTATTGGAAGGCGTTTTCTTTGCATAATCACTCCTAAAAGCAAGCCAACTGCACCAAACAAATAAAATCTCCAACCAACTACACTGTCTTTTCCTGGATAAATCAAGAAACTAACATATGCTAATAAAAATGAAAAGAGTATTGTTAATATCGGACCTGCAATGATTTTAAACTTTTTCGATTTTAACGTTTCTTTATTTCCGCAATTAAATGTAAATCCTGCTAAAAAACCAAGTATCCCCCAACAAAACATTTGCCATGGAGTCCACGGCCCCTGACCCATATAAAAATTACATACAAATCTACTTAATGCTCCAATAAAAAATCCTGCCTCTGGTCCAAGTGAAATCCCACTAATAATAATCAAAGCCGTTCCTATTTGTATTGGAAATACAATATGGAAAAATAAATGTGTTACAACAACAAGAGCACTCATCATAACAAGTAAAACAATCTCTCTTGCTTTAGGCTTTCTTGATTCAAAAACCATAAAAAAAGGGGCTATTGTCATAGTTAGAAGAATCCAACTAAGTAACATATACCATTCTTTTGGCAAAAATTTTATTCCTATTATAAGTACAATTGGAATACCAATTAATATCAGTTCTGCTCCCACATGTAGACGTTGTTTTGCCGCTTTTTCTTGTTGTGTTAATTGCAGTTTTTCTGAATCCATTCTTGAACCTCCTCACAAGTAATCAATTCTTTACTCCAATTTCTCACAATCTTATTTGCCGTTGTTGTATAAAAACTATTTCCCGAAAAGAATTTTCTCGTACAATCTTCTGATATGATTTCTCCATCAAAAAACATAGCACAATAATCCGTATAGGACGCACAAAATTCTACGTCGTGACTTACCATGAAAATAGTCATTCCAATTTTTTTTAACTCTTTTAAACTTTTTGCTAGTGATCTTTTAAAAAAAGGATCAAGACTTTTTGTCGGTTCATCCAAAAGGAGAACTGTTGGTTCTAATAATAAAATTTTACCAAGTGCTAATCTTTGTTGTTCTCCCCCCGACAAATCATATGGATTTGCCTTTCTTAAATGCGATATGTTCATTTGTTCTAGCATTTGTTCTACTTTCAAAAGCTTTTCTGCGTCTTCCATCTCCATAAAAGCCATACTTTCAAACAACTCTTCCTCCACTGTAATCTCTGTAAAAATAGCCTGTGGATTTTGAGGAAGCATAGCAATTTTCTCATGAACTTTTTTCCCTCTTTGTATACCATCAATAAAAACTTTTCCTTTTTGTTGCCTTAAAATTCCACAAATAACTTTAAGCATTGTGCTCTTTCCACTTCCATTTCCTCCTAGAACACAATACCAACTTCCTTTGGGCACAGAAATAGTTACCCCTTTCAATACATCATGATGTCCTTTTTCATAACAAAACCATACATTCTTTAATTGTATAATATTCTCTATTTTTTTGATATTTTCAGATACATCGAAAGAGTATTCAACTAGCTTTTTCCCTTCTAGCAACTTTTCCATCTTTTTTCTCCCCTCACGTATAGTAAGTGGGGATTCTCCAACAGAAACTTTTTGAAAAATCCTAATCACTTCTGGAAGACCATAATACATCGCATGTACTTTTCCTGTTTGTGTTCCTGAAAGATATTCTCCAATACGTCTTGGACTATCCATAGCAATGATTTTTCCCTCATCTAAAACCAGTACTTTATCCGCAATTGGAAAAACTTCTTCCAACCGATGCTCCGACATAATAATTGTAACCCCTAAATCTCGATTAATTTTATAAATTATCTGCAAAAATTCTGCCGCAGCAATAGGATCTAATTGTGCTGTAGGTTCATCTAAAATTAATACACTAGGTTGCATCACCATTACTGAAGCTAGATTTAATAACTGTTTTTGCCCTCCTGATAATGTAGTTGTTTCCTTATGAAACAAACTTTCTAAGCCAAAATACTCTGCCATCTCTGCTACCCGACGTTTGATCGTCTGATTATCATATCCAAGACTTTCCAGACCAAATGCCAATTCATGCCAAACCTTATCTGTAATAATTTGATTGTCTGGATTTTGTTGTACATACCCTATTTCAGATACACTTCTTCGTTCTTCTAATTCTTTTATTGGAATTTCATCATATGAAATTTCACCTTTTAACTCACCGTATGGCATCATATTTTTTTTCATTTGCCTAAGTAATGTGCTTTTTCCACAACCAGACTTTCCACAAATCACAATAAATTGCGATTCCTCTATTTCAAAAGTAACGTCTTTAAGTGCAGGTTGAGCTGCAAGTGGGTATGTAAACGTTACCTGTTCAAATTTTATCTTTCCCATTTATGTCCTCCAATATATTCTATTACCGATGGCATAAACATTAATATACCAAATGAAATTATACAGATAACTTCTTTCCAACTTATCATTGGCATAACTACTCGCGGATAATATTGTATGGTTGTCCATTCCAAAATACACCCTGTTACAACAATTCCTCCACACATTCCAATAATGAGAAGAAGTACTATATCTTGCACAGTAATTCTAAACAAATGAAAGCTACTCCTTCCAGGCAAACCATATCCTCTGGCAGCCATAGAATCTGCACTTTCAATAGAGGCTTCCAATGACCATGCAATTAAAATAGAAATTTCTTTCAATAATTGTCTTACTTTCTTAATAATCCCTGTCTGCGCATTTCTTCCCATACATGCTTGCCCCATCTGTATTTCTTTAAATCTACAATGCAAAAGTGGAATAAATCGAAAAATCATTGATACCATCAAACCTAATACCGGAAATATTTTTCCAAATAAATAAATCAACTTTTCTTCAGACATAACTTTATGAAAACACGAGAATAAAACCATTACTGAAGACAACATTGTAGCTGATGCCAAGCCAAAAAATATAGCTTCCATCGTAATTCTATTGTAACGAATATAAAACAAAACCGTTTCTCCATTATGAGTAAATAACGCATTTATTCCTGTCATTACTATAAGTGTGGTAATGATAATATACACATTTTGTTTTATACCCTTTTTCCCTGTTAATACAAAAGAATATACAAGTGCCCCTACTAAAGAAAGCAACAAGAAATATGGTGACATAGAAAATATAGTAACCCCAATAACTACTGCAAAATACATTGCATTTACAATTGGATGAAATTCACTAAATTTCATATCTTCCCCCTTTTCTTCATTAAAACTACTCATTATAATATGGAAAAAGCAGCCAATCGGCTGCTTTTAAACACATAAAAACTAAGACTTTATTGATAAAGTCCAATTTACTTTCTATGCGTAATCTTATCCTCACCGAAAGATTTCACTAATTGTAACGGCAGGTCTCCTGACTTAGAACTAACTCCTACTTTCCGCCTTCCCATGTAGACCCATTGCTTCACAGTGGCTTAATGGATTTCGTCATTCCTTACAGTAAAGTGAGCTGTTTCGGATTTTCACCGAATTCCCTTTTAATACTTTTCATTGCAAAAGTAACCGAACAATATTTTATTATTATATTTTAAAATTTGCACTGATATGTTAGTATAACACGGTTTTCTAAACACAGCAATAGATTTAACTATTTGCTCCTAATTTATCTCCTTCTTAAAAATCAAACAGAGACAGTTGATTTGACTCTGGAAGATTTCCAAACATCCCTAAATCTGTCATAAGGTCAATTACTGTTTTACTTACCTTTGTTCTTTGTCTAAAATCATCTCTAGACAAATATGATCCCTCTTTCGATGCTGATTCTACCGCTTCAGCAGCTTTATCTCCCATTCCTTCAATACTATTCAGTGGCGGCATCAATTTACCATCTATAATTTGGAACTTGTCCGCTTTCGCAGTATAAATATCAAGTGGAAGAAATTCAAACCCTCTCGCATACATTTCTTGTACAATTTTCATATCTTTCAATACATCCTGTTCCTTTTTACTTAAAGAATCCGAGCGTTTCTTGTAATCTCTAAGATAGAATTCTAATTTATCCTTTCCCTGACACATAATTTCATAAGAAAATGCAGATGCACGAATACTAAAATATGCTGCATAATATGCTAAAGGATAGTTCACTTTACAATAAGCAATACGGTACGCCATCATAACATACGCAGCGGCATGTGCTTTAGGAAACATATACTTAATCTTTTCACATGAACCAATATACCACTCTGGAACACCATGTTCTAACATATGTTTTTTATATTCTGGCCATTCCTTACATTTTCCTTTTGCAACAATTCCTTTACGAACACGTTCCATTATCGTAAAGGATTCTTCACTATCTAACCCTTTATTAATCAGATATGTCATAATATCATCTCGTGTACAAATCGCTGTAGAAATCGTTGCCTTTCCTTCCTGTATTAAGGTTTGCGCATTGTTAAGCCATACATCAGTTCCATGAGATAGTCCAGAAATACGAATCAAATCTGAAATCGTCTTTGGTTTTGTATCTACAACCATTTGAATAACAAAGTCTGTTCCAAACTCCGGAATCCCAAGACATCCCACCGGACATCCTCCAATATCCTCTGGTTTGATTCCCAATATTTCTGTTCCAGCAAAAAGCGCCATCACATCTGGATCGTCTAGAGGAATTGTAGTAGCGTCAAATTTCTTCCCGGTAATATCTGTGATTAAATCTTCTAACATACGAATAATTGTCGGATCATCATGACCAAGAATATCTAGTTTCAATAAATTATGATCAATTGAATGGTAATCAAAATGAGTTGTAATAATATCTGTTGTCATATCATTTGCTGGATGTTGCACTGGCGTAAAAGAATTAATATTTTCCCCATGTGGAAGAACAATAATCCCTCCCGGATGTTGTCCCGTACTTCTTCTAATTCCAGTACATCCTTCCACAATTCTATCAATCTCACACTTTCTCTTTCGGCTATCTCTTTCTTCATAATAATTTTTCACAAAACCATACGCCGTCTTCTCGGCAAGCGTACCAATTGTTCCCGCACGGAAAGTTTGTCCCGTTCCAAAAATAACCTCCGTATATTTATGAGCATTGCTCTGATAATCTCCGGAAAAGTTTAAGTCAATATCTGGTTCTTTGTTTCCTTTAAATCCAAGAAAAGTCTCAAACGGAATGTCAAACCCATCTTTTGCAAGAAGTTCTCCACAAACTGGACATTTTTTATCTGGCATATCCCAACCTGACAAGCCAGAGTACGCACGAACTTCCTCTGATGTGAAATCACTATAATGACATTTCTTACAATAATAATGAGGACTCAATGGATTTACTTCCGTAATTCCCGCCATGGTTGCAACAAAGGAAGAACCAACTGATCCCCTAGAGCCTACAAGATATCCATCTTCAACAGATTTCCATACAAGTTTCTGCGCAATAATATACATAACCGCAAAACCATTAGAAATAATGGAATTCAACTCTCTTTCTAGTCGTTCTACAACCATATCTGGAAGATTTTCTCCATACATACTATGTGCTTTTTCATAACAAATATCTCTTAATTCTTGGTCCGAATTTTCAATAATCGGCGGGCACTTATCTGGGCGCACAGGAGAAATTGGTTCAATCATATCCGCAATTTTATTTGGATTAGTAACAACAATTTCCTCTGCTTTTGCTGAACCAAGATAAGAAAACTCCGATAACATTTCTTCTGTTGTACGCAAATACAGCGGAGCTTGATCATCTGCATCAGAAAATCCTTTCCCCGTCATAATAATTCTTCTATATACTTCGTCATCAGGATCTAAAAAATGTACATCGCAAGTCCCTACAACCATTTTTTGAAATTCTTCACCTAATTTGACAATCTTTTTATTTATCTGTATCAAATCTTCTTTCGTATTTACATTAGATATACGTTCACTTTCCAACATAAATGCATTATTTCCTAAAGGTTGAATTTCCAAATAATCATAAAAATTAACAATTTTTGCAATTAGTTCCTCCGATTTATCGTTTAAAATCGCTTGATAAAGTTCCCCTGCCTCGCAAGCACTCCCAACAATGAGTCCTTCTCGATACTTGTTTAATTCACTTTTTGGTATACGAGGCATACGACCAAAATATTTTAAGTGAGACATAGATACTAATGTATATAAATTTACCCTTCCAATATCATTTTTTGCTAAAATAATCACATGATGTGCTGGCATTTTTCGAATCGCATCTGGATTCATGGCTCCAAATTTATTAACCTCTTTTAAAGTAGTTATCTCACGCTCTTTTAGCATTTCCACAAACTTCACGAAAATTTCTGCCGTAGCTCCTGCATCATCTACAGCACGATGATGATTTTCCAACGAAATCCCTAAAGTTTTGGCCACAATATTTAATTTGTATCTCGAAAGTGTTGGAAGTAGCACTCTAGCAAGAGCAACTGTATCCACTGATGTCAATTTTCGTTCCATGCCAAGTCTTCTACAATTTTCCTCAATGAAACCCACATCAAACCCTGCGTTGTGAGCCACTAACACTGCATTTCCCACATATTCCATAAATTCAGGTAACACTTTTTCTATCTTTGGCGCATCAATTACCATGGCATCTGTAATACTAGTTAATTTTGTAATTTCAAAAGGAATAGGTACCTCTGGATTAACAAACGTACTATAACGCGAACAAATTTTACCATTTTCCACTTTCACAGCACCAATTTCGATAATTCTATCCTTTACCGAACTAAATCCTGTTGTTTCAATGTCAAATACAACGAACGTATCATTTAACGTCTGATTATCTTCATTCACTGCAATGTCTGTCAAATCATCTACCAGATACCCCTCCACCCCATAAATGATTTTAAAAGGATCATCTTTATCCAATGTTTCAATATAATGATTTGCATCAGGAAAAGCTTGAACCACACCATGATCCGTAATAGCAATTGCTTTATGCCCCCAATCATGAGCTCTTTTTACGATTGCTTTTACTTCCGACACTCCATCCATATCACTCATTTTTGTATGACAATGCAGTTCCACTCGTTTTATTGGACTTGTATCTTTACGTGTTGTTGTAAAATCAGGAATTTTTTTAATTCCTGTCACTGATCCTATCGTCAATTCGCCATCAAACTTGTCAATAGTTGTAACACCTTTGATTTTCAAAAATGCTCCCTTAGTGATCTCACTTAAAATTTCTGGAAGTTGTTCATTTCTTGTAAACATTTTTACCATAATCGTATCCGTAAAATCTGTTATTGCAAACATAACAATTGTTTTCTCATTACGAATTTCTCTCGTATCAAACTGAATAACTTTTCCACGAATGGTAATCTCTCCTATTTCACCTACAACCTTAAAAAGTTCAATCGGATCATCCTCAAAATTTCTACCATAAATAACGTTTGGATCCTCTGACCGCTTAATAGATGAATAAAATTCTTTCTTCTGAAATGTCTTTTTCTCTTCTTTTGGTTTTACTGTTTTTTCCTGTTTTTTATCAGTATTCTTTTCTTTCTCTTCTTCAATATGTTCTCTTCTTCGACTTTCATTTCCTTCCACAATTGAACGAATTTCCTGCTGTAAACGTATTTCATTATATTTTTTATGTTTGCTTTCTTTTGCTTTTTCATAAAATACGCGAACCTCTATCGGAATATTACACCGATCACAAAATACCTCTTCCAACAATTGCACAATAGAATCCTGCTTTCCTTTTGCAACAATTGTATCTTCTAATGTTAAACAAAGAATATCTTCCTCTTCAAATGTACATCTAGCATTTAAAAACATATTGTATTCCACAGCACTTTTTTCTTTTAGTTCTTCTAAAATACTATCTCGATATTCTTTCATTAAATTTTCTGGTGTATATTGCTCTGAAAGCTGATATTTTTCCACAATATGAATAGAAATCGGCGTACGTCCAAACAATTGAGTCCTTATCATCTCTTCCATATGATAAACATAGCTTTTAGGAATTAAATGTGTACTTAAAAAATATATTTTCAATCGATCTTTCAAAGAAGTAGTCGTTACTTTTGTCACCTCCACTTCTTCAAATAAATATGCAATTTCTTCTTCTACCTGCAATGTTGGAAATACATCAAAAAATCGTTTTCCCATTTTATTTTCCCCAATTCAAAAGTTCCTGTCTTAATGTTTCTAAAAGTTTTTCTTCTTTTACCTTTTTCACTATTTCACCTTTTTTTATCAAAAGTCCTTCTCCTATTCCTCCTGCAATTCCGATATCTGCTTCTTTTGCTTCTCCTGGTCCATTTACAACACACCCCATAACTGCAACTTTAATATCGAGAGGAATATCTTCTACCATGTTTTCCACCTGATTTGCAAGTCCAATTAAATCTATCTTTGTTCTTCCGCATGTAGGACAAGAAACAACTTCAATTCCACCTTTTCTTAATCCCAAAGATTTTAAAATCAATTTTGCAGTTTTAATCTCCTCCAATGGATCTCCAGTCAACGATACACGTATTGTATCTCCAAGGCCTTCGTACAGCATAATTCCAAGACCTACTGAAGATTTGATATTTCCAGATAAAATGGTTCCAGACTCTGTAATTCCAATATGTAATGGATAATGACACTGTTCAGAAATTAGTTGATGTGCCTTAATACACATTAGTACATCTGAAGATTTGATACTAACAACTAAATTATCATATCCCATATTTTCAATCATATGTACTTTATCCAATGCACTCTCTACAATTCCTTCCGCTGTCACACCTCCATACTTGTCTACAAGTTGTTTCTCCAATGAACCACTGTTTACTCCTACACGAATCGGAACACCATATTCTTTCGCCTTATCTACAACTGCTTTCACTCTCGATACGTCCCCTATATTTCCCGGATTAATACGGATTTTATCTGCGCCATTTTCAATAGCTTTAATTGCTAAACGATAATCAAAATGAATATCAGCAACTAGGGGAATATGTATTTGTTTCTTAATTTCCTTTAAAGCTTCTGCAGCCTCCACAGTTGGAACTGCACACCGAATAATCTCACATCCCGCTTTTTCTAGTGCTAATATCTGTTCCACTGTAGCCTGTACATCTTCTGTTTTTGTATTAGTCATTGACTGGATAGCGATCGGATTCCCTCCACCAATAACTCTATTTCCTATACGCACCTCTTTTGTTTCCTCACGTTTCATTATGTTCTCTCCTTCTTTTTTTCTATAATCAAAAAGAACCAAAGCCTCCACCTAGAAAATGTGGCTTTGGTTTATCTTTACTTTTTCACAAAAACAATTTGCTCACCATATTCACGTTCAGACAGAATTAATTTATCTTTTTCCAAACTATAGTCAAAAGTTGTTTCTATCATGCTTATTTCCGTTTCTAATGCTGTCTTTGTCAATCCAGCATCAGAATTTCTCGCTACTTTTTCAATCTCCGCATCATCAACCTTAAATGCAATTGTCTTGTTCTTTTTATCTAACGTATAATTAATTTTCATCTTCACATTAGAAGCCTCAGCAATTTCAGACCATCGCGCTGTAGCGGAATCTCCACCTCGAATTTTTAATTGCAAATTGCTTTCTTTACTCTTCCATGTGCCTTCAAGTGGGTTTCCTGCAAATAAGGAATATAGAAAATAAATAATTACTATAAGAAGAATAACCGTTGCGCTAACTATTACTATCCGCCAAATTCTACTCCTTTTTTCCTCATCATTTTTTGCTATAATCATTTTATCACAATTCCCTTCTTTATCGTTTACACTTAAATTATACGAAGTTTATCATGGACTGTCAACGCATTAAACTCGAACGAATTTTACAATTTTCTGCTATTTTCTCGTCAGCCCTTTTATTTTCTCTTTTGTTTCCTTATTCACTTTCCGTGATTCTCGAATCTTTTGTAGAGTCTTATGATAAGTGAAATCATCTAAATGATTCTTTTTTAAATATATCATTGTTCTTTCAGGCATTTTGATAAAATATATGGAAACTGCCCATGCAATAGCCATTTTTACATAATAGTCTGTATGGCAAATCTTATCAAAATAAGCAAACACCCTTTCAATATGTTCCTCATCTATATAATAAAAAATAATCATAACAATACTGAAACGTACAAAATATGTCCTCTGATCATAAAAGTATCTACTAATAAATCTCCACATTTCCTCGGGATATTTTCTTGTCTGCTTTAATCCAGCACAAAAGCTATCACAAGTAGACCAGTTGTCTATTTTAGGTAAAAATCGTTCTATCTGTCTTAAAATTTCCCTAATATCTTCTTTGATATACCCGATAACCATTCCCTGTAACATCACTTCTTCATAACTTTCAGCCGAATATTCCTCCAAATAATATTTCCAATCCCCTTTTGCTATTCGCTTTGCCATATTCCTCAAAATAGGTAAGCGAACACCAACTATTCTTTTCGAATGAATATTGGGAATTAACTTTGTCATAAATTGCTGAAAGTCTGGCTCAGCCAGACTTTCTAATTGTTCTCGTATATCCAATTCAATCTACTCTCCACCTAGTTTACTTGCAACAAACCAACCTAAAGCAAATGTAACAACGCTTATAATCAACATCAAAATTGATACACCACTCCAATCCGTTTTTAGCAAGATTGCAATTGGAGATGCAAGAATCAAACCAATAATTCCATAATATGCATGAATTTC
Organism: Faecalimonas sp.; assembly: GCA_020024645.1. Lineage (GTDB taxonomy): Bacteria > Bacillota > Clostridia > Lachnospirales > Lachnospiraceae > Faecalimonas. The sequence continues at coordinate 13,707 of JAHHTN010000006.1, forward strand.
TGCTTTTGAAAAAATAAATTCAATGAGTTTAGCTATTAAGAAAATACCGATAACAACGCCAACTCCAAATGGTGCTAAAATTCCAATTCCTGTTGCAAGTTCACCCATGTTAAATTTTACTAACGCATCTACAAAATCATTAATTGATTTTAAAATTGTATCATAATAACCAAGTAACATTAACATCATCGAGCCACTCACTCCTGGAACAACCATAGTTGCTGCAGCAATGATACCCACTCCAAATAATTTAATTACATTTACAAATCCAAAAGTAACATCAGCATTGCTTCCGCCTGTTTCTCCCAATAATGCCATAATAATAACAACACCAAAAAAAATAAAAAATGGAATAAGTTTTCCAATCGTCACTTTGTGTCCCTTTACTTTTTTCAAAATAAACGGAAGGCTTCCTGCAATCAATCCACAAAAAGCAAAGTTCGTTGGAATTGGATACGTTTCTAATAGAAATTCAAATAATCTTGATAACGCAATAATTGCAATTCCTGCACCTGCAAAAATTGGAATTAATAATTTCATACTTTCTTTGAATTCACTTTTTAAATGTGTGATGGCATGAATCAATCTATCATACAATCCCATTGCAACCATCATTGTTCCACCACTGACTCCAGGAATAATATTTGCTATCCCAACGACCATTCCCTGTAGTATTTGTTTAATCATTTTTCTACCTCTTTTTATTTTATTTTTCCTGTCAAATATTTGGTTTGACTATGTTCAGAACAGTATCATATTTTATTCTTTTTTTCAATATTTAAAAATATTTCTTTGCTAATTTTTTAAATTGAGGAAGTGCTTTTAGAAGCATTTCATAAGAAACACAATACGCAATCCTCACATATCCAGCACATCCAAACGAACTTCCCGGAACAAGAAGAATATGTAGTTCTTTTGCCTCTTTACAAAATTCTTTCTCATCTTCAATAGGAGATTTCATAAACAAATAAAATGCTCCTTTCGGTCTAATACAAGAAAATCCATAATTAGTCAAACTTTTATATAATGTTTCTCGATTTCTATTATAATATGAAATATCTGTCTGCTCTTCTAAACATTTTTCCACAACTTTTTGCTGTAATGTAGGGGCATTTACAAATCCAAGAATACGATTAGCAACATTCATTGCAGATCTAACTGTCTTACATTCACTCACTTCATCGGGTACAACAAGATATCCTATCCTCTCTCCTGGAAGGGAAAGTGATTTACTATAAGAATATGCCACAATAGTATTCTCATAATACTTTGTTATATAAGGAACTTTTTCTCCATCATACACAAGTTCTCGATATGGTTCATCTGATAAAAGATAAATATCTGATCCATATTCTTTTTGTTTTTTATTTAATATTTCTGCTATACGCATAATCGTTTCTTCGGAATAAACTACGCCCGTTGGATTATTAGGTGTATTTATAATTACAACTTTTGTTCTTTCTGTAATTTTTTTCTCAAATTCATCTAGTTTAGGTTGAAAATTTTCGGTGTTTGGTGAAATTTCCACTAAAACTCCATCAAAATTATTTACATAACTTCTATACTCACCAAAATATGGTGAAAAAACAATCACTTCATCTTCGGGATTTAAAAATACCTTTAAAGCAACATTTAATCCCCCTGCCGCTCCCACTGTCATGATAATATTTTCTCCTGAAAAAGAAGTTTGAAACCTTTTATTTAATGATAACGCCACCGCATTTCGCACTTCCATATATCCAGAATTGCTATTTGTATATCCATGTAGTGTAAGTTCATTTTCTTCATTTAAAATTTCTATAATTGCCTCTTTTACTTTTGGCGGTGCCGGAACATTTGGATTCCCTAAACTAAAATCATATACATTATCTTTCCCATAAATTTGGGACATACGATTTCCTTCTTCAAACATTTTACGGATTTCAGAATTATTCAGCACCATTTTCTTCATTTTTTCAGAAATCATTTATCTTTTCACCCTTCCTTTTCCGATAAGAAAGGCCGGTCGATATGACAACTTTGCTTTCCGAAGTCCTTCTACTCCTGCATCGTCCTCTCTGTTAATGTATTTATACCCTGCGCATTCATGCTCCACAAACTGTTGATTAATCATTGGGTATGCTCCCTGTATTTCTGAAAATGCTTTCTCGATATGAACAACAAATGTATCATCACTAACAGGTTCTCCCATTGTAAAAGCAACAATTTCCCCATCAACACGTAAGATTCCCCCTGTCATTTCTAATTCTTTAAAAAGACGTAAGGAATTAAGGGCAACACACATTTCCGCATTTTTTTCCATATCCGCATCACAGCCGTTTTCTTTTCTCCACTGTAAAGCCATTTGAAAGCATTCTTCCACACTGTCCTCTGTCATCGTTTCATACTTCCAATCTTGATGCTCAGACTTAAATTTATTGATATGATTTCGTTTTCCATGTAATTTTTTCCCAGACAATGTTATTAGTTTTTCTGATTCATATACATAATCTGCTATATCTCTATCATATGTAATTTTGAATTCATCAGGATACCACTTATTCAACTGTTCAAATTGTTCCTCCGTCACACAATACAATTCAAAAACTTTATTCTCTTTCTCACAATATTCCATTAGAAATTTCAATGCCTTCTTTATATCTTCACTTTCTCCAATTGGATAAGTAAATGTAATTTCATGATCTTCATTTTTAAATACAAGTGTATTCTCAATCACTGCATATTTTACTTTATAATGTCTTGACCAAAGATATACATTAATAAATGTTCTCTCACAATTTCTAGATGGATATCGTTTAAAATATCCATCTAATAATTTTCTATCTTCCATTTCAGGACGTTTAAATTCTATACTTTTCATACCTACACCTTCATTCTGTTTCTTTTCCTATTGAAATTGCATATGGTATAACGACTCATAAATCCCTTTTTGATGAATCAATTGCTCATGACTTCCCTGCTCTTCAATTCCTTTTTCCGTAAGAACTAAAATTCTTTTTGCATTTTTAATAGTCGATAATCTATGGGCAATTACAAATGTTGTCCTGTCTTTCGCCAACATTTCCAAAGATTGTTGAACCACTTTTTCACTCTCATTATCCAAAGCTGAGGTTGCTTCATCAAAAATAAGAATTGGCGGATTTTTCAAAAATACTCGTGCAATAGATAGACGTTGCTTCTGTCCTCCTGATAATTTTGCCCCTCTCTGGCCGATATCAGTATCATATCCGTCAGGGAAACTCATAATAAACTCATGAGCATTTGCATTTCTTGCTGCACGAATAACATCTTCATCTGTAGCATTAGGATTTCCATAACGAATATTTTCCATAATTGTTCCTGCAAATAAATATACATCCTGTTGTACAATACCAATATTATTTCTCAAATCATCTAATTTCATTTTCCGAATATCAATACCATCTATTTCGATTTTTCCACTTGTAGCCTCGTAAAATCTTGGAATCAAACTACACAAAGTTGTCTTTCCAACTCCAGATGGTCCTACAAGAGCAATATATTCTCCTGCTTTCACATCTAAATTAATGTGAGAAAGAACAGGTTCATTTGTATCTTGGTATTGAAAAGAAACATCCTCAAACATAATCTCACCTTTTAATTTTCCAACCGAAACTGAATCTTCTGCATCTGTAATATCTGGTGCAATAGAAAGCATTTCTTGGAATCTATCAAAACCAGAATAACCATTTTGGAACATTTCTGTAAAGTTAATCAATTTTTTTACTGGCTCAATAAAATTATTAATATAAAGTAAAAATGTCACAAGATCTGCCACTAACACTGTTTTTGTTGTAAGACCTTTTGCTCCAACAAGCAATACCACAACTGTTACCAATGTTGTCAACGCAGTTAATGTAGAATGGTATCCCGCCATATAACGATAACTTATTTTCTTTGCTGCTAAAAAACCATCATTTCCCTTGTGAAATTTCTCCATCTCAATCTCTTCATTAGCAAATGATTTAACAACACGAATTCCAGACAAACTGTCTTCAATTTGACTATTTATATCTGCAATTCTTGCTCGGTTACGTTTAAACGCCGTCTTCATCTTCTTATTATAATACGCCGCAAAAACAATCATGGCTGGAACAAATACAAAAGCAACTATCGCCAAACGCAAATTAATATTTGCTAAAATAATAAAAGATCCGATAATTTTAATAATAGAAATAACAATATCTTCCGGCCCATGATGCAATAGTTCTGTGATGTCAAACAAATCACTTGTAATACGAGAAAGTAATGCTCCTACTTTTTGATTGTCATAGAAAGCAAACGTTAGTTTTTGATAATGGCTAAAAATATCGCGTCTCATATCTGCTTCCATTTTCGCTCCCATCATGTGTCCATAATAAGCAATAAAATAATTACATCCAAATTCTACAAGAACCAATGCAATCATTATACTTCCTAAAAAGACAATTGTTTCCATCGCCTTGTTTTCATTAAAATACACTACTTCACTTGTAATATAACGAACCATCAAAGGAATTACTAATGTTGCAGCTGCTCCAATGATTGCAAAAAACATATCACTATAAAAAAGTAACTTATAAGGCTTATAATACGAAAATAGTTTCTTTAATTTATCTTTCATCTTTTCTCCTCCTTATTCTAAAATAAGGACGAAACTCCTAAAAGTCCGTCCTTATAATCTACTTATCTTTATAATATACTACATTTTTTCTAAAAGCGCAATCTTTTTCATGTAACTTTCCACTAATTCAAAAAAGTATCTTTGCTAATAAGCCTTATTCTATTTATTTTCTTTTTGTCAAAACAATAGCAAATCCCGATAATAATAACATTCCACCGAATAAGAAAATTGGCTCTGTATCTGCTGTTTTCGGTGAATTTGTCTCCTTATTTTCCTTTTGTGGTTTGTCATTCGGTTTATCTTCTGGCAATACATTTGGGGTTTCCTCTGGTTGTGGCTCTGGCTCTGGTTGTGGCTCTGGTTTTTTCTCCAAAGCATTGTAGGCTTTTTCCACCTCATCCTTTACTCTATCAACATCTGCCTGTGTAACGCCTTTTGCAAAGAGTTCTTTTGCTACTTTTAATACACTTTCTAATTTCTGTACACTTTCAACTGTATACAAATCTTTATTGATTTGTTCTGCCTGCGAAACCATTTGATCAAAATCTTTCAAATCCAATCTTTTTATTAGTAAAATTTTTGCATCCAAATCCATTTTCGCATTTTCCAGTTCAACTTTTGTACTTTCTTCATTTCCTAATACTGTTTTTGCTTTATCCAATACTGCTTTTAATTCATCAATAGTCGAAACATCATACAAACGATAATCCTTTTTTGCCGCATCTACTATCTTTTGCGCTTTATCAATAACACTTTGTAGCTCTTTTCTTATTGCTGTCAAATCCTCTACAACTGGTGTTCCTTTAATTACTTTCTGTATTGCTTCCACATTTTTATTATTAATTAAAAATTTTCCTGTAGGAAGTTCCCCTTTCAAAAGCACTACCACATCTTTTGCAATGTCAAAACCTTCTGTATTCCATTTCGGAAGTACTTGTACAACAATCTTTTCACTAGATGCTTTTTCCATTTCTACCTGTACAAGTTCTGATAAATGTAATTCTTTCGCAGTTGTTGTATTTTCTACATTGATTTCTTTAAACGTATCTTTAACAGCTACGTAAGTCAATGGAGTTGTTTTTCTAATTCCTTTTACTGTTAATTCCGTAATAGAAACACTTCCTCCTGCTGCCTGTGTATTTAATTTCTCTTTTGGAAAATACAAACGAAGATATTTTGCATTTAAAGGTGTTTCAAATGTTTTCTTATCTGAAATACCTTCTTTATTTGCAGATTCTCTTGTAATCGTCTCAAGCGTTACCCAGTTTTGTTTATCATTTGAAGCCTGAATTTGATACTCTGTTGGCCATACTTTTTTATAGAAATCTATTTGAATTTCTTTCATCAACACTGGATTTTCACCCATGTCTAAAATAAGCCATTGATCTGAAATATCTCCATAACTCTTATCGTTTAACGCTCCACTACTCCAACGAGTATTTTTATCTCCATCTACAGATAAGTTTCCCGTATACTGTGTTTCTGCTCCTGAACCTTTTACTCTTTCCACAGCAGACACTTCTATTTTTTGATTTAAAGAAAGGTTTACTACTTCTTCTACCTCTGGTTTTTCTTCTGGTTCTGTAGAATCCACATAAATATTTTCTACCGCAACACCGATATCATCAGATGGATTTTCCCCATAACGTAAAACCAATTCATTTAATTCAACATCTTTGCCTTGTTCAAAATCAAAACGAATTGCATGAACATTTCCTTCAATCCCATTAAAATCTTGTTTGCCTTCCATTAATTTTCCAAGTTTCTTTTCTGTATGATCTGCATTGATTAAAGTGACATCTGCATTACAAGGCATTCCTTGAAATACGCTTAAACTATCTAAATTTACATTATCTGTCAATCTATATTCCAATTTGCTTCCTGTTTTTACATTCTGCACGTGGAATAGTGTTGACAAGTTTTTATCATCCAATGCTCGTACATTTCCCTTTGTATTTGTCACCGCCACTTCAGGAGAAATTGTAGCATGAGATATTTCCCCTTTATTTACTTCAATTTCATGAATCTTTAAATAATATCCATATTCTCCAGTTACCTGTAAACGAATATATCGTCCTACTTTTCCATTTGCATTGGCGCTATAACTTCTGAGTGGTGGAACTACTTTTCCATCATCATTAAAATCTTTTACTTTTGTAAATGTTCTATTATCTGTTGAAATAGAAACAGTCGCCTTTTTAATTCGTGGATTTCCATCTGCTGTCCAAAATGTAATATCACGAATTGGTTTTGTTTCACCTAAGTCCACTGTAATGTAATCTCCAACCTTTTGTGCACGATTTGTCCATACAAATGTTTCTGTATTTCCATCTACCATGTTATTCCAATTACCATCTTTAATTTCCTGAATATTCGTTTCTTTAAAACGAAGTTTGTTTGGAAGATTTTCCACAACCATGGCTAAACGTTTTAAATTTACCTTTACAGTTTCCTCTCCCTTATTGATTAAACGAACATATTTTGCTTCTAAATGTTTTTCTTGTGCGTCTGCTTTCGCAGTCTGCCATTCATCTCCATATAATGAGTATTCAAGAGACAAGGTGTTTGTATTTTCACCCTCTAGAATAATAGAAGAAATTTCTGCAATCGCTTCTTTTTTCACACCAATGTAATCGCCTTTTTTCATTGTAACATCAGAAAGATTTCTTACACCAAATTCTTTTTCTGCAATCGTCAATGGTTGTTTTGCATAAGAAGACATATTTGTATAAATACGATCTTCTTTTTTTTCTGCATCTGTGGCATTTATCCATTTATCCAATTCAACCTGAACATCTTTCATGCAGGCATTTACAAATGGTACTAATCTCTTATTTCCAGCTTTTGCTGCTACTCGATCGTTACTCTGTCCAAATTTATATGTACGACTATTATATGCATTCATTTCTTTTGAAGCTTTTGAAAATTCTGTCCACACTTTAGACATATCAGGTGTTTTTGCTGAAAGTTCAGCCTCAGCTACCAAAATAGCTTCTCCTGCTTTAGCTACATTGTCAAGCGCTTGAAGCCAGCCTTCTCCATTTTCTGTTCCACCCGGATTAGATAACTCTTTTACTAATGCTTCATTTTCACATTCTTTTTGGAAATTTTCTATTGCAGTCTGCATATGCTTAAATTCTGCAAATAATTTTTTTACTTCTTCAGATTGTACATTAAATGTATTTTTTTCTACCGCATTTTTTACCTTTTCTAAAGTATCCTTCAAGTATAGTGATTCCTCAAATCCTTGTGGAACCCTTCCTGAATTTGGACAATCTGATACGTTTCTGGCTATCGTTAAATATTCATCATATACTTCTGGCTGTAAATATTTAAAACATTGCTCCCAAACTTTCTCTACATGTTTAGAGTAACCATTTACATTCCAAAAATAAGCTCCCAACTGAAATAGAGGAACTTTATCTGCTTCAGCAAAGAAAATCGGATTAGACACTGCACCAGCAAGTCCTGAAATATTATCACGGATATAATGTGTACTACTTCCTAGGAAAATACCAGATTTTGCATGTTCATTACATGGATAATTCACCCAAAATACCGGATCATGTCCTGTTTTATCTTTTACATACTTAATTGTTGACTGTTCGAATGGAGAGTTTACATCTTTTCCTGTCCAAAAAATAAGTACATCTTTATTAAAATTTCTCATTGCAGCCAATTCATCTTGCTTAGCCCATGCTTCATTGTATCCTTGTGGACAATAAATAATTGGTTTGCAATTTTTAGGCTTGATATATTCTTCTGTTAAATCATTGATTAATTTTACAACTATTTCATTTGAACCTGAACCGAAATCATCATTTAAAATACAAAAACGTCTTACACCTATATTATAAAGTTGATCAAATTTCTTTTTTAACTTTTCTTTTCTGTCTGTATAAGTTGCATCAACCCTTGTTACACCGTTTAAAACTTTTGTTAAATGTACAGACCATGAAAATTCCGTTTTGGTTTCTGCCTGTAAATCTGCCAGTTCTTTAAATTCATTTAACATATTTTCTGGATATAATTGATCCCATTTATCTGTATGATAAGAATCCGTCTTTGAAGCATATACATACAAATTCATTTTTGCCTGTGGGGCAAACTTCATCAAACTTTTTCTCTGTTCATGTGTCCAACCACCATAAAATCCTTCTATATATCCTCTTGCATCTATAGAAGCATAATCCATAATTTCAACTTGATAAAACTTCTCTCCTGCAAAGGAAGAAAACATCATTTCCAAAGTAGAAACACCATAGAATACAGCATCGCTATCTTTTCCTAAAATAACAATTTCCCCATCTTTTGCATAAAGTGCATATGCATCCTCTTTTGCAAAATGATTTGCATCTATTTTTTTCTCTTTAAACCATTTGTCTGCTTCATCATTTTTACCATATATTCCTAAAATAATTTTAGACTGACTCTGGTTTTCCTTGCCTTTTTTTTCTGTCCTATTGTATTTTTTCAATACATTTTCTAAATGTTTTTTTGTAGCATCATCTACATCTTTTCCGCTTACAACTTGTACTTCTTTACTTATTTGAAACTCTTGTTTTGGCTCTGCATATTTTATCTGTTGAGGTACTGGATAAATTTGATACTCTTTTCCACTTGTCATCGCATCTCCTTTGTTCCACTTAGAAACCCAAGGCGACTCAACTGTTACAATATTTTCTTTTTCATTTGCCACTGCTTTTGTAGGTACAACTACTGTAAAAACCATAGCAACTGTAAGCATTGCACTTACAACACTTTGCCACTTTTTCTTTTTTCGCATTCTTTTTCCTCCTTCTATGCTTCTCACACTCATGAATATATCTATTATAACATATATTCATTTATTTTTGTCTATATTTTTATGCGTTTTCACAATATTATTTGGTACTATCACATACTTTTTGCTCTTTTCATTATCTTTTCTGTTATTTATATTCCAGCAATATCAAATCTGCCCAAAAAAAGAGTGAGATTTTAAAATCTCACTCTTTTTATCAACTTAGGTCTAAAATTTTTTATTCATCATTCATATTTGCTAATTTTGCTGCTTGATCTGCCGCAATCAACGGGTCTATAATTTCATCTAAATCTCCATTCATAATATTATCAATCTTATATAATGTTAACTTAATACGATGTTCTGTAACACGTCCCTGCGGAAAATTATAAGTACGAATTTTTTCAGAACGATCACCTGTTCCTATCTGACTTCTTCTTGCTTCCGCTTCTGCAGATTGTTGCTTTTCCAATTCCAATTCGTACAATTTTGAACGAAGTAATCTAAAAGCTTTTTCTTTATTCTGCAACTGTGACTTTTCTGTTTGGCTATAAATAACAATTCCTGTAGGATAGTGTGTCAAACGTACAGCTGAGTCTGTTGTATTTACACATTGTCCTCCATTTCCAGATGCACGCATAACATCAATACGAATATCTTTATCATCAATTACAACATCAACTTCTTCCGCTTCTGGCATAACCGCAACAGTAATCGTAGAAGTATGAATACGTCCACCCGATTCAGTTTCAGGAACACGTTGCACACGATGTACACCACTTTCATATTTCATTCGCGAGTAAACACTTTGCCCACTTACCATGAAAACAACTTCTTTAAATCCTCCTATTCCATTTTCATTAAAAGAAATTAATTCCGTCTTCCAACGTTTACTTTCAGCATAATGTACATACATACGATATACTTCTGCTGCAAATAATGCTGATTCATCTCCACCTGCGCCAGCACGAATTTCCACCATAATATTCTTATCATCATTAGGATCTTTTGGAAGAAGTAAAATTTTAAGTTCATGTTCCAATTCTTCTACTCGTTTTTTTGAAGTAGATAATTCTTCTTTTACTAATTCTCTCATCTCTTCGTCTGATTCAATATCAAGCATTTCTTCACTATCGACAATCGCCTGTTTTGCACTCTTATATTCATTATATGCATCTACAATCGGCGTCAAATCCGCCTGTTCTTTCATTAATTTACGAAAACGATTCTGATCATTCGCCACATCTGGTTCTTGTAATTCACCCATAATTTCTTCAAAACGAATAATTAAATCTTCTAATCTATCAAACATATTTTTCCTCCTATCCGTTTACCCTCTTCTAAAGTATTCTACACGCCATAGACTACACGGTCAAGTCCTGCCAAATCCTTTTTTATCTTTACGTTAACAAAACCTGATTCTTCCATTAGTCTTTTTACCTCTTCTCCTTGGGTATTACCTATTTCAAAATATAACATACCATTTCTTCTTAAATATTTCTTACTCTCTTTTATTATTTTTCGATAAAAATAAAGTCCATCTTCTTTCCCATCAAGTGCAAGTAACGGATCATGTAACTTTACTTCTTCTTCCAAGTCCTCTATTTCCTTTGTCTTTATATATGGAGGATTGGACACAATTACATCATACACACCTTCCACATGTTCAAATAAATCACTCTGTATAAAAGTAGCATCTACTTCATGTATCTCCGCATTTCTTTTAGCAACTTCTAATGCTTTTTCGGAAATATCAATGCCAATTCCTGTTCCCCCTTTTAAGTGCTTTAACAAGCTAATCAAAATGCACCCTGAACCCGTGCAAACATCAAGGATATTTTCTGAACCATCCAAATGTTCCAAAACACTTTCTACCAATATTTCCGTATCTTGTCTTGGAATCAGCACATTTTCATTCACTTCAAAAGACAATCCCATAAATTCCTGTTCTTTTGTTAGATGTTGAAGAGGTATCCTTTTGATTCTCTGTTCAATAAAATGTTTATATTGTATTTCTTCCTCTTCTTTTAACTTTTTTCTAGGGTTTGCATAATATAACGCTCTGTTAACTTTCGTTATATGCTCCAAAAGAATCCATGCATCTATGGCAGAATTTTTGATTTTATTTTCCTCTAATATCCGTTTCCCATTACAATACGCTTCTTCTAATGTCATTTTCTATCCACTCCAAACACTTCTCTTTGATATTCTTTCCAGTTAAATACCGCTTCAACAGACTGAATAGCAACTTCTATCATATCATCATCTGGTTCTTTTGTTGTTAAATTTTGCAACCATAAACCCGGTTTACTTAATAAGTTTACTAATAAATTATCATTATTTCCTGCCCACTTTATTAATTCATAGGAAATTCCCGCAATTACTGGAATGAGTACAATTCTAAGGACAATCTTTACTAATTGTGAATCTGAACGAACAAAAAATAAAACAACACAACTAACAAGCATTACAAACAAAAGGAAACTTGTTCCACATCTTTTATGTTGTTTTGAAGATTTTCTTACATTAGCCACATTTAATTCCATTCCATGTTCAATACAATTAATACATTTATGTTCCGCTCCATGATACATGAAAACTCGCTTTATATCTTCCATTCTTGAAATCATTAAGATGTATATCACAAAAATAAGAATACGAATAACTCCTTCTAACGCCGCAAGCACTGCACTTGAATGAATAATATGTTCAGCAAAACTAATCAAATAATACGGCAATATCATAAAAATTCCTACAGCCAACACTACAGAAACTCCAGCAACTATTCCCGTAAGAATGGATTCTTTTTTCTTTTTTTCTTTTTTCTCTTCTTCCGATAAAGACTCCTTTTTCTCTTCTTCATCGATAAACTCAGACGAAAAAGTTAATGTTTTCATTCCTAGTACCATGGAATCAATAAAATTAAATATTCCTCGTATAAACGGAGTATTGGTAAGAAATTTCCATTTCACAATCCCCTTATAAACATCTTTCTTAACTTCTATTTCTCCATCAGGCTTTCTCACTGCTACGGCGTATTCTTCTCCATTTTTCATCATTACACCTTCTAATACAGCCTGACCTCCTATATTGGACGATTTCATAATCCACCACCATTCTTCCCCTTAACGTAATACAGGTTGAAGTTTTCCAACCTCAACCTGTACATACTGGATTCTATTATGCTTGAATTCCGTATTTCTTATTAAACTTGTCAACACGACCACGAGCCTGAGCTGCTTTCTGCTGTCCTGTGTAAAATGGATGACATTTTGAACAAATTTCTACATGAATATCTTCATTTGTAGATCCAGTTACAAATGTGTTACCACAGTTACAAGTTACTGTTGCCTGATAATAATCTGGATGGATTCCTTCTCTCATGATTTCACCTCTCTATTTTTATTTGTGTGTAGTTTCCTACTACATTAACATTTTCTTAAACATCTTTTTGATTATATCACAATTTTATTTTTTTTGCAAGTTGTTTCTAAATGATTTTACTTTATTTTACCTTTTATCGTTACACACATATGTCTAATTGCTTGTACTGGGTGAGAAAATATCATTCTTGGACCAGCATATTTCATAACTACCTTTATCTTCTCTTGTTTTTCTTTTGTATAACAATGTACCTTACACGCACTACAAAATGTCTTTTCCTTCATAAATGGACATTTTTCTGTACGAAACAATGAATATTCTAACAATTCTTTACATTCCGAACAAAGTTCTCCATGCGTTTTATGAACTCCTTTACAATACCTTGTAATCATTGTTCGCAACATTTTTTTTTCATTTTCTCGTTTTTTTTCTATATTCATTTATCTTCTCCATGTTTAACTATAACTTTCAAAATTAGTATATACTAACTTTTGTTTTAAGTCAACAACTTGCAATTTAGGATTCTTCTATAAGAATTTTGTTTTTCTTACTGTCTGCACCAATTCTCCATTATTTTTCGTACGAGAAAACATATTTAAAATATTATCTACTGCTTCTTCTGGTTTCATACCATTTAACGCTTTTCGCATACTACTTACTGCTTCTTGCTCATCTGGAGTTAACAAAAGATCTTCTCTTCTTGTGCCTGATTTCACAATATCAATAGCAGGGAATACTCTCTTTTCTTGTAGTTTTCTATCTAATACAAGTTCCATATTACCTGTCCCTTTAAATTCTTCGTAAATAACATCATCCATCTTACTTCCTGTATCTACAAGAGCTGTTGCTAAAATCGTTAAACTTCCTCCTTCACGCATATTTCTTGCTGCACCAAAAAATCTTTTTGGCATATGCAGTGCTGCAGGATCTAACCCACCCGAAAGTGTTCTACCACTTGGTGAAACCGTTAAGTTATATGCTCGTGAAAGTCTTGTAATACTGTCTAGTAAAATGGTAACATCTTTTTTATGTTCCACTAATCTCTTAGCTCGCTCAATTACCATTTCCGAAACTCGTTTATGATGCTCTGGTAATTCATCAAATGTAGAATAAATCACTTCTACATTTTTACCACAAATTGCTTCCCGAATATCTGTTACTTCCTCCGGTCTTTCATCGATTAATAAAATCAAAATATGCATTTCCGGATTATTCTTTAATATAGAAAGAGCCACCTCTTTTAATAATGTAGTTTTACCAGCTTTTGGTGGAGAAACAATCATACCACGTTGTCCTTTACCCATCGGAGAAATTAAATCTACAATACGCATCGCAATACTACTTCCCACACCCTCTAAATGTAATCTCTCATTCGGAAAAATTGGTGTCATATCTTCAAAACAACTACGTTTTGATGCCTCCACTGGATTCAATCCATTTATTTTAGTTAAATACAATAATGCACTAAATTTTTCTGTCGGGGATTTTATTCTTGTATTTCCAACAACAATATCACCTGTTTTTAAATTAAAACGACGAATCTGCGAAGGAGATACATATACATCGTTTTCTCCTGGAAGATAATTCGCACAACGGATAAATCCATATCCATCAGGCAACACCTCTAAAATGCCATTGGCTACAATTCCACTGTCAAGTTGTTCAATATCTGCTGTTCCAGATTTTTCATTTTTCACTTCTTCTTTTACTGCTTTCGCTTTATCTTTTTCATCTTCCGCCAACATCACTTCAATAATGTCCGCCTTTTTCATTGTGGAAACACCTTTTAAATGTCTTGCCTTCGCTAATTCTCTTAACGTTGTCAATGGTAAAGACTCATATTTTTCTTTCATTATTTTTCTTCCTTCCTTATTCACTTAACACTGTGGGAATTTTTGTCAGAACTGACTTTTTTCTGAATTATGTGCTAATTATACACTATCTCATTTTAAAAAGCAAAGATTTTATCAGAAATTTTATCATGTTGATTTGCCTCCACAGGAATGGTATATTATGTACAGAGAAACTGTCAATATTTTATTTGACTATCTAAAAAGAAGGAAAAGGTGTGAAATTATGACAACAAATGAAAAAGCATTACAGATGCATGAACAATGGAATGGGAAAATCGAAACAGTAGCAAAATCGAAAGTAAATTCCCGTGAAGACCTTGCAATCGCATATACTCCTGGTGTTGCAGAACCTTGCAAAGTGATTGCCGAAAACCAAGATACTGTCTACAAATATACAATGAAAGCAAATACTGTTGCTGTTGTTTCTGATGGAAGTGCTGTTCTTGGACTAGGGAATATTGGTGCTTGCGCAGCACTTCCTGTTATGGAAGGAAAGGCTGTCCTTTTTAAAGAATTTGGAAACGTCAATGCTGTTCCTATCTGCTTAGATACGCAAGACACTGAAGAAATCATTCAAACTGTCGTTAATATCGCCCCTGCCTTTGGTGGAATTAATTTGGAAGATATTTCTGCTCCACGTTGCTTCGAAATTGAGGAACGTTTGAAAAAACTTCTTAATATTCCTGTTTTTCACGATGATCAACACGGAACTGCTATCGTTGTATTAGCTGGAATTATAAACGCTTTAAAAATTACTGGAAAAGAAAAAGAACATTGTAAAGTGGTTGTCAATGGTGCAGGTTCCGCAGGAATCGCTATTACCAAACTTTTACTTACTTATGGTTTTAAACATATTACAATGTGCGATATTAACGGAATAATTTCCAAATCATCTCCAAATTTAAACTGGGCTCAAGAAAAGATGACAGAACTAACAAATCTTTCACAAGAAACCGGTTCACTTTCTGACGCTTTAAATGGAGCAGATATCTTCATTGGCGTATCTGCTCCAAATATTGTTACAAAAGAAATGGTTAGTTCCATGAATAAAGATGCTATTTTATTTGCTATGGCAAATCCAGTTCCTGAAATTATGCCAGATTTAGCGAAAGAAGCCGGAGCAAAAGTGATCGGTACAGGACGTTCTGATTTTCCTAATCAAGTAAACAACGTTGTTGCATTTCCAGGTATCTTCAAAGGAGCTTTAGAAGGACGTGCCACACAGATTACAGAAGAAATGAAACTTGCTGCTGCGAATGCTATAGCAGGACTCGTTCCAGATAACGAGTTAAGTGATACTAATATTCTCCCGGAAGCATTTGATCCTCGCGTTGCTGATGCAGTAAGCAATGCAATAAAATCTCTCATTTGATGAAACGTTGGGATGAAAAAAGATATTATTCTCTAGATTACTATTTAAAGAAAGTTTATGGCAAGAAATTGTATAAACTTTCCCTAAACGGAGGCATGACTTGTCCAAACCGCGACGGAACATTGGGCAATCGAGGATGTATATTTTGCAGTGAGGGCGGCTCGGGAGATTTTTCCGCCCCTTCCTCTATCAACATAAAAGAACAAATTGCCTACGGCAAAAAATTAGTAGAGAGAAAATATAAAGGGAATTCCTATATTGCCTATTTTCAGGCATATACAAATACATATGCCCCTGTTTCTTATTTGGAAAAAATTTTCATCGAAGCCATTGAAGAACCAGAAATTAAAATCCTTTCCATAGCAACTCGTCCTGATTGCCTAGGAGAAGATGTTCTACAGTTACTTAAAAAATTAAACAAAATCAAACCCGTATGGGTTGAATTAGGGTTACAAACTATCCACGAAGAAAGTGCAGCCTTTATTAGACGTGGGTACATTCTTCCTGTTTTTGAAACTGCCATCAAAAATCTTCGAGACATAGGTATTACAGTTATCGTCCACACAATTCTTGGACTACCAAACGAAACAGAAGAAATGATGCTAGAAACCATATCCTATCTTAATCAACTAGATATTCAGGGCATTAAACTTCAATTATTACATATCCTAAAAGGAACGGACATGGCAAGGTTCTTTAAAAACCAAAAATTTCATCTTCCCACTTTAGATGAATATATGGTATTATTAAGTAGATGTATATCTTCACTCCGTCCAGATATTGTAGTTCATCGCCTTACTGGTGACGGTCCTAAAGATTTACTTATCGCACCACTTTGGACAGCAAACAAACGTTTTGTTTTAAATTCCATACAGCGATATTTTAAAAACGAAGACATATGGCAGGGAAAGGATTATTTCCCAAAATAGAAAGGGGTGTTTGTATGTCTGAAACTTTTACTTTATACAAACTCATTGTATTATATATGTTGGAAAAAGTTGATTTTCCTCTTACAAACGGACAAATTTCAGAATTTATTTTAGATAAAGGATATACCACTTATTTTAAATTGCAACAAGCTCTCTCAGAAATGGTAGATGCCCGATTTATCCAAGAAGAAACAACCCACAATCGTACTTTATATCATCTTACAGAAGAAGGCAGTGAAACAATTCAGTTTTTTATCAATAAACTCTCCCCTGCTATTCGAGATGATATAGATGCGTTTTTCAAAGAACATAAATACGAATTAAAAAATGATGTTTCTATCAAAGCAGATTATTTTCCCAATGCCAATCAGGAATTTTCTGTTCGATGCCAAATTATCGAAAACAATGCAAGCCTTATGGAACTTGTACTCACAGTTCCATCCGAACACGAAGCAGAGGCCATTATAAATAATTGGCGTCAAAAAAACGAAGAAATCTACGCTTTTCTTATGAAAAATCTTTTATAGAATAAAGGCACGCTCTTTTAATAAGAACGTGCCCTTATTCTATCCAAATATTGTTTTATCTCTTTTTCATGTCCGTTTTCTGTTGGAACATAAAAACTCATATTTTTTATCTCATTAGGGAGATATTGTTGTTTCACATAATGCTCCGGATAATCATGAGCATATTTATACCCGATACCATGTCCTAAGTCTTTCGCTCCCTGATAATGTGAATCCTGTAAATGTACTGGAACTGTAGTCTTTTGATTTTTCACATTGTCCATCGCTCTATTAATAGCCATATAAGAAGCGTTACTTTTTGGTGCCGTAGCTACATATGTTACAGCCTGCGACAAAATAATTCTTGCTTCAGGCATACCAATTCTCTCCACAGCCTGTGCTGCTGATACTGCTATAGTAAGTGCGTTAGGGTCAGCATTCCCTACATCTTCTGATGCACAAATCATAATACGTCTTGCAATAAATTTAATATCTTCTCCTGCATATAACATTTTTGCCAAATAATATACTGCTGCATCTGGATCCGAACCTCTCATACTTTTGATAAAAGCAGAAATCGTATCATAATGATTGTCTCCCGTTTTATCATAGCGAACTACTCTTTTTTGAATACACTGTTCTGCCACTTCCAAAGTAATATGAATTTTTCCGTCTTCACTTCTCGGTGTTGTCAATATTCCTAATTCAATTGCATTTAATGCATTTCTTGCATCTCCTCCCGAAATATTAGCAAGGAATTCCAGTGCCTCCTCATCTATCTCCGCTTTATATGTTCCCATTCCTTTTTCCGTATTATATACTGCGCGTTTCAACAAAATTTTAATATCTTCGCTATCTAATGGCTGCAATTCAAATACACTCGACCGAGATATCAGCGCTCTATTCACCTCAAAATATGGATTTTCTGTTGTTGCACCAATTAATATAACTGTCCCATCTTCTACAAATGGAAGGAGATAATCCTGCTGTCCCTTATTGAACCGATGAATTTCATCTATAAATAAAATTGTTCTTTTTCCATACATTCCCAAATTATTTTTTGCCTGCTCAATTACAGCTTCCATATCTTTTTTTCCAGCAACCGTTGCATTCATCTGCATAAATTCAGCACTTGTTGTATTCGCAATCACTTTTGCCAGAGTTGTCTTCCCTGTTCCCGATGGTCCATAAAAAATAATAGAGCTCAATTTATCCGCCTTAATAGCGCGATATAACAATTTATCTTTTCCGATAATATGTTGCTGTCCCACCACTTCTTCCAATGTTTTAGGACGCAACCTTGATGCGAGTGGAGCCTCTTTTTCTTTCTTATTTTCCTGCATATATTCAAATAAATTCATATACTTTCTCCTATATTCCTGCCAATTCTCTAATAACCTCTCCTGCAATAATCAAACCTGCTACCGGAGGAACAAACGAAATACTTCCAGGAAGAGAACGACGCCTTCCTAAATCTTCTCCCGTCACTCTCCCCGAAGTATCTATTGGTTGTTCATCAGAATACAATACCTTTAATTTTCGTATTCCTCTTGCTTTCAATTCTTTTCGCATCACTTTGCAAAGTGGACATACCGAAGTTTTATAAATATCAGTAATTTTAAATCTCTCTGGATATAGTTTATTGCCAGTTCCCATACTACTAATTATCGGAATATTTTTCTCCTTTGCCAATTGTGCCAAAGCAAGTTTTGCTGTCACCGTATCAATAGCATCGATAATATAATCTACCTGCTCCTGAAATAACATTTCTATATTTTCAGGAAGTACAAACATTTCATATGTGAGCACTTCAATTCGTGGACAAATATCTTTTATTCGCTCTTTCATAATTTCTGTTTTATATTTTCCAACTGTACTATGATAAGCAATAGATTGCCTATTAATATTGGTCACTGAAACAACATCATTATCTATAAGAATGAGTTTTCCAACTCCACTTCTTGCAAGAGCCTCTATACAATGCGAGCCCACTCCACCTACTCCAAAAACCATTACCGAAGATTTTTTTAATTTTGAAACTCCCTCTTCTCCAAGCAATAGTTCTGTTCTTGAATATTCATTTATCATCACATTCTCCAATCTTCCAACCTATTCTACTATAAGTTTATCTACTGTTACAAATTCATACCCCTCTTTCTGCAAAATATCAATAATTCGAAGAGCTGCATCAACCGAACTTTTATAACAATCATGCAGTAATATAATATCATTTTCTTTTACAGTCGTCACTACCTTGTTCACAATTTCATCAGTGTTTTCCGTTGTCCAATCCAATGGATCCACAGACCATGATACTGGAAAAACATTCATTTTTTCAACTAACTTTTTCTTCCAACTTCCAAAAGGTGCTCGTAAATATTCTACATGTTTTTTTGTTACTTTTTCAATTATCTCATTTGTTTTTTGTATTTCCGATATTGCAGCTTCATCTGATATTTTACTTATATCTACATGATTATATGTATGGTTACCTATAAGATGTCCTTCGTCTTTTTCTCTCTGAAGCAACTTCATATTTGCTTCAGCCATTTTCCCTATAACAAAAAAACTTACCTTCACATTTCTTTCCTTTAAACCATCTAATAATTGAGATGTATATTTTTCGCTTGGTCCATCATCAAATGTGAGTGCTATTTTAGGCTTCTCTTCCAACATTTTCTCCACCTCTATTATCTCTGGACCTTGTAAATCTTTCATTCTTAAAGATTGAAACAACACAACCGTATATAATGCTCCACACAAACACAGTATTTTTTTTGTTTTTCTCACTTTATATAACCCTTTTCTTTGTTTCACTCTATAAAAGATATGAAAATATCGCACAAAAATAACAGGTTGTTATACCTGTTATCTTATTTTTTTCTTTCTAACGCTATATCCAAAAGTCCCGAGCAACTCTCCAATTCCATAATATTCTCCATGAGAGTACACAATAGGCTTCGATTTTGACAATTCGAACTTATTTTTTTCATTTAAATAAGTTTCATCAATATTAACTGCAACAACTTCTGCTAAAAACATATGGTGCGAACCTAGTTCTTCAACTTTCTTTACTTTACATTCGATATTCACAGGGCTCTCTTTAATCAGGGGAGCATCGATAATACTGGCTTTCTCTTCTGTCAATTTCATCTCTGTAAATTTATCTACATCTTTCCCTGAACGTACTCCACAATAATCTGTCGCGTAAGCCAATTTTTCTGTTGTAAGATTTACAACAAATTCTCCTGTTCTTTTTAAAATTCCATAAGAATATCTCTCCGGTCTTACAGAAATTGATAGCATAGGTGGATTTGTACATATCGTACCCGCCCATGCTACTGTGATAATATTTGATTTTCCCTTTTCATCTGCCATACTTACCATAACAACTGGTAACGGATATAACATATTTCCTGCTTTCCATGTCTGTTTTGCCATTCTCTCTCCTAACTCTGCAACGATACTACAATTGCAGGTATCAACTGTTTTTTACGCGATACAACACCCTTCAATATAATATCTTCTACATCTATCGACAAATCAAAAGCCTCTATCACAAGATTTTTTGCATTATTTCCAACACAAAGTAACTCCGTAGTTTCTTCAATAATATTTGTCAACATAATAAACATCATATCAACACCTTTTTCCATAAGTGCAGTTTTTAAATACGGCACAATGCGTTCCTTAATTTCTTCTAATTCTTCCGCACTCATTGAATTAATCTGCCCTACTCCAAATTCCACTCCACTTACTTCAAACTTTTTAAAATCTTGGAAACAAATTTCTTTGGCCGTTTTATTAACAAGATTACTTCCTGCCTTAAACATATTTCTAGCCAATTCCTCAATATCTATATGTGCAATTGCAGCCAATTCTCTTCCCGCTTTTTCATCTACAGCTGTACACGTTGGGGAACGGAACATCAATGTATCCGAAGTAATAGCTGAACAAAGTAGACTCGCTATCGTTTCATCAATTTCAACATTATTTTCTAAATACATTTGATATACAATTGTCGCCGTACACCCTACAGGCTGATTCCTAAAGTATACTGGTCCAACTGTTTCAATTCCTGCTCCCAAACGATGATGATCGATAATTTCTAATATATCTGCTTCTTCTATTCCGTCAACAGCTTGTGTTCTCTCATTATGATCTACTAAAATAACTTGCTTTTTTTTCGCATCCAATAAACGTCTGCGTGAAATAAACCCTATAAATCTTCCTTGTTTATCAATAACCGGGAAATCACGGTAACGTTTTTTTGTCATTACTTCTTTAATATCATCAATATAATCACTCGTCTTAAAAGCTGTGAAATTTTCCTTCGTCATAAAATATTTTACTGGAATACTTTGATTAATTAATCTTGCTACAGTAAAGGTATCATGAGGAGTTCTAATGATAACACAACTTCTCTCTTCTGCAATCTTTTTAATCGTTTTAGAAACAGTTGCATTCTGACATACAACAAGACAACTTGCATCCATCTCTAATGCACATAATTGTGACTCATATCGATTTCCCAAAATAACCAAATCATCTTGTTCAATAAAATTCTCCATTAATTCGGGACTTGAGGCAGCAATAACAACCTTCCCTTTAATAAAGTAAGCATGTTCATTACCTGTTACAATTTCCCCATCTAATGTATTTGCAATACTTCTATATTGCGTTCTTGCAGAGGCTAATATATTGTTATCATACACTTCCATATAAGAAGTAGCAATATCTCCTATTGTAATCAAACCCTCCAAGGCTCCATTCGCTGTAACCGGCATTGTCTTTGTATTATTTTCCTTCATTAATGCCCAAACTTTTTTAATAGAGACACTGCTTTCCACACCTGCCATCTTGTTAATATCTATATCTTTCACTTGTGTCTGCACATTATTCAGCAAGCTTGGAGGAGTTACACCAAACCGCTTTAATACATACTGTGTTTCTTCATTGATCTGTCCTGCCCTTTTAGCGATATAATCATTCCCAGTAATCTTCTTTTTCAAATTTGCATATGCTAATGCAGAACAAATCGAATCCGTATCTGGATTTTTATGTCCCACTACATACACTTTTCTTGCTTTCCTATTTTCCATAAATTTATATCTCTCCTCCGAAGTATACCTTTATTACATAGAAAGTATTTTATAAGGAAAAAGAAACAGCCAAAGAACATACTTCAATGACTGCTTTTAATCAATCAACCTTTTACTTATAATTGAATATTTTTGAATAAATCCCCTAAACTTGTTCCTATTTCTTCTGTTTCTGGAATTTCCACTTCCTCAATTACTTCTTCTTCTGGTTCTATTAACGCTTTCATACTCAAGCTAATTTTTCCGTCTTTAATCCCAATTACCTTTACCGTAACTGTATCCCCAACTGCCAACACATCTTTTGGTGACTTAATACGTTTATCAGAAATCTGTGAAATATGCACAAGACCAGACAAATTGTTCTGTAATCGAACGAATGCTCCATAAGTCTGTATAGATTCTACAGTTCCGTCTAAAATACTTCCCACTTCTACTTCTCTTAATCTTTGTTTCTTTTCTTCATTTTCTTTTTCTTTTAAAATTTCTTTAGCAGAAAGAACCAATTTATTTTCCACTTGGTTGACTTCAATAACTCTCACTTCAATTTCTTTTAATAAATATGATTCTACATTCTCCACATAAGAAAGGGACAGACGTGAAACAGGGATAAATCCTCTAAGCCCTTCGATATATGCAATTGCTCCCCCATTCACAATTCCTTCTACTTTTACTAAAAGATTCTTTCCTTCTTCCATGTAACGTGTGACAATATTCCATGGATTCGCTACATCAAACTGATCCTCATAATCTGCCATAGTTTCTGTTTGTAATTCTTGTTCGCTCATAACATACACCTCTCCATCGCTTCGTTCTATACAGTTATTGTACCATAAATATATACTAAATGCACCCCTACTTTTTCTTTTCGCGTTCTTTTACAATCATCACTATCTGATAAATACAATATGGTATTAATGATATTAGACCTATAAGCAAAAACAATGGTATGGTAAATACAATCATAACTATTTTGATTGCCAATGACATTTTACTAATAACACTTAAAAAAAGATAAACCCCATTAAGAATTCCTGCAATCAAAAATCCGCCTAAAAGAGCAACTTGTAATCCAAATATCGCCCTATTTCCTAAAAACAATATATCCATTTCCGATAAATCTTGATAAACTTTAAGTCCTATAGTTCCATAAATAATAAATCCTACAGAATATCCTAGAACCATCCATAGTAGATACATCATTCTTTGTTTTCGTCTATACTTTTTTCTACTATCAAAAAATTTCAAATCCGGCTTTTCTTTATATATCTGATTTACCTCCCACTCTACAGGTTTTTCTATGCATTCTTCTACTTCTTTTCCATTTATAATATCTAACAGTTCTTGTGCATTTTTCACATAATATGTACGATTTCCATGTTGTAAAACAAACTGACAATATTCTTTTGCCTTATCCACATTTCCTCTTCCAAATTCTGCCTTCGCCATTAGCATGTATATCGAAACTTTTTGAAGCATTCTGTTCATCTCAGAACTGCACTCTCCAATCAACTTATCATAAATCTCATATTCTTTTCTATGAATTGCCACTTGTAAATCCATATATTTCATCTGTTGGATAATCAATTTTCTTTCCATTGTGTTTGCTTTAGATAATTTCTTTTCAAATACCGCCTTTATTTTTGCCAATTGTCTTTCATCATTTTTACAAGAAAAATACATTCTCATAAAATCATAATAGTTTAGTTCAAATCGAGACGGCAAATCAGAAAAATCTATTTGATTTATCAATTCATATGCTGAATCTTCATATCCTTGCATAAAAAGAGCTATAGAAATTTGGATATTATATATGTTTTTCACTCGAGCCTTTTTCGTTTTTGTACGAAAATATTCATATATTTCCTTAAAACGAAATGGATCACATTCTTCATACAAAACACTTTGTATTTTCTTATCCTGACTTCTTTTCCATAATCCGAATGCAATTTCTACTCCTAATGTCACTATCATAAAAAAATACCATTTTTTACTTATACCGTTATTCTTGAATAATTCAAATCCTGTAACCCCCAACCAAATCGTTACAATAACACAAATCACCGCTTTGCCGAAACACATTTGTTTTCTATAATGTTCAGCCCATTTTTTATCCATAGATATCCAGCTCCTTTTTTACAATCGTTCTAAATCATCTAACCAAATCGTTACACACGCATCACTTGGCATTCTCAAGTCTCCTCTTGGGGATAATCCTACTGTACCTACCTTTGGTCCGTCTGGCAAGCACGAACGCTTAAACTGTTGTGTAAAGAAACGTTTGCAAAAACTCTTAAGCCATTTTAAAATTGTTTCATCATCATAAACACCTAAAAACGCTTTTTTCGCCAAGCGATAAATTTTTGACGGTTCATATCCATATCGAAGCATATAATATAAATAAAAATCATGCAGTTCATAAGGTCCTACTACATCTTCTGTTTTTTGTTCAATCTCTCCTTCTTTCGCCGGAAGAAGTTCTGGACTAATCGGTGTATCCAAAATATCTAATAATACTTTTTGTAAAACTGGATCTTCACATTCTAATGCACAATATTTTACAATAAATCGTACAAACGTTTTCGGAATAGATGCATTCACTCCATACATCGACATATGATCCCCATTGTAAGTTGCCCATCCCAGTGCCAATTCTGACATATCTCCAGTTCCAATCACTACACCATTTTCCATATTAGCGATATCCATTAACACTTGTGTTCTTTCACGTGCCTGTGCATTTTCATATGTTATATCAAAAAGATCTTCCTCGTGATTTATATCTTTAAAATGATTTTTAACCGCTTCCCGAATAGAGATTTCTCGCAAAGTCACACCCAGTTTTTCAATTAAACTACATGCATTCCGATATGTTCTATCTGTTGTTCCAAAGCAAGGCATTGTCACTGCCATAATATTTTTTCTGTCAATACCTATCATATCAAATGTTTTTACTGCTACAAGTAGCGCTAAAGTAGAGTCTAGTCCACCTGAAATTCCGATAACAACATTTTTACAATTCGTATGTTGCAAACGTTTTTTCAATCCCAACGCTTGAATCATCAAAATCTCTTCACAGCATTCATCTCTTTCCTTCTCATCCTCAGGAATAAATGGCGTCTGTGAAATATTTCTTGTTAATTCTGTCTCTTCTTTTTCAATTTCAAAAGGTACTGTAACTAAGAAATGTTTACCACTCATTTGCTGAAAAGTCGTATTCTTTCTTCTCTCATTTAACAAACGTCGTACATCTATTTCCGAATAAATAACATCGTTCATATAGCGTCTTGACTCTTTTAAAATCGTTCCATTTTCTGCAATAATATTGTGTCCACCAAAAACTAAATCTGTAGTGGATTCTCCTGCACCTGCATTAGCATATACATAGCCTGCTATCATCCGTGCCGATTGTCCGGAAATCAGAGAGGTTCTATATCCGTCTTTCCCATATGTTTCACTACTTGCAGAGCAATTCACAAGAATAGTTGCTCCAGCTGTAGCTGCCATAATACTTGGTGGAATCGGTGACCAAACATCCTCACAAACTTCTGCTGAAACAATCAACCCTTCCATATCTTTTGCTTTAAAAAGAATTTGTGGTCCGAATGCAACCTGTTCTCCTTCATATAAAATTACTCTTGCCTCTTCTGGCCCTGCTTGAAATGTTCTCATTTCATAAAATTCTGAATAATTTGGCAAAAATGTTTTCGTTACCAATCCAATAATTTTCCCCCTATTCAAAGCAGCTGCAACATTATATAATTTCCCATTAATTGCTAATGGGACTCCTACAAAAATCAACGCATCTTTATTCTTTGTATATATTGCAATTTCATTTAATGCTTCTTTGGCTTTTTCTAATAAAATATCTTGAAAAAACAAATCTCCACAAGTATATCCCGTCACACAAAGTTCTGGAAAAACAACAATTTTTGCACCATTCGCAACTGTCTCATCAATCAATTTACAAATCTGTTTTGTATTATATGAAACATCTGCCACCTTTATATCCGGTGTTGCTGCGGCAACTTTTACAAATCCTTGTTTCATAATCTATCTACTCCTTTTTAACATTTCTTTTAATTCTTCCACTGAAAATGTATAGTTTGTGTCGCAAAAATGACAATTCACTTCTATTTCTTTTCCATCATCTATCATTTCTTGAATATCTTTCTTTCCAATACTAATAATTGCTTTTTCTACTCTTTCTTTCGTACAATTACAGTAAAATTGTGTTGGAACTGTATCTGTAAATTCCACATCTAGTCCCGCTAACACCTCTTCTAAAATATTTTCAGGTGTATACCCTTTATCTAGCATCGCTGTAACAGAGGAAATTTTCTTAATGTTTTCTTCCAATTTAGCCAATATATGTTCTTCAACAAACGGCATAACCTGTACAATAAATCCTCCTGCCTGTTTCACTGTATTATCCTTCTCCATTAATACACCTAAGCCAACTGAGGATGGTACTTGTTCAGATGTGGCAAAATAATATGTTAAATCTTCTGCAATTTCACTTGTCTGCAAAATCGTTTGTCCAACATATGGTTCCTTTAATCCCATATCTTTAATAACACTTAACACACCTAAATCTAATGCACCTGCAACATCTAATTTCCCTTGTTTATTCGGTGGTAACATCACATTTGGATTTTCTACATACCCTTTCACATTCCCATGTCTATCCGCTGTAACAGTTAATCCTTTAATTGGACCATCACATTTTATCTGGATTGTAAGCATATCAATATCATTTTTCATCATACTTCCCATCATTGCTCCACCCGTTAAAAGTCTTCCAAGTGCTGCTGTTGCAACAGGACTGGTGTTATGTGCCTGTCTTGCTTTTTCCACCACCTCTTTTGTTGTTGTTGCAAATGCACGTATTTGGTTGTTCCCTGCCGTTGCTCTTACAATATAATCTTTCATTTTTATTTTCCTCTTTCTCTTGCTATTACATAAATTCGTTCGCTATTTTCTCTCGGTTCTTCGTGAGTAAACGCATCATAAGCTGTTATATATTCTAAGCCAGATTGTTCTATAAGGCCCTTAATCGTTTCTAAGTGATACGCCCTTTGATAATGTGTTTCTTCGTATTTACGATAGTACTCTGATTCTCCCTCTCGAATAAACAAACTCAGTTCATATTCGTTTACTTCTTCCTCTTCATAATAATAATTATCCCAAATAAAACTGCATTCCTCTCGTTGCTCTGCAATTGTCCTATCTCCTAAAAGTTCTCGATATTTATAAATTGTATTAAAATCAAAAATAAATATCCCCCGAGGATCCAAATAATTATTTACGAGTTTAAAAACTGTCATTAGTTCTTCTTCTTCCATAATATAATTGACGGAATCACATATACTGACAACAGCCTTTACTGTACCATATAATTCAAACTCTCTCATATCTTGTGAAAGATATAGGATATCATGTCCAGAAGATAGTTTCTTTTCAAGGGCAATCTCCAGCATCTCTTCCGAATTATCTATTCCAATCATGTCATATCCTGATGCAGATAACAATTCTGTCATCGTTCCTGTTCCACACCCCAATTCTAACACTAGGCCTTCGCTTACACCATATTCCTTCAACAATTCCTTTACATAAACACTCCACTCTTCGTATGGGATATTATCCATAAACGTATCATAAACAGACGCAAAACTTGTATACGCTTCCATTTGGAAATCACCTCTCTCTAAAATACAATCTGTTTAATTATAACATATCTTTTAATTTAAAATCAATCCCGCTATTTCCCTTGACACACCATTTATTCCGCGTTAGAATAATAAAAGAACTAAATAAACTCGGTAGGTGAGGTTACCATAGGGATTTGGATTTTCCTAAGATTGCTACCGCAAAATTGTGGAGACACGATTAGTTGGTTAGCAGGCTATGTCGGAACAAGGCATAACCTAATGCAATTTCTACGCCCTATGATACTAAAGCTTGAACGATGTACATTGCGGGAGTATTTTTATACCTTGTCGTTGTTTAAGCAACGATAAGGTTTTTTAGTATATTCAATTTTATTTAACGCAGAAAGGTAGGTGAGGGCAATGGATGCTGGGGCCAGTAGGTATACTTTAACATTTTTAAACAGAATAAAAAAATTAAAAAGGAGATATCATCATGAATACAACTATTTTCATGGAACTCTTATCAAAAAAAGAATTCAAAGCTATTCGGAGCATCTTGGATGTAATGAATGCAGTAGACATTGCTCTTCTTCTTTCTGAATTAGAAGACAAAGAACTCGCTTTGGCCTTTCGTCTTATTCCAAAAGACAAGGCTGCTGATGTATTTTCTAATATGAATAACCCTATGCAAACCTATCTTGTAAATATCTTTACAGAAAAAGAATTAAAAGAACTGCTAGATGACTTATATATGGATGATACTGTTGATATGTTGGAAGAACTTCCAGCAAATCTTGTTACAAGAATACTAGATACTGTTGACAGCACAAAACGAAATAGCATTAATCAATTATTAAATTATCCAGATGATAGTGCCGGAAGTATTATGACAACTGAATACGTCGATTTAAAAAAATCTATGACAGTTAAAGATGCTATGTTACACATTAAGGCTGTAGGAATCCATAAAGAAACCATTTATACTTGCTATGTTCTTGAACATCGTCACTTAATTGGGATTGTATCTGCCAAAGACCTAATGACAATAGATGATGATACAATTATTGAAGATATTATGGAAACCGAAATCATCTCCGTTTCTACGCATACTGACAAAGAAGAAGTTGCTAAACTTTTCTCTAAATACGGGCTTCTCGCTGTTCCTGTATTAGATACAGGAGATTTAATGGTCGGTATTGTTACTGTCGATGACGCCATGGATGTTATGGTTGATGAAGCAACAGAAGATATTACAATTATGGCTGCTGTAAATCCTAGTGAAAAATCTTATTTTGAAACTTCTGTTTTTTCTCATGCAAAAAATCGTTTTTTGTGGCTATTAATTTTAATGCTTTCTTCTACCATCACTGGTTCTATCATCGCTAAGTACGAAAATGCTTTTGCAGCCATACCACTTCTCGTATCATTTATCCCAATGTTAATGGATACTGGTGGAAACTGTGGATCACAAAGTTCAACTTTAATTATTCGTGGACTTGCTTTGGAAGAAATTAAATTTTCAGATATTTTCCGTGTCATGTTTAAAGAATTTCGCATTGCACTTTTAGTTAGTGCTGGTCTTTCTGTTGCAAACGGAATTCGTATTTTCTTAATGTATCATGATGCAAAACTTTCTATTGTAATCGGACTTTCCCTAATTGCAACCGTTATTATCGCAAAACTAATCGGCTGTATTCTTCCGCTGTTTGCGAAAAAACTGCATTTAGATCCTGCCATCATGGCGGCACCACTGATTACAACACTAGTAGATACTTGCTCAATTATCATTTATTTTTCGATTGCAACCAAAATATTCGCCTTATAATGCAAGTAAGCAAAAACTCAGACCAATACATATCAGTCTGAGTTTTTTATTTACTCTTTTTTCGATAACATTTTCTTTAAATACATTAAAAACCATATTACTAAAATTACACCTTTAAAAATACTAGAAATGGCAATACTCCACCAAATTCCATTTAATCCTAAAGTTGTTGATGTAAGTGCTATTGCCATCGGTATACGGCTTGCAGTCAAAATAATACTAGAAACTGAGGGTGGAATTGTTTTTCCTAACCCCGAAAACGCTCCCGCTGTCGTCAACTCAATACACATAAAAAGTTGAGACATCCCTAAAATTTTCAAATAATCCACTCCCATTGGAAGCACATTTGCTTCTGGAATAAAAATTTTAAAGATAGCTTTGGGAAATACCATAAGTACAAATGTACAAAAAATTCCCCATACAATTTCTATACGCATTGCCACTTTATACCCTTGTACAATTCGCTTTTTATTGTTCGCTCCATGATTCTGCGCCATAAAAGCATTCACCGCTGCACCAAATCCTTCAGCCGTCATCCATGAAATCGATTCAATCTGAGACCCCACTTTCTGAACAGCCACTGCACTATCCCCAAACCCTGCAATCATTCGTGCTATAATCATCGAAATACTAGTGAAAATCATACTTTGTACGCCTGTAGGAAGACCTATTTTTACAATCTCCCTCATACTCTCTTTATCCACTTTTTCCAAAAGATGTACCTTCTGAAAAATAATCTCATCTTTAAGTGCTGCCAAGATAAACACGCCCGTTACAATCATTTGTGCAAAAACCGTTGCAATTCCAGCTCCCATAACTCCCATCTTTGCAAATGGACCTATACCAAAAATTAAAACTGGGTCCATAATAATATTGATAATCAATCCTACTGAAGTTGCCACAAAAGATGTCTTACTATTTCCCATCGCTGTCATAATTCCAGTAAAAATCTGATTTAGAAAGGAAAAAATCACTCCACCACAAGTAATCTGTAAATAAATCCTTGCATCAGCAACCACTTGCGTACTATTTAATTTAAAAAAATCAATTAACGGATTTGCTAACACAATAGCTAATATACCGTAAATCAATCCTAGCGTTATACCTAGCTGTAATGCACTTTTAGCATAACTCACTGCCGGTTTGTTTTCTCTTGCACCTAAAGCTTGCGCTACTTTTACCTGACCACCCATTTTCGCCAACGTAGCCAACCCATTTGCCAGCCACATATACATTCCAGCAGCTCCTACTGCTGCTACAGCCGAGCTACCAACCCTTCCAATCCAAATCATATCTGTCAGATTATAAGCCATCTGAATAAGTGATGTTGCCATAATTGGAAGCGCCAATCCTGACAATGATGGCAGAATTGGTCCTTCTAACAAATTAATGTGTTTCTTCATTCTCTTTCACTCTCTCATACCTTGTAAATATGTACTCTAAATCAAAATATGTTTGTTCATCACTAATCCCAGTCATTTTCCAATCTTCCATTTCATCTAAGTTTGGGAAAGATGTATCCGCCTCATAAGTATGATCTACCTTTGTTACATATGCTGTTTTACAATATGAAAGAAATTGTCTATAAATACTTTCTCCTCCAATAATATAAATCTCTTCTTCATCATATTTCTTCAATTCTTCTAAAGCTTCTTCCACACTTGTAACAACAATCGCATCTTTTACTTTATAATTTTTATCTCTTGTAATTACAATATTTGTGCGGTTTTTAAGTGGTTGTCCACCCGGAAAACTTTCCAAAGTTTTTCTTCCCATAACAACAACTTTTCCCATTGTAGTTTCTCGGAAAAATTTCATATCTGCTGGAATACTAACTAAAAGTCTATTTCCACAACCGATTGCCCAATTTTTATCCACTGCCACGATTAAATTCATTTTGTTCCTCCTTATACTGCAATTGGAATGTTCTTAATTTGCGGACCCGTTTTATAATCATCCAATCTCACATCATCTGGTGTAAACTTATAAAAATCTTTTATCTCTGGATTAAGCCAAAATGTAGGTGCTGGATAAGATTCTCTTGTAATCAATTCTTCAATTAATGGAATATGTCTGTCATAAATGTGTGCATCCGCAATAACGTGAACAAGTTCACCAACTTGCATATCACATACTTGTGCAAGCATATGAACAAGCACTGCATACTGACATATATTCCAGTTATTTGCTGCTAAAACGTCCTGCGAACGTTGATTTAAAATAGCATTCAACACTAATTTATCACTATCTTTTTTCTTCGTCACATTAAATGTAACACTATATGCACATGGATACAAATTCATTTCATGTAAATCTTGATGTACATAAATATTTGTCATAATACGACGACTGTATGGATTATTTTTTAAATCATAAATCACCCTGTCCACTTGATCCATCATACCTTCTTTATACTGATGCTTCACACGCATCTGATACCCATACGCTTTTCCTATAGAACCGTTTTCATCTGCCCAACTATCCCAAATATGACTGTTCAACTCATGAATATTATTAGATTTTTTTTGCCATATCCAAAGCATTTCATCTACACAACTTTTAATTCCTGTGCGTCTTAATGTCAATGCTGGAAATTCTTTAGATAAATCGTAACGATTTACTACACAAAATTTTTTCATTGTGTAAGCATAACTTCCATCTTCCCACTTTGGACGCACTTTTTCTCCTTCTGTGCTTACTCCATTATCAATAATATCACGACACATCTCTATAAATATTTTATCTGCATAACTCATTTTCCTATCATCTCCTTTATTTTTTTGTCTTAACTAATTCAAAAACTCTTGCTTCGGACAACGCCTTCGCTACAATATAAAAAAGAAAACTTTCAATTGGTACAGACATAACTTGTTTCCACATTCTAACTGGAATTAATGCCCAAAATGCTTTTCCGTACATAATATGCAACCAATATGTTCCAAGCAATGCATTTACAATGATTGCCACAACAATTTTCGCAATCAAAATTCTCTTAAACGTAACTGGATGGTGATATAAAATTATCCCATAAATAACTGCTCCCAAAATCGCATTAAACGTAAATCCGAAAAAATACGCCCCAGTAGGCTTTAATACAAATTTGATAATATCCGTCACACCACCCATAATTCCTCCAACTACCGGTCCGAACAGCAATGCTGTCATTTCATTGGCAATAAAAGAAAAGCCTACTTTCAAAAAATCTGTTACTTGAATGGTAAAAAAGAATCCAAGTATAACTCCAATTGCAATAAACATCGCTGTTATTACAATCGTTTTCAGATGCTTCAACTCTTGCCAAGAATCCTTAAATTGTTTTTTCATTTGTTCCATAAAAAATACCTCCTTTGCAGTAGTCCTCAAGCCACGCATAGCAGGTATACATTACAGCCATATCTGTCATGTGTAGCAGCGGGATGCAAAATATGTATCGCAAGCCATTTACTTTTCGTCCCATCAGCAACTCCCCGTCCGATCGGCACTTAACGCACATATTTCTACTCTGCTTTCTTATTTTATTTTCTTAGAAATTGTATCATAATATGAAAAAAGATGCAAAGAATTTCTATTTCCTTTGCATCTTTTTATTTACTTATGCTTTCACCACTACATTTTCACTACTTTTTTTAGATCTTTCTTCCATTACATCTTCATAAATCAACTTTTTACGTGTACCAAATTTTTCTTTGTATTGTTTTCTCGCATAACCATAGAACACAATTCCTAAAAGAATCCACGCTCCTACAATTACCCATTCTTCAACAATGAGTTGAGAATTTCCTGGCAACACATAAAGAAGACACATAATTGTTGTTGTAAGAACTGCCATACCTCCAACAATCTTCGCATTTTTCACTTTATATGGTCTATTCATATTCGGTTCACTTTTTCTCAATTTTAGAAAAGAAGCCGAAACCATAAGGTATGCAAGACAAACCGCAAAACTACCTGCATCTGTAATCCATGTCATCATAGATTTTCCAAAAAATGGTGCAACTACAGCAATAAGTCCTACTAAAAGGATTGAATTTGTTGGTGTTTTTGTTTTTTTATTTACTTTTGCTAAAAACGATGGCGCCATATGAGATTCAGCCAGTGCTGAAATTGCTCTTGAACCTCCCATAAAAAACGAGTTCCAACTTGTAACGATTCCCATAATACCACCTAAAATGCATACTGTAGAGGCAATATCACTATTTAGGTATGCCTTTTTCATTGCATCAGCTGTTACCAACTCAGATATACTTAAATCTCCTTTTGACATGATAAGTGATACTGCCAAAATAATTAGCACATACCATGCAACCGCCATAAGAATGGAGAAAATAATAATTTTACCAATTTTTTTAAACGGGATATTAATTTCTTCCGCTGCTTGAGGAATAACATCAAATCCAACAAGCATAAATGGTGTCATAACTGCAACTTTAAATACACCCCCCACTTCATTTCCATTTAAAAACATCGGATCAAGATTAGCAGTATCCCCACGAACTACCGATACAGCAATTAATGCAATTCCGACTAACGCAATAACAACTGTAAGAATCGTCTGTACATTTGCTGCTGTCTTTGCTCCCTTATAATTAATGTAAGTAATGATAATTGCCGCAATTACCGCAACAGCAACCCATGAAGCATATACATCAAATCCTCCAATTGTATACATATATCCCTTTGTTACAAGAGAAGGTGCAATATACTTAATAACAGTTGGGAAAGCACACGCTTCAAATGCAACAACTCCAACATATCCTAAAATGATTGCCCAAGTACAAACAAATGAACCATTTTTCCCGAAAGCCCTTAAACTAAATATATGTTCGCCTCCACATTCCGGCATCGCTGATGTTAACTCTGCATAAGTCAAGCCTACAAACAGCACCATAAATCCACCAATACCAAATGCAAGCATCGCTCCAATACTGCCACCGTAATTAATCCACTCGCCTGTCATAACAATCCAGCCCCAGCCAATCATCGCTCCAAATGCAATGACAAATATATCTTTTGAACTTAAGACTTTATCATATTTTGATTTTTTCTCACCCATAATTTTTCCTCACATTCTGTATATATATGACAACTTCATTTTGCAAATAAGTTGCCACTTAAGTAACAACTTTATTATATTCCAAAGTTGTCATTTGTTCAAGTATTACTTTGTGAAAAAATACACAATTTTTCACTTTCATTTTCAACATATTGCACAGAAAAATATACAAAAAATGCCCTGATCATCAATAACTTTTACTGATAACTAGAGCATCTTCTTTTTATTTACTTGGATACATAAATCCCTTCACTCTATCGGGACACTCTTCATCTCCTGTATAATATACAATATCATTCAAACGAAAAACAGCTTTAGGTCCTGGGGACATGATTAAAGTCCCATTTCTTCTTATTGCAATTACAGTAGCAAATGTTTCTTGCCAAAAATTAATCGAACCTACCGTTTTATTTAAAAAAGGTGTTTTTTCTGTAATAACAAGTTCATAGGGTATAAATGGATTAATGGAGCGATAATTATCAATTTTCTTAATAACTTCATCTAAATATCCATATAATTCTTTTGTCGCCTTTTGCTGCTTTTCCACATTTTCCAAAATATTTCTTTTCAAACTTTGTATAGACTGCATATGTTGATGCTGTTGTAAAAAATTCTTAGCATTATCTTGTGATTTGATAACAACCCCACTATTCTTGGCAACTTCCACAACATCCCAATCGGATAATACACACATTGCTCTTCGTGCCGTTTCAGATGATACTCCATATCGACTTCCAATCGAAGATCTTGCATACACTTTCATCCCCTCTGTATAAGTACCATCCACAATCTTATACGCAATATCTGCAGCAATCTGTTGATATTTAGGGATTCCCACTTCATTTTTTATTTTTTTTTCCATAGATTTCCCTCCGAATTTATACTTTTATATACAAAAAAAGCACGAGACGGGATTCGAACCCGCGACCCTCGCCTTGGCAAGGCGATACTCCACCACTGAGCCACTCGTGCATATCTGTTCTGTTCGTCAGAACAATTATTAAATTTTTATAAAAGCACGAGACGGGATTCGAACCCGCGACCCTCGCCTTGGCAAGGCGATACTC
>JAHHTN010000060.1 GCA_020024645.1 Faecalimonas sp.
ATACAAATGGAGGTTTAAAAAGGAATGGAACAGTATAAGAAAGAGTTTATCGATTTTATGGTAGAAAGTAAAGTACTTAAATTTGGAGAATTTACATTAAAAAGTGGTAGAAAATCTCCATTTTTCATGAATGCTGGAGGATATGTGACAGGTTCACAGTTAAAGAAACTTGGAGAATATTATGCAAAAGCGATTCATGACAAATACGGAGATGATTTCGATGTTTTATTTGGACCAGCGTATAAAGGTATCCCACTTGGAGTTGTAACTGCAATTGCATATAGTGAATTATATGGAAAAGAAGTACGTTATTGTTCAGATAGGAAAGAAGAAAAAGATCATGGTGCAGACAAAGGAAGTTTCCTTGGAAGTAAGCTTCAAGATGGAGATCGTGTAATTATGATTGAAGATGTAACAACATCAGGGAAATCAATGGAAGAAACAGTACCAAAAGTAAAAGGTGCAGCAGATGTAGAAATCGTTGGACTTATAGTTTCACTTGATCGTATGGAAGTTGGAAAAGGCGGAGAAAAATGTGCCTTAGAAGAAGTGAAAGATCTCTATGGATTTGAAACAAATGCGATTGTTACAATGGCTGAGGTTGTGGAACATTTGTATAATAGAGAATGTAATGGAGAAATTATTATTGATGATACAATAAAAGCAGCGATTGACGCATACTATGAAAAGTATGGTGCGAAATAAGCGAAAGGAAGTTAAGAATGGAGAAGTTATATAAAACGACAGGAACAGTTGGAGCAGGTAATATTGCACTTGGAATTATTATGATTGTGACAGGAGTTGTTGCAGGAATACTTACTATCGTGGGTGGCGGAAGACTTTTAGCAGGAAGAAAGAAAATAATGTTTTAGAGAAGGAATACAGAATTGAAAGCGAAAAATAAAAAACGCATCAAAATATTTGGAAAAGTATTCTTTATATTATATATCGTATTTATTTTTTATTTTCTTCTACTTTCGGATTGGTATGGAAGAGGGCAAGAAATGAAAGTATACCACTATAATCTCGTGTTGTTTAAAGAAATCAAACGATTTTGGAATTATAGAGAACAATTTGGAATTATGGCGGTGATGGAAAATCTGTTGGGGAATATAGTTATTTTTATTCCTTTTGGTTTTTTTATGCCAATAGGAAGCAGATTTAGGAGTTTTCTTGTAACTACATTTTATGGATTTGGGATTAGTCTATGTGTAGAACTTTTTCAACTTGTGACAAAAGTAGGATGCTTTGACGTGGACGATTTATTGTTGAATACAGTAGGAAGTGGTTTGGGTTATATGCTATTTATACTATGTGATAGGATAAGGAGAAAATTTAGTGCGAAAAAATAAAGAAAAAGACAGAAAAAAGGATAGAGAACGAGAGCGGGATAGAAAAAAAGATAAGAAAAAATATGGGAATCGAAAATATGGGCAGGCAAAATTAAAGCCTTCAAAGAAGGGAATTACTTCTTGTGTGATTGCGGGGACGGTTGCATTTGTAATTCTTTCATCAATCGTGATTACGTATTTATATAAAGGGAAGGCAGCGGGATATATCGGAGGACTTGGTGTGAGTGCGTTGTTCTTTGCAGGAGCTGGAATTATGCAAGGGGTTCGAGGCTTTAAAGAACGTGATAAAGATTATCGCACTTGCAAAGTTGGGATCGGATTTAATATATTCTTTTTGGTAAGTTTATTGGTATTCTTTTTAGGAGGTTTTTTATAGGATGGAAAAACAAGTTCAAGAACGTTACACACTTTCAGTAGAAAGAATCAGAAACATTGAAACAGAGAAAACAGTAGGAGAAAAATTCCAAAAATTTTTCTCAAAAGTTGCTAGTTTTTTACTCGAAATTGATCGAGTAAACCAAGTGTTAAAAAATGATGAATGGAAAAATTTATCATTTGAAGAAATGCAAAAAGAAAATCAAAAGTTGTATGAAGATATTTTACCAGAAAATTATGAAAGAAGTTATGCAAATCCAGATTATGCAGTAGAAATTCTTGGAGAAGAATATGGAAAAATTCTTAGTTTTTTATATACAGAAATGCGTGGTGAAATTGCTTATGTTTTTGAGAGAAAAGAACTATATCTAACAATTTGTAATGAGTTATTTATCGAAATGTACAACTGTTTTGAAGGGGAGGAACCTTCTTATGAGTCATTAAAAGAAATTGTTTATTGGTATGCGAGCGATTATGCCGATGTATTTATGGCAGATAGAATTGTTGATCAAATTGATTGGGAACAAGATTTTGCAACACGAATTATTATGGAAAGTGATTTGGAAGATTTACGTTATCTGTATTCTTATGGAGAATATGTTTCTGAGAATGAAAGAAGAACAGCAGAACATATGAATGAACTTTCGGAGGAAACGATTTGCAAGATGGCAGACACATATACAGAAGGATATCGTATGTGCTTTGTGAACGGTAGAAAAGATCTATCAAAAAAAGGCTCAGTAAATGTACGCTATACATTAGGC
The DNA here is from genome assembly GCA_020024645.1 of Faecalimonas sp. Taxonomy (GTDB): domain Bacteria; phylum Bacillota; class Clostridia; order Lachnospirales; family Lachnospiraceae; genus Faecalimonas. The sequence goes on from JAHHTN010000060.1 coordinate 2,492, forward strand.
TTTGAAAGAGTTGTTAAAAAGGCTATTGAAAACTTTGAAAAAATGGGATTGAAACCAGTTATTTTTCGCGCAGGTGTAAGTGTTTTGACAAAGCGTAAACATTTTAAGACAGGGTACTATGGAGCAATTGCTAATAAACAATACGAGTATGATCATGGAGCAGATGTGGGGTTATTTTTAGACAAGAAATTTGTAGAACGAAAATTAGAAGTGTTAAAAAATACCTATGAAAAACATAAAGAATTAGCAGGGGAAATGGCTGGACCAGCAGTTATGGAGGTGTTTGGAGAAGCGCCATTTGCACCACAAAGCAAAAAAAATGCTGTTCATTTGACAGAGAAACAGGAACAGTTGGAACTTTTGTACGATAGTAAGTCAGGTCAGATTACAAATGAATATATCAAAGGGGAAGAAAGAGGATTTACAATTATTGCATATCCTGTTCCAGAAATTGCAGATAATTACGAAGAAATTTTTGATGAAGTTATTCGTATTAATACATTGGATGCAAGCCTATATGAGAGAGTGCAACAGACTATTATTGATGCACTTGACCAAGGAGAATATGTTCATATTCTTGGAAAAGGAGAAAATAAAACAGATTTAAAAGTGCAATTGTATAAATTGCAAAATCCTGAAAGAGAAACAATTTTTGAAAATTGTGTAGCAGATGCGAATATTCCTGTAGGAGAAGTGTTTACCTCTCCAGTACTTGAAGGAACAGAAGGAACTTTATATGTAAGTAAAGTTTACTTAAATGAACTTCAATATAGAGATTTAGAAATTACTTTTAAAGATGGAAAAATCCAAGAGTATACTTGTAGCAACTTTGAAGAAGAGGAGGAAAACAAGAAATATATTCATACAAATATTTTATATAATCATGAAACATTGCCACTTGGTGAATTTGCCATTGGTACAAACACAACAGCATATGTTGTGGCAAAAAGATATGGAATTGAAGATAAAATGCCAATTTTGATTGCAGAGAAAATGGGACCGCATTTTGCAGTGGGAGATACGTGTTATAGTTGGAGTGAAGAAAACAGAATTTACAATCCGAATGGCAAGGAAATTGTGGCAAAAGACAATTCTGTCTCTATTTTACGGAAAGAAGATGTAAGTAAAGCGTATTTACAATGCCATACAGATATCACGATTCCATATGAAGAATTGGAAGAAATTTCTGTTGTAAAACCAAATGGTGAGAAAATCATTATTTTGAAAGATACAAAATTTGTATTAGAAGGAACAGAAATGTTAAACGAACCTTTAGCCGAATTAAATTAATTGTTATAAGTATTTATAATCAGTAATTCGACGTTCATGTGTTGACATCTTATAAGGGGATAAGTAAAATAACTTATAAATAGAAAAGATTTATTTATGAAACTTATAAATAATATATTGTACAGAAGGGAAGAAAACTATGGCAAAAGTAGGAATTGTAATGGGGAGCGACTCAGATATGAAAGTCATGAGTAAAGCAGCCGATATGTTAGAAAAACTCAGTGTAGATTATGAAATGACCATTATTTCAGCACATCGTGAACCAGATGTATTTTATGACTATGCGAAATCAGCAGAAGAAAAGGGATTTAAAGTAATTATTGCAGGGGCTGGAATGGCTGCACATTTACCAGGAATGTGCGCTGCAATCTTTCCAATGCCTGTTATTGGGATTCCAATGTCAAGCAAAAATTTAGAAGGAGTAGATGCATTGTATTCTATTGTACAGATGCCACCAGGAATTCCAGTTGCCACGGTAGCAATTGATGGTGGGGCTAATGCGGCTATTTTAGCAGCAAAAATTCTTTCTACATCAGATGAAGAATTATTAGAACGATTGAAAGCTTATACACAGGAAATGAAAGAAACAGTACAAGCAAAAGCAGAAAAACTTGAAAAATTAGGACATAAAGAATATTTAAAACAAATGTAAAGCATAGTTACGAATGAGATGAAATAAGTGGAGGTATATCATGGATTACAAGAATGCAGGCGTTGATATTGAAGCTGGTTATAAATCAGTAGAATTGATGAAGGAACACGTAAAGAAAACAATGCGTCCAGAGGTGCTTGGAGGACTTGGAGGATTTTCGGGGGCGTTTTCTTTAGAGAAAATCAAACAGATGGAAGAGCCAGTATTGCTATCTGGTACAGATGGATGTGGAACAAAAGTAAAACTTGCAATGATTTTAGACAAACACGATACAATCGGAATTGATGCAGTAGCAATGTGTGTAAATGATATTGCTTGTGCAGGTGGAGAACCATTATTCTTTCTTGACTACATTGCCTGCGGGAAAAATGAACCAGAAAAAATTGCTACAATCGTAAGTGGTGTAGCAGAAGGATGCCTTCAATCAGGGGCAGCTTTAATCGGTGGGGAAACAGCAGAACATCCAGGGCTTATGCCTGAAGATGATTATGATCTTGCAGGATTTGCAGTAGGTGTATGTGATAAAAAAGAGATGATCACAGGAGAGGATTTAAAAGCTGGAGATGTTCTTATCGGTATGGCATCATCAGGAGTTCATAGCAACGGATTTTCATTAGTTCGTAAAGTGTTTGAAATGAGTGAAACATCATTAAATACATATCATGATAGATTGGGATGCACACTTGGGGAAGCCCTGTTGGCACCAACTAAAATTTATGTGAAAGCACTTAAATCTATTAAAGATGAAGGAATTCGTGTGAAAGCATGTAGCCATATTACAGGTGGTGGTTTCTATGAAAATATCCCTCGTATGTTAAAAGAAGGAACACATGCTGTAGTGAAAAAAGATAGTTATCCTATGTTACCAATCTTCCCAATGTTAGCAGAACATGGGGATGTTGCGGAAGAAATGATGTATAATACATTTAATATGGGACTTGGTATGATTGTAGCAGTAGATGAAAAAGATGTAGAAAGTACATTGAAAGCAATCGAGGCAGCAGGAGAAGAGGGATATGTGGTTGGACATATCGAGGCAGGAGATAAAGGAGTAACTTTATGCTAAAAGTAGTTGTATTGGTTTCGGGTGGTGGAACAAATCTGCAAGCGATTATAGATGCAGTCGAAGCGAAAACAATTACAAATACGGAAATTATAGGGGTAATTAGCAATAACAAAAACGCATATGCGCTTGAAAGAGCAAAACAGTATGGAATTTTTGGAAAATGTATTTCCCCAAAAGAGTATGATACAAGGGAAGCATTTAATGATGCTTTCCTTGAAGAAGTTAATGGGTTAAATCCGGATTTGATTGTTCTTGCAGGTTTTCTTGTTGTTATACCAGAACAAATGATAAAACAGTATGAAAATAAAATTATTAATATTCATCCATCCTTAATTCCAGCTTTTTGCGGAAAAGGATATTATGGTTTGAAAGTACATGAAAAAGCGTTGGAACGTGGTGTGAAAGTTGTAGGAGCAACAGTACATTTTGTAGATGAAGGAACGGATACAGGACCAATTATTTTACAGAAAGCGGTATCTGTTCAGCAAGGTGATACACCAGAAATTCTTCAACGCAGGGTAATGGAAGAGGCGGAATGGAAAATTCTACCAGAGGCAATACATTTAATTGCAAATGGAAAAATAAAAGTAGAAAACAGACAGGTTCAAATTGAAGGATAAGGAGGATACGATGAAAGTATTAATCGTTGGTAGTGGTGGAAGAGAACATGCAATTGCATGGAGCGTAGCAAAAAGCGATAAAGTAGATAAAATTTATTGTGCACCGGGAAATGCAGGTATTACAGAATATGCTGAATGCGTAAATATTGAAGCAATGGAATTTGATAAACTAGTGCAATTTGCGAAAGAAAAAGAAATCGATTTGACGGTAATTGGTATGGACGATCCTCTAGTAGCTGGAATTGTAGATGCATTTGAAGCAGAGGGACTTCGGGTATTTGGACCAAATAAGGCAGCTGCAATATTGGAAGGCTCAAAAGCATTTTCAAAAGACTTGATGAAAAAATATAATATTCCAACAGCAGGATATGAAAATTTCGATTGTGCAGAAGACGCACTCGCATATTTAGAAACAGCTAAATTTCCAATTGTATTAAAAGCAGATGGACTTGCACTTGGAAAAGGTGTTCTAATTTGTAATACACTAGAAGAAGCAAAAGATGGTGTGAAATCTATTATGCTAGATAAAAAATTCGGAACCGCTGGAAATACAATGGTTATCGAAGAATTCATGACAGGACGTGAAGTGTCTGTACTTTCTTTTGTAGATGGAAAAACAATTAAAACAATGACCTCTGCTCAAGACCACAAACGAGCAAAAGATGGAGATGAAGGGCTTAACACAGGAGGAATGGGCACATTTTCGCCAAGTCCTTTTTATACAAAAGAAGTAGAAGAATTTTGTGAAAAATACGTATATCAGGCAACTGTAGATGCAATGAAAGAAGAGGGAAGAGAATTTAAAGGGATTATTTTCTTTGGCCTTATGCTTACAGAGGACGGACCAAAAGTCTTAGAATACAATGCACGATTCGGTGATCCTGAAACACAAGTTGTACTGCCAAGAATGAAAACAGATATTATTGATGTATTTGAAGCTTGTATTGACGGTACATTAGATAAAATTGAATTGGAATTTGAAGATAATGCTGCAGTTTGTGTTGTTTTAGCATCAGATGGATATCCATTGAGTTATGAAAAAGGATTTGAAATTACAGGATTAGAAGAATTTAAAAACCATGATGGTTACTATTGTTTCCATGCTGGAACAAAGTGGGAAGATGGAAAAATAGTAACAAATGGAGGACGTGTACTGGGTGTAACTGCGAAAGGTACAAATTTAAAAGAAGCAAGAGCTAATGCTTATAAGGCGACTGAGTGGATACAGTTTGCAAATAAATATAAGAGAAATGATATCGGAAAAGCAATTGATGAAGCATAAATTATATTTGAGGACGTAGTAATTTTACTGCGCCCTCAATTTTTAGTTATTATTCTATCCACCGTTTCTGTGAACTTATCTTTTGAATGTACTTGTTTTGCAATATGGTAAGAATGAGCCATAGTGCTACTAAAACTACACAAAAGAATATATTAGGAATATGCAATGTAACAAAAGATAGAGTTTCTTTCATGTTATATGCGATTAGTATAGAAATACCGATAAATATAAAGTAAATAGAGAAGGTTCTTAAAAGTTTTTGCTTTAATTTTGGCGTAAAGAATCTGTTTCGATATTTATCGCTAGTAATACATTTTAAGTAAATAAACCATATTCCGAAGAAAATAGTTATTCCTAAGAAATTTGCAAGTGTAATTTCTTTCCAAAGTGTTCCACAAATAAGATACATAATAGTTAGAGAAATAGAAAAGCAACCGATTATATTTCTGAAATCAAATAATAGATAATCTTTCACAGATTTTTTGGGACAACTCTGTAAAATATCTTCTGTAACAGACTGCATATTTTCGCCAAAAAATTCTTCTAAATTACTTCCTTCTAAGTCTTTTTGCAAAGCAATTCCTATTAATTCTTTACAACATAATTGAAAATCATAAGGATTTATATCTGAGAATTTTGCGTATGAAATCCATTTTTGTAAAGCGTTCAAACTTTTGGAGGATAAGCATGACGATCTGAGTATATTTTCTTTTTTTAATAATTTTAATTGGTTTTGCATCCCTATTCCTCCTTCTCATTGGAAAAAACAAAATTGACTAATTGTGTAACCTCTTTCCAGGCTAAGACAAATTCTGCAAGATAGGATTCTCCTAAGTTTGTAATTTGATAATATTTTCTTGAAGGCCCTTTCTCAGAAACACGGAAACAGGAAGTGATATATCCATTTTTTTCTAAGCGAAGAAGCAAAGGATATATAGTGCCTTCTTTTATAGAGTCGAATCCTTTTTTTTGTAGGGTGGTAACTATTTCGTATCCATAAGTTTCTTTTGTATGAATGATTTGCAATACGCACCCTTCTTGTAATCCTTTTAATAATTGTGCTTTATCGTACATTTTATCACCTACTTTATATAACATAATACCTTGTATAACATAGTAGTTAAATATATTAAAGCATATAAGAGTTAAAAAGTCAATAGAGAGAAAACGTTGACAAGAGAGAACCTGTGTTATAATATGAATATAACAAAAATACAGCAGAGAAAGGGTGAGTATATGCTGATTGAGATTGATTTTAATAGTGATGAGGCAATTTATATGCAGTTGAGAAATCGAATTATTATAGGAATTGCAACAGCAGAGATTCAGGAAGGTGATAGCCTTCCATCTGTCAGACAACTTGCCGAAAATATTGGGATAAATATGCATACAGTGAATAAGGCATACTCTGTTTTGAAACAGGAAGGGTTTATTCAGTTAGACAGAAGAAAAGGCGCTGTTATTTCATTAGATGTGAATAAAATGCAGGCGTTAGAGGATATGAAAAATCAACTTCGCATTATTTTAGCAAAGGGACGGTGCAAAAATATTACAAAAGATGAAGTACATGAGCTTGTGGAGGAGATTTTTAAAGAATATTGCTAATTATTATAGAAAGAATAGGAGAATGCAATGCAAGATTATTATACAAAACAGGCAGAAGAAGTATTAAAAGCTGCTAGAACACTGGCAAAGAAAATGGGAAACAGATATGTAGGAACAGAACATTTGCTTGTGGCATTGAGAAAAGTATATCATGGAGTTGCTGGGCAAGTTTTAGCGCAGAACGGAGTGGAAGAAAAAGATTTACTTAAGGTTGTCAATGAACTTGTTTCTCCAGTTGGAGAAAAACAAGAAACAATGAAATTGGAGGAAAGTCCAAGATTAAGTTATATTTTAGACAACAGTAAAGCACAGGCGATTAGATTACATGCAAAAAAAATAGGGACAGAGCATATGCTTTTGGCGATTTTAGAAGATGCAGAATGTGTCGGTGCGAGAATTTTAGCAACATTAAATATACAATTACAAAAGATTATACAAGATATTTTACAGGCAATTGGAGCAGAACCTGAAGAATATAAACAATTTCAAAATGGAGACAAAACGCAGTCAAGCGTTTTAGAACAGTATAGTACAGATTTAACGCAACAGGCTTTGGAAGGAAAATTGGATACAGTTATTGGACGTGAAGAAGAAATTGCCCGAATTATGCAGATTTTAAGTAGACGTACAAAGAATAATCCATGCCTAATTGGAGAGCCGGGTGTTGGTAAGACAGCTGTGGTAGAGGGACTTGCTTTTCGTATTGCCAATGGACTTGTTCCAGAAGTGATGAAAAATAAGAAACTTTTAACTCTTGATTTGGCAGGAATGGTTGCTGGATCAAAATACAGAGGTGAATTTGAAGATAGAATGAAAAAACTGATTCAGGAAGTGAAAGCAGTTGGTAATGTTATTCTATTTTTAGACGAAGTACATACAATTATTGGAGCAGGTGGTGCAGAAGGGGCGATTGATGCATCTAATATGTTAAAACCGTCATTGGCCAGAGGAGAAATTCAACTAATTGGTGCGACAACAATTACGGAATATCGTAAGCATATTGAAAAAGATGCTGCTTTAGAAAGACGTTTTCAACCAATTGATGTAGAAGAACCTACAAAAGAACAATGTATGGAAATTTTGGAAGGAATTAAACCGAAATACGAAGCACATTATGGAATTTCTATAGAACAAAAGGCGTTAGAAGTCATTGTAGAATTATCTCAACGATACATAACAGATCGAAATCTTCCAGATAAAGCGATTGATATTTTAGATGAAGCGTGTTCAAAAGTTAGTTTAGCTGGATTTAAAGTACCAGAACGCATTCACGAATTAGAAAAAACATTAGAAAATCTAGCAAAAGAAAAAGAAGATGCCGTTAGAAACGGACAGATGCAAGAAGCTTCTCTTTTAAATCAAGAGCAAGGAGAAGTGAAAATAAAATTAGAAAATGCAAGAAAACATTTTCAACGTACAAATAAAAAGAAGCAGATTTGTGTTACTGAAGAGGCGGTAGCAGATGTGGTTTCTGCATGGACGAAAATTCCAGTTCAAAAATTAACGGAAAGTGAAACTTCTCGTTTACAAAAATTGGATAAAATACTTCATAAAAGAGTTGTTGGACAAGAAGAGGCTGTTATAGCAGTGACAAAAGCAGTGAAACGTGGAAGAGTAGGATTAAAAGACCCAAATCGTCCAATCGGTTCATTCCTCTTTTTAGGTCCAACAGGAGTAGGAAAAACAGAACTATCCAAAGCACTGGCAGAAGCATTATTTGGAAATGAGGAATCGCTTATTCGTGTAGATATGTCTGAATATATGGAAAAGCATAGTGTTTCTAAGATGATTGGTTCGCCACCAGGTTATGTGGGGCACGAGGATGGTGGACAATTGAGTGAAAAAGTGCGTCGAAATCCATATTCAGTAATTTTGTTTGATGAAATTGAAAAAGCGCATCCAGATGTATTTAATATTTTATTGCAAGTACTTGATGATGGACATATTACAGATTCGCAAGGAAGAAAAGTAGATTTCAAGAATACGGTTATAATTATGACGTCGAATGTAGGAGCAAAAGCAATTATAGAACCCAAAAAACTTGGATTTATTACCAGCGAAGATCCAGAAAGCGATTACAAAAAAATGAAATCGAATGTAATGGATGAAGTAAAACAATTGTTTAAGCCAGAATTTTTAAATAGAATAGATGAAATTATTGTATTCCATGCGTTGAATAAAGAACAAATGAAAAAGATTGTTACACTCATGTGTAAAGAACTTATAGAGAGAGTACAAAAACAGTTGAACATCAAATTGGTAATTCGAGATTCAGTGAAAAAAGAAATTGTAGAAAAGGGAACAGACTTAAAATACGGTGCAAGACCATTACGAAGAGCAATGCAAAACATTTTAGAAGATAAAATGGCAGATGCAATTTTAGATGGAGAAATCGAATCTGGTAAGCAAGTAGAAGTTGGTATATCGAAAAAAGAAATAAAATTTATTGTGAAACAAGATAAAGAACTAGAAAAACAATAAAAGTTATTATATAATGAAGAAACAACAAAAGAATACCATAGGAGGATTTACAAAATGGCTGCGGTGAAAGAATTATTGCGTGTAGAGGGAGATGGAACTCTTAGTTTTGGAGATTACACACTAAATAAAAAGACAAAACTAGAAGAGTTTGAATTTCAAGGAGATTTATATAAAGTGAAAACATTTGCGGAAATAACAAAGTTAGAGAGAAATGGAATGTTTTTATATGAATCTGTGCCGGGAACAGCTGTAGAACATTTGAAAGTAACTGAGGATACAGTGTCTTTTGAGGTTTCGGGGAAACAAGACGTTCAGCTTACTTTAGAATTAGAGGCGGATACAGAATATACGGTGTATATGAATGATACCAATGTTGGAAGAATGACAACAAATTTAAGTGGGAAATTAAGTATTAGTACGGAACTTGCTGAAAATTCACCGGTAGAAATTAAAGTAGTAAGAGTATAGTAAGAGAGTATGGAGAAGAGCTGCAAGACGGTTTGTGGCTCTTCTTTCTTATAATGAAAGGAATAGAGATGGCAAAGGGAAAGAAAAGTGTATTTTTTTGTCAGAATTGTGGACATGAGGAAAAAAAATGGCTTGGGCAATGTCCAATGTGTAAAGAATGGAATACATTTGTAGAAGAAACAGTTTCAGAAGGGGTACGTTTTTCTAAAACAGTTAGTCATGCGGAAGTAGTTACATTATCTAGTGTGAAAACAGATTCTGAAGAGCGTACAAAAACAGGAATAGAAGAGTTGGACAGAGTACTTGGTGGAGGAATCGTGCAAGGATCACTTATTCTAGTTGGAGGTGATCCGGGGATTGGAAAATCAACGCTTCTCTTGCAAGTTTGCCAAAAACTTTCACAAAAAAGGCATCAAGTTCTTTACATTTCTGGAGAAGAGTCGCTTAAGCAGATTAAATTGCGAGCAATGCGAATGGGAGAATTTACAGATGAATTATCTCTTTTTTGTGAGACAAATTTAAATACAATACGCGGAGTGATTGAAAAAAGAAAACCAGAGATGGTTATTATTGATTCTATACAAACAATGTATAGTGAAGATGTTACATCAGCACCGGGGAGTGTTTCTCAGGTGAGAGAATCTACAAATGTGTTAATGCAATTAGCGAAAGGGTTAAATATTTCTATTTTTATTGTAGGTCATGTAACAAAAGAAGGAACAGTAGCTGGCCCGCGAGTATTAGAACATATGGTAGATACAGTTTTGTATTTTGAAGGGGATAGACACGCATCATATCGTATTTTACGTGGTGTAAAAAATCGTTTTGGTTCTACAAATGAAATTGGTGTTTTTGAAATGAGGCAGTCTGGGTTAGAAGAAGTAAAAAATCCATCTGAATTTATGTTAAATGGCAAACCGGAAGGAGCATCTGGTTCGGTTGTTGCTTGTTCTATGGAAGGAACAAGGCCTATTCTTTTGGAAATTCAAGCACTTGTTTGTCAAAGTGGATTTGGAATGCCAAGAAGAACAGCAGCAGGAACAGATTACAATAGAGTGAATTTATTAATGGCAGTTCTAGAGAAGAGAATGGGACTACCACTATTTAATTACGATGCGTATGTGAATATAGCTGGGGGAATAAAAATGAATGAGCCGGCTATTGATTTAGGAATTATATTAGCAATTGTTTCGAGTTATAAAAATAAACCTATTGGTGATAAAGTGATTGCTTTTGGAGAAGTTGGGTTAAGTGGAGAGGTTCGTGCAGTTAGTATGCCAGAACAACGAGTATCAGAAGCAAAAAAACTTGGATTTCAGACATGCATTTTGCCAGAAGTATCTGTAGAAACAGTAAAAAATATAAAAGGTATAGAAATTGTAGGTGTCAAAAATATAAACGAGGCAGTGCAATTCATTTAGTAAAGAAAATAAGAACTATATATAAGGTAAGAGAGCATCCATATCCTATTTCATTTGGGAAATAGATGCTTTTTGTTTTATATTATAGAGGAGAAGAAAAAAGTAAAAAAATGAAAAAAGATGTTGACATATGTAGAATAGAATGATATTATAGACAAG
>JAHHTN010000061.1 GCA_020024645.1 Faecalimonas sp.
GATTTAGACATTTTAAGTTTTATTGACCATAATATTACAATTAATATTATTCAAGATGACAGAGTTGTTGAAAAAAAACGTTTGGAACTTCCAAAAGAAATCACAAATGTAATCAAGTGCAAAAACCCACGTTGCATCACTTCCATCGAACAAGAACTGGATCATGTTTTCATTTTAACAGATGAAGAAACACAGGAATACCGCTGTAAGTATTGCGAAGAAAAATATCATAGAAAATAATATAAAAATAGAAGTGATAAAGTTTTTCCGCTTTATCACTTCTATTTTTATCCCTTATTGTTCTTTTACTAATCTATAATCTGTAAAATAATATTCTTTAAATTGGTTATCTAACCATTCCTCTTTTCCCGTCTTTAAATCAACTTTACCAATTTTCCCATTGAATTTATATAAATACTTGCTCTCTTCGTCTAAGTAAAAAGCTTTATCCAGTCTTTGCAACGCTTTTACTTTTTCTTCCTTTTCTTCTTTTAAATTATATCGATATACACAATCCCCATTCACATCTGATTGAACTCCAAATAACACATCATTTTTATTTGCAACAAGTCCATTAGATTGTGGCATATTTTTCTCAAACAAATATTTCACTTTCCCATTTTCATATTGATAATAGTAGAACGGTGTTTCTAATTCTGTTCTTTCTGAATGATTTTCCATGTTGTTCCATTTATCTCGCAATGCATATTCTTCTGATTCACTATATGTCTGCAAAATAAGTCCATCTGTTTCTGGTATATATGCCGCTTGCCATACAGATATATCTTTATGTTTATCATTTGAAAGTTCTATACGTTTTACTTCTTTTGTATTACGGTCAATAGACCACAACATAAATACTTTAGAATCATTTGGTGTCTGAGGTACTCCTACTACAATATAGTCATTTTCTCTCGGTATAATATAACTGATTCCCCAAAGATTATCTGTTAGCTGTTCTACTTCCTTTGTCTCTAAATCATAACGATATACTTCATCGTTTCCCTTTTCGTCCTTTGCCGAATATAATACTGCTTTCCCCTTATCATCAACTACAGCAAAATTTAACTGTGCTGTTGAATCAATTTTATACTTTGCTGAATTCATTTTGTCTTTTCCAAAGTCATATGTGTTATTTTCTACGACAATCTGATTTTCATTTAATCTACTAGCATTCGATGTAACTAAACGATAGTTTTCCAATTCTGTTTTCTTTTCAGAAGTCTGACACCCAGTAAGCACTAAGGCTGTCAATGTGAATAATAAAATTTGTTTTCCTCTCTTCATTGTATGCGTTCTCTCCTTTCATATTTCTCTGTTTACTATGTACATATTAATATATTTTCTTTTCCCCCTTTCTCTTCTTGCATACATCTTAACTATTTTTATAGTCAATTCTCATTCAATTTATCCTCTTATATATCGACTAATTTTTAAAGGTAACTCATTTCGATTCTCTTCTGTCACTTTTATCAGAACAATATCTTTTCGATTTCTTATTTCATCAAGAAAATCTGTTTCTACATCTTGAATCACTCCAATAACACAACAAGCCCCATCAAGACATTCCATTACAGCTCGCCGAAAATTTGGAGCTTTCGTTTCAAATCTTCCCAATTCATCCATTAAAATCCATTTCGATTTTTTCATCGATTTACTAATAATAGTCACTCCGATATTTTCAAAAGTTTCAATTATCGGAAAAACTTTATCATTTTCTAATACAGTAGAAATCCTATTCTGCATTGAAAAATTTTGTACCATTCCTACTTCTTTCATAATGTACCCAGTAAATCTTCCCTCCTCATAATATGGCAAAGTTTTAAACCCAACTAAATGAAGATTATTTTCCTTCACTACTTTTTCAATAATTGTAGATTTTCCCACGTTCTTTTCACCTGTCAAAAAAATGTGATAATTATTTTTCACCTTTGTTCCTCCTTATGATAGTTTTAAAATTATATCATATATTTTTATTCTTTACTTATATGAAATTCATTTAAACCAAAAATAGATGCTCCTGCAAAACACTGAGAACATCTATCTATATCATTCACTCCACGAATCAATCGCTCTATTATAAATATGTGAACCTTTTTACTTTTCTTTTAGATAACAAATATATCCTTCGCAGAATGGATTTTTTTCAATTTGAATATTGGGATATAAAATCTGCAATGCTTTTTGAAGTTGTTCCTTACTCGAATTTTTAATATCTATTTTTCTGGCTATTTTCCCCTCATTAATAATTACTAATGAATCACACCATTTTAATGCTGCTTCCGGATCATGAATAACAAGTATTCCTACCTTATTGTATTCTTTAACTAGCATTCTCAAAAAATCAAGTAACATTTGCCCATTACTATAATCCAACGCTGCATTAGGTTCATCAAGTAACATGACTGGTGTATCCTGAATAAACATTCTACACATCAACACCATTTGTTGTTGTCCTGCACTTAATCTAAAACACTCTTTTTCAAGAAAATTTGCAACATGAAACACTTTTGCTATATGTTTTATTCTTTCTTTATCTTTTGAATTTATTCTAGCAAAGAGAGGTTTCGATGCGTAACATCCCATTTCAAGAATTTCTTCTACCGTTACCCCCTCTGGAATATTTGTTTTTTGTGGAAGTACAGATATCATTTTTGCTTGTTTCTTTACAGATATCTTCGTTACATCATTTTCATTAACATAAATTTTTCCAGAAAATCTTTTTGCATCTCCTGTAAGTCCACGCAACAAAGTTGTTTTTCCTTGCCCGTTCCTTCCAATAATCCCAACCAGTTCTCCTTCACTTACATCAAAAGATACATCCGATATAATTGGATTTTGATATCCTACTGTAAGATGCTCAACTCTAAATATTGGATCCACAATTCCTTCCTCTCTTTCTGCATAAAAGCCAAATAAGTATAGGTACAGAAAGTAATACAGTCAAAATACTAAGTGGAAGTTCAGCTCCTTTATATAAACTTCTAGCAAATATATCTGCAATAAGAAGTATAACTCCGCCCCACATGGCACACAAAAAGAAATAGATTGCATTTCTTCTTTTATATGCGATAAATGTAATATGTGGTGCAATCAATCCAACAAATGCAATTACTCCTGTAACAGATACAACTGCTGCCACCATCAATGTACTAAGCGAAAGAAATATAATTCTCCATACCTCAGGGGATATTCCCAAACTTCTTGCATGTTCACTTCCAAGAGAAAGAATTACAATCTGACGATGAAGCAATAACAGCAAAATCATAGGTGCTATTACAAACCATATTTGAGGTACTATTTTCTGATTGGTTATAGTAGAAAGGCTTCCCATTGTCCAAAATTCAATTGCTGCGAGCTCTTTTTCCGGATTCGCCATAAATTTAAACATCATAAGTCCTGCATCTGCTAACGAAGAAACAATTATACCTGCTAAGATATAACTACCAACTTTTTCCATATTTGACATTCTCGTCAAAAGTAACACAAACACAAGTGATAACATCCCCATTACAAAAGCACCTGCCATAATTGAAAAAGCACTTCCTGCTCCTAAAACAATAGCAAAAGCCGCTCCAAAGGAAGCACCTGAAGCAACTCCCGTAAGATCAGGAGATGCTAGGCTATTTCGAAAAATAGTCTGATAAACTCCTCCTGCAAGTCCCAATGCCCCACCAGAAACAACTCCCATAAGTACTCGAGGAAATCTTAAATTCCAAAACACATTTGCTTCCATTGTTTCTTGCAATTTTCCTTGTAATATATCCCATATTTGATTTACAGAAAGGGGGTAACTTCCAACACATATTGATATAATCATAATTGCGAGTAAGATACCAATTGTTGCCGATACAATTCTTATTTTATTGTACATTCGCTCCCACCTTTCCTAAATATTTTTTCTATTTTGTAATCAAAGTTTTGTCAATTTCAAATCCATAAAATTCTTTATAGTACTCAATTACATCTTTCTGAAATTTTTCAAAAGGATATTCCTTTTCATGAAGAACACTTGTAAGCCACATTGTACCAAGTATTCCTGATGGCACTGGTGAATCCCATTCCTCAATATTCTGTGGCATCATATAAACTCTTTTTTCTTTTATAGCAGAAACGCCTGCAAGATTTTTATCTGACAAAATATCCTCTTTTGTATATTCAGCATTACAAGGAATAATAATCACTTCTGGGTTATCATTAAGAATCGTTTCATATGAAACTTCTGTCCAATAATTTCCTTCAAGTTCTGCCGCCACATTTTCACCACCTGCAAGTGCAATTAAATTTGACTGATACATTGTTCCAGGTGCTGTTGTAAGATAAGATGAATTTCCCGCCATATATACAGAAGGTTTTTTAACATCTTTTATGAGTTTTGATATTTTTTTCAATTCCTTATCATAATACTTCAAAAGAGCCTCTGCTTTTTCTTCAACTCCACATGCTTTTCCGATTAGGAGAAGCATTTCTTCTAATAATTCTTGTGATTCTGGATTAACAACCAAAACATTTATTCCTAAATCAGTAAGTGTATCAGCATGTTCAGAAAGTTTCATTGGCATAATCACAAGATCTGGTTTAAGTTTTGCAGTTGCTTCAACATTAAATTCTTTCATACTTCCTACTTGTGTTTTTTCAAGTAATTCAGGTGCCGCCATATGATAAATCGGTCTTGAATCAGCTTTTTTTTCTAAACCGACAACTCTATCTTCTACTCCGAGAGCCATCGTAGCATAAGTAGTAATATAATAGCAACTAACAATTGTTTTTGCTGGTTTTTTTAATGTGATTTTACGACCTGCCTGATCTGTTAATTTGATTTCTTTTGTCTCAACTGAAGTTTCCACTTTCTTTTCTGTTTTGTTTTCATTATTGTTGTTTCCACATGCCACAACTGAAAATGTTAATGAAAACACAAGAAATAATGCAACTAATTTTATTAAGTGATTCTTTTTCATTTCTTCCTCCTAAATTGTATTCATTATTCTTGTTTGAGAATAACGATATTTTAAAGAATAACCGGTTTAGCCGGTTACTCTCTAATTCATTTGTTATTTATTAATTTCTTCAAAAAATTTTTCATCAAAAATTTTTTGAAATATCTCTGTTCCAAACTTTTCTATAGAATTTACCAATTCTTCATACTTTTCAAGGAAAATTTTTCCCTTTGGCGTAATACTTGATCCACCACCATGGGCACCTCCTGCCTTGCGCAAAAGAAGAGGAAAACCTAAAGAGTTTTCCATTTCCTTAATAATTTTCCAAGCTTTCGAATATGCCATCCCCAATTCATCTGCACTTTGGTGAAGAGAACCTGTCTTTTCAACTCCACGCAAAAGTTTCATCGGACCAGGTCCAAAACATTTTTGATCTGAAAAAAGTATAATTGACATATGATACGTTAATTTTTCCATAAATCCTTTTTCCTATCTATATCTCTAAGTTCTAAAGATTCCTCCACATACACTGGAACACATGGATACTTTTTCGCTATTATTCCCCCACCGTCATCACCTTCCAAAGAAAGTAATTCTGGTACAAGAGTTGCTGAAAAGAGTACTGGATTTCCTGGACGTTCTCCATAGAAAAGCCTAGCTACAGTAACTTTTTCATTTGTTGTTTCGATCAATTTAACAAATGATTTTAAACTCACATATGGCTGATCTGCCACAACAAAAATAAGATAATCATCTTTTCTAAGATTTTTAATACTTTTTATTCCCGCCTTAATGGTATAGGAAATGCCACACTTACTTTCTGGACAATTCACTACTTGAAATTTCATAGATTCTGCCTTTTCTTGAATCTCTTTATATCTTGAAACCACTACTATTCGGCAATCATCCACTATATTTGCTATCTCTTTTAAAATTTCAAGCCCATGAAGATATAATGGTTTACCATTTATTTCTTCAAGTAGTTTATTTTTTCCATATCTAATGCTGTTCCCCGATGCCATATAAATAAAATATTTATTCATTATCCATCGATAGCAGAATTTTCTCTGGTGTAATCGGAAGTTCTCTATGCCATACTCCTGTTGCACGGAAAATCGCATGTGCAATTGCAGGAGCTGATGTATTGATTACAACTTCTCCAACTGATTTTGCACCATATGGTCCTGTTTCTTCATGACTACTTTCAATTTCAACATGTAGTTTCCCCATATCTATGCGAGTCGGAATCTTATACTGCATAAATGAATTTTCAAGTACTTGACCTTTTTCATTATATGTAACATTTTCATGTAAAGCCATTCCAATTCCTTGAACAATTCCACCTTCAACTTGTACTTTAACCAAGTTCGGATTAATAGCCGTTCCACAATCTACTACAGCTGCATAATTCAATACTTCTACATTACCTGTCTCTTTATCAATCTCAAGTTCTACCATTCCAGCCATAAATGGTGGTGGAGAAACCGGAGAAGTATGACTTACTGTAACTTGCGCCGGTATATTATTACACATCATGGATTTAGTTGCAATATCTTTTCTAGAAACCATAGTACTTCCATCTAATTTATAAACTCCATCCCCTCTAAATTCAAGTTCAGAAAAAGCACATCCAAGTATTTCTGCTGCAATTTTGCACATATTTTCTTTTAATTCTAAACAGGCTTTTTCTGTGGCTTTTCCCGTAACGTAAGCTGTAGATGAAGCATAAGAACCAGAGTCATATGGCGAAGCATCTGAATCTGCACCAAAAACTTCAATCTCATCAACAGAACAATCCAGACATTCTGCTGCAATTTGCGATAAAGTAGTATCACATCCTGTTCCCATATCTGCTGCTCCTATAAGCAACATATAGAATCCTTCATCTCCAAGTTTAATTGTTGCCGATCCAACATCAAGATTAGGAATACCCGAACCTTGCATACTTAATCCGATACCTGCTGTTCTAACTTTTCCATTCCCCATATCTCGAACTGGAAATTTTTCATTCCAATCAAAAATTTCTTTACATCGACTAATACAACGATCAAGTGCACATGCATTTGTTGTTTCATTATAATATGCCGGCATCTTCATGCCTTCTCTTACTATATTCTTTTTCCTGATTTCAATAGGATCCACATTTAATATATCAGCCAATTCATTTACTACACTTTCAACAGCAAAAATTCCTTGTGTAGCTCCATAACCACGATAAGCACCTGAAGACTGTCTATTTGTGTATACAACATCATAGCCGAATCGAAAAGCCTCCATATTAGCTGTATATATCGGTATGGATTTATGTCCAGAAAGTCCAACTGTTGTAGGTCCGTGTTCTCCATACGCTCCTGTATTTGAAAGTGTGTATAAATCAATGGCTTTGATAATTCCATCTTTTGTTGCTCCCAAACGTACTCTTACTTCCATTTCATGTCTTGGTGAAGCCGCAATTTGTGTCTCTTTTCTTGAATAAATCATCATCGCCGGTTTTCCTGTTTTCCATGTAACAAAGGCAGGGTACACTTCAGCAACAACTGTTTGTTTTGCCCCGAATCCCCCACCAATACGTGGTTTTTCTACATGAACCTTTGATTTCGGAATATCAAGAGCATTCGCAATAATTCTTCGACAATGAAATATAATTTGTGTTGCACTAATTACATGCAACCTTCCATATCGATCGATTTCTGTATATGTTCTAAATGTTTCCATCATAGCTTGTTGACAGGCTTTCACATGGAATTTTCTATCAAGCACATAATCACATTCCGCAAGTACTTTTTCTACATTTCCATCTTCCTCGCACCCTGCCGCACAAAGATTACGCTTATTATCTGCTCCCACAGGTACAAGTGATTCCCAATTTCCCTCTGGATGTATAAGAATTTCATTATCTTTTGCATCATGCATATCAAGTATTGGCTCAAGAACCTGATATTTTACTTTAATTATTTTCATTGCTTTATTAACAGCTTTTTCATTTTCTCCCGCAATAATTGCAACTGCATCACCTACAAAACGAAGTCTTCTGTCTAAAAGTAATCTATCATATGGTGATGGTTCTGGATATGTTTGTCCTGCCATTGTAAAACGTTTTTGCGGAACATCTTTATATGTAAATATAGCTTCAATTCCTGGAACCTTTTTAGCAATATCAATATTAATTTCTTCAATAAGAGCATGCGCATAAGGACTTCTTAATACCTTAACAACAAGTGCATCTTTATTTACAATATCTTCAACAAATACTGGTTTACCTGTAAGTAATTGCATTGCATCTTTCTTACGAATTGATTTTCCAACATACTTATACTCAGCCATTTTCCTATACCTCCTTTTTAAAATCAAGGTATGCACGGATTCCTCTGAGTTGTCCTTCATAGCCTGAACATCGACATAAGTTTCCGGCTAAATATGCTTTGATTTCCTCGTCACTTGGATCTGGATTTTCTCTAAGAAGAGCTATCGTATTCATTACAAATCCAGGATTACAAAAACCACATTGTTCTGCTCCCTGATCTGCAATAAATTCTATAAATTCACCCGCTTCATCTTGCAATCCTTCGAGTGTTTGAACAATGTGTCCCGATGCTCTTGCCACAAGTGTACTACATGACAAAACTGGTACACCATCCATAAGAACCGTACACAAACCACAGTTTGCTGTTTCACATCCTCTTTTCACCGAAAGGCATCCCTGTTCTCTCACAAAATCGATTAATAATTTATCTGCATCTACATCAGCAGAAACTACTTTTCCATTTAAGGTTAATTTAATTTGCATTTTCTGCCTCCTTTAGTTTCATTATTCCACGTCTTACAAGTACTCGACATATCTTTTTACGGTATTCACTACTTCCTCGCATATTAGAATCAAATTTCGCACTTTCAGAAATATATTCACCAAAAAGTCTAGCACATTCTTCTGTAATTCCATCTTTGAGAATTTCTTTATCATCACCTAAAATTGTTGCAATACCAGGTCTTGCTCCTACTGCACATGAATATACTCCATCTATTTCTGAAACTGCACAAGCTAACACTGGAAAATCTGTCTTTGTATTTCGCTGTGAAAAATATGCAACTCTCATTTCTTTTTTCGGAATAATAACTTCTGTCAAAATATCTCTTCTATTTCTTGGAAATTTCGCAAATTCTGCAATACTCATTTCACCATTTTTATGTAAACATACTCTTGCATCCAGAACTTCAAATAACGTAAGAACATCTGAGAATCCGAAACGCCCATACAAACTTCCGCCTAATGTTGCCACATTTCTAAACTGCACTCCTACAATATGTTTAAGTGCCTCTTTAAAAGCTCCTTGA
This sequence comes from Faecalimonas sp., assembly GCA_020024645.1. Classification (GTDB taxonomy): domain Bacteria; phylum Bacillota; class Clostridia; order Lachnospirales; family Lachnospiraceae; genus Faecalimonas. The sequence continues at coordinate 9,270 of JAHHTN010000061.1, forward strand.
GTCATAAGATTCAATGCAACATGTGTTTCTAATGTACGAAGAGAAACCATAGCACCAATTCTATAACAAGATTCATCTTCCTTGATCGTGTTCAAACCTAAATCACATAAATCAATTGCCGTGTTAACAGTACGATTCCCCATTTTAAGCCAAAGCATACCACCCAGTACAACATTTGACTTTTTTTGACAAAGTTCGTATGCTTCTTCGACTGTTTCAGGTCTAACATAATTGTTTATTGTCAGCATAAAATTCCTCACATTTCCTTTTTTCATTTTTGCATAACCTTTAATATATTATCAAAAAAAGTCAGCAAAATCAACGGACAGTTAAAAACCATTGACTAAGTTTCAATTGTATTTCCTTAAACAAAAAATGCCCCCCTACAAAATGCAAGGAGCCATTGCTGTAAATTAAATAGTCTTTTTCTTTCACAATGTATATAAGCAAGACGATAAGCCGGGTTATGTCGTTGAACGGTCATCTATCTAGACCTATCGTTGCCAATAGGTTCAAGCAACCTACCTAAAACGTGGCGGGCAACCACAATGTTTTCATTCGGTTTTGCTTCAGGTGGGGTTTACATATGCCCTTGTTGTTACCAACAAGGCGGTAGTCTCTTACACTGCCCTTCCAACCTTACGCTATAAAAGTTATACATAGACTAAGTTGAAAATCAACTTAACCTGTATTCCTTATCACTAACGCGGTATATTTCTGTTGCACTATCCTTAGAGTCGCCTCCACCGGACGTTATCCGGCACCCTGCCCTATGAAGCCCGGACTTTCCTCATCTGCGACCTTTCGGCACTTGCAGCTGCGACCGTCTGTCCTACTTACATACAACTAGTTATTCTAACATACTTCTATCACATCGTCAATTAAGTTTTCTCCATCAGCTGCCGATGTCGCCAAAAAGTCACATCGTTCATTCTGCATATGTCCATCATGTCCCTTTACCCAAATAAATATTACACAATGCGGTTCTTTCGCTTTTAATAATCTCTTCCACAAATCTACATTCTTTACCGGCTCATTCTTTCCCCGTTTCCAACCTTTTCTTATCCATCCGTCAATCCATTTTTGATTGAAGGCGTCTACCACATATTTAGAATCTGAATACAACTCAATTTCACAAGGACGGTTTAACGCCTCAAGTCCGGCAATAACTGCCATTAACTCCATACGATTGTTCGTAGTTTTTTTATATCCTTGTGATAATTCTTTTGTATGCAATTCTCCTTTCGTATCTACATACTCTAAAACTGTTCCATATCCTCCTGGACCATCTGGATTTCCTCTAGCTGCTCCATCAGTATATATTTTCACTTTCATCATCTCTATATTCTCCATTCTCCAGTTTTTAAAAAATGTGTTGCTGTCTCTTCTGCATTTTCAATAATTTTCTTATCATATCCCATTATATTCAATAATTTTATCGCATTTCGTGAAACCGCCTTTCCTCCATACAACTCATAATTAAATAAAATATCATTTTCTTTAATTTCTTCTTGAAAATGATAATTATTATAGTCGTTTTCAAGAAGATGTGTCAATTCTATATCATGTGTTGCCGCAAAACAGATCACTTGCTTTTTAGAAAAACTTTTTAAAATTTGTGCTGATGCTGAAATACGTTCAATGGTATTGGTCCCTCGAAGCACTTCATCTACAAAACAAAGCATCGGTATTTTATCATCCCTATGACTTAAAATTCTTTTTAACGACTTGATTTCTACTATATAATAACTTTCATTCTCCTGCAAATCATCTTTCAATGCCATAGAGGAATAAATTTGAAAAAAACTCGCCCGGTAAAGTGTAGAAACACTTGTATAAATCGTCTGTGCTAAAATAGCATTAATTGCTACAGTTTTCAAAAATGTTGATTTTCCGGAAGCATTTGAACCTGTAATCAAAACATTCTGTTTCTCAGAAATAGAATTTGCTACTGGTTCTTTAAGAAGAGGATGATAAACATTTTTCACTTCAATAAATGCCTCTTCTGTTTCTTCTAAATTAGGCAAACTATAAAAAGGCAAACTTTCTCGAAAAGATGCTATAGAGATACATACATCTAGAATTCCTAAATTTCTTACCAAATCATCAATCACATTAACATTCTGTTTGATTTCTTCTAACATAGAATTAAATTTCAACAAATCAACATGTGTAACCATTCGAATATAATCCAAAAACATTTCTGCTGCACTTCCTGTTACACGTTGTGATGACATTAAAATAGAAGAACCAAATCGAAATTTTTTAAATTTTCGTTGTACCTCTGCAATATTATCTACATACGGTTGAATCTCAGCAATCTTTAATTTTGAAATCACTTTACTTGCATCCAACATCTTCATCACGTGTGAAAAAATAGTTAAATATGGTTCTATTTCACCTTTCCTTTTATAGTACTGAGAAATATTCCACATTAGTAAAAACAACATAATTACAAAGCCTATCGCTACTTCTGACACAGTCATTAAAAATAATCCCATTGGAATCGTAAACAACGCTATGTAATGTTTTAAATTACTTTCTTTGTCTAGTGTTATTAATAAATCAATATAATCACTTATAGAAAATTTTCTTGTTTTTCCTATTTGCCAAAGACAAACTTCTAAATTCACTCTATCATTTTCATGTGTAGCAAAAAAGTCTGCTAGCCTTGCTCTCTCCTCTAACATCTTTTGTTCTGTTACAGGCGTTCGCAACAAATAGTATAAATACTCCTCTCCTGCGGAACATTTTGTATTATTTATATAAGCAAAAATATTGTCCATATCCAAATCATTCCAAGTGATATTGTCAATATATGGATTCTTTATTTTTCCTTTTTTCAACTGATATTCAAAATATCTTGAAATCTTCTCCAATTCATCATTACTATATTCTCTTTGTGGAATTTTTCCCCATTCTTCTAAAAATTTTCTTCGCCTAACTTCTTTCGCTCTTTTCTCACTAATATAGATATGCACAATTCCAAAAATGAAAAGAAGAATTATTGAAGCTATTATAAATTCTACCTGCATTTCTATTCTCCTTTGTTATTCTTGAATATTCCCTAGTTTAATATTTTTTTGTACTATCTTTTGCATCTCTTCCCATATTACTTCTGAAGTTTCTTTAATTTTTTCATTTCTCTTATAAATTTGTTCTTTCCTCACACAATGTTCTCTCCAACTTTTCCCCTCTGATGCATCATTTAATAAAATCGGTTGAAAATTATCAAGAAGATGTGCATATTTTGCATCTTCCGTCTCATACAATTCAAATTCTTCCCACAATCTTCTAAAATATTCTCCTTGTTCTATTGGAAGGATGCTAAAAATACGTTCTGCTGCTTTCTCTTCTCGTTCTCTTTTATCTTTTACTCCAATACTACCATAAGCATATGTGTCACCTGCATCTATCTCTACAAGATCATGTATCAAAACCATTGTAATTACTTTGAGAAGGTCCACCTCTTCACTGACATATTCTTTCAATAAAATCGCAGACAATGCAAGATGCCACGAGTGTTCTGCATCATTTTCTTTTCTTTCACTATCAGATAAATAGGTCTGTCTGAAAATATTTTTCACTTTATCTACTTCAACAATAAACTGTATTTGCTTTTCTAATC
>JAHHTN010000062.1 GCA_020024645.1 Faecalimonas sp.
TTATATACAGGAGGTATTTCATGTATTATTCGGAGGAATTAATAGAAGAAGTAAGAATACGAAATGATATTGTAGATGTTATTTCTGGATATGTAAAACTTCAGAAAAAGGGAAGTTCATATTTTGGACTTTGTCCTTTCCATAATGAAAAATCTCCATCATTTTCTGTTAGCCGAGAAAAACAGATGTACTATTGCTTTGGATGCGGAGCAGGAGGAAATGTATTTACATTTATTATGGAATATGAGAATTATTCATTTGTGGAGGCATTGAAGTTTTTAGCTGAAAGAGTGGGAATAGATTTGCCAGAAGTGGAATATTCAAAAGAAGCGAAAGAAAAAGCAGATTTTAAATTAACTATTTTAGAAATAAACAAATTAGCAGCCAAATATTTTTATGCACAGTTAAAAGCCCAAGGGGGGGCAAGTGCCTATGATTATTTGAAAAACAGAGGGCTAAGTGAGGAAACGATAGTAGCATTTGGTTTAGGATACGCAAACAAATATAGTGATGATTTGTATCGTTATTTAAAAACAAAAGGCTATGGAGATGAACTTCTTATGAAAGCCGGAATCGTTAATATAGATGAGCGAAAAGGTGCATATGATAAATTTTGGAATAGAGTTATGTTTCCAATTATGGATGTGAATAATCGTGTAATTGGTTTTGGTGGAAGAGTTATGGGAGATGGGAAACCGAAATACCTTAACTCTCCAGAAACAGCTGTGTTTGATAAGAGCCGTAATTTATATGGATTGAATCGAGCTAGAATATCAAGGAAACCATATTTTCTTATATGCGAAGGATATATGGATGTGATTTCTTTACATCAGGCTGGATTTACAAATGCAGTGGCATCGCTTGGAACAGCTCTTACGGCAGGACATGCATCATTGTTGAAAAGATATGTGAATGAAGTTTATCTTACGTATGATAGTGATGAAGCAGGAACGAAGGCAGCACTTCGTGCTATTCCAATTTTGAAAGATGCAGGAATTACTGCAAAGGTTATTCGAATGGATCCGTATAAAGATCCAGATGAATTTATTAAAAATCTTGGTGCAGAAGCTTTTGAAGATAGAATTGCAAAAGCAAGAAATGGATTTATGTTTGATTTGGAAATGTTAGAGAAAAACTTTGATATGAATTCACCAGAAGGAAAAACAGAATTTCATCGAGAAGTTGCAAGAAGGCTTTGCAATTTTGATGAAGAAATAGAAAGGGAAAATTATATCGAAGCGGTCGCTAAAGTATATCACATTGGATATGATAACTTGAGAAAATTGGTCGCGAAAATGGCAGTACAATCGGGGTTAGCGACACCTGCTGTCAAACCTAAACAGGCAATTGGAAAAGATAAAATGAGGGAAGATGGAAATATACAGTCTCAAAAGATTTTATTGACATGGCTTCTAGAAGATGAGAAAATTTTTCGGCAGATTCAAAAGTATATTTCACCAAAGGATTTTACAGAAAGACTTTATACAATTGTGGCTGAAATTTTATATGAACAATATGAAAATGGAGAAGTAAATCCGGCAAAGATAATGAATCATTTTACGGATGAGGAAGAGCATAGAGAAGTTGCTTCGCTGTTTCATACAAAAATCAAAAAATTAACGACTATAAAGGAGCAAGAAAAGGCGTTAAAAGAAACGATTATTCGAGTTAAAAATAATAGTATTGAATATGCTACGAAATTGCTCGATCCGACAGATATTGTTGGACTACAAAAATTGATGAATGCAAAGCGAGAATTACAGGACTTGCAGAAATTGCATATTTCTATTGATTAAGGATAAAATAAAAGCAAATGAGAGGATTGATACAACATGGAAGAAAACATTGTAAAATTTGAAGAAAAATTAAAAGAACTATTGGCACTTGGAAAAAAGAAAAAAAATATTTTAGAGATACAAGAAATTAATGAAATTTTTGCGGATATGGAATTAGAGCCAGAGCAAATGGAGAAGGTTTTTGAATATTTGGAAGGGCAAAATATAGATGTGCTCCGCATTAACGGAGATGTCGATGATGATGATGATTTAGAGGTTGTTATTACAGACGAAGATGAAGTGGACGTAGAAAAGATTGATTTATCGGTTCCGGACGGTATCAGTATTGAGGATCCAGTTCGTATGTATTTGAAAGAAATCGGTAAAGTTCCTCTTTTAAGTGCAGAAGAAGAAATTGAATTGGCTAAACGCATGGCAGAAGGAGATGAGGAGGCGAAAAAACGTCTTGCAGAAGCAAACCTACGTCTTGTTGTCAGTATTGCAAAGCGTTATGTGGGAAGAGGTATGCTTTTCCTTGATTTAATTCAAGAAGGAAATCTAGGACTGATTAAAGCGGTTGAAAAATTTGATTATGAGAAAGGATTTAAATTTAGCACATATGCAACATGGTGGATTCGCCAAGCGATTACAAGAGCCATTGCAGATCAGGCAAGAACAATTCGTATTCCGGTGCATATGGTTGAGACAATTAATAAATTAATCCGTGTATCAAGACAATTGCTTCAAGAGTTGGGAAGAGAACCTTCACCAGAAGAAATTGCGGAAGAATTAGATATGCCAGTAGAAAGAGTAAGAGAGATTTTAAAAATTTCTCAAGAACCAGTATCTTTAGAAACTCCTATTGGAGAAGAGGAAGATAGTCATTTGGGAGATTTTATTCAAGATGATAATGTTCCGGTTCCAGCAGAAGCTGCAGCAGCTACATTATTAAAAGAACAATTAGGAGAAGTTTTAAATACATTGACAGATAGGGAACAGAAAGTGTTACGTCTTCGTTTTGGTATGAATGATGGAAGGGCAAGAACTTTGGAAGAAGTAGGAAAAGAGTTTGATGTTACAAGAGAGAGAATTAGACAGATCGAAGCGAAAGCATTGAGAAAATTGCGCCATCCTAGTAGAAGTCGTAAATTAAGGGATTACTTAGATTAGGAGAGATCATGGAATTATCAGTGAGATTACAGGCAGTTGCGGATATGGTAACAATAGGAAGTCGAGTTGTGGATGTTGGAACTGATCATGCATATATACCTATTTATTTGGTTGAATGTGGAAGAAATCCGTCTGCAATTGCTATGGATGTAAATAGAGGTCCTCTTGAAAAGGCAAAAGAAAACATTGCACTTCATGGATTAGAAGATAAAATAGAAACAAGATTGTCTGATGGGCTTAAACAATTACATTCTGGTGAGGGAGAGAGTGTAGTTATTGCTGGAATGGGTGGTGGTCTTGTAATTAAAATTATGGAAGAGGGAGCTTTACATAAAGAAAATATAAAAGAATGGATTTTACAACCACAGTCAGAAATAAGAAAAGTTAGACAATATTTGAATGAAAAGGGATATTTTATTATAGAAGAAAATATAGTTATTGATGAAGGTAAATTTTATCCGATGATGCGGGTGATAAAAGGAAATCGAGAGGAATATACGCAGGAAGAATTAGATTATGGAAAACGGTTACTTGAACAAAAAAATCCTATATTAGAGAAATTTTTAAAAAAAGAAATTTGTGTAAAAGAAGAAATTTATGACAAATTGCAACATACAGATCGGAAGAGGGTTGCAAATAGGATAGAAGAAATAGAAAAAGAAATACAAAAGATACATAAAATTTTGCGTGTTTTTAAAAAAGGGGGAAAAAGATGCTTTGCAAAAATATTGTGAGAAGATTAGAAGAGTTATATCCATCTGATATGGCTTTTGAATGGGATAATGTAGGACTTCTTGTTGGACGTAAAGAAAAAGAAGTGAAGAGAATTTATGTTGCTCTTGATTTAACAGAAGAAATATTGGTTAAGGCAATAGAGGAAAAAGCAGACATGATTGTTACACATCATCCAATGATTTTTTCACCACTTCGCACAATTACAGATGAAGATTTCATTGGTCGTCGTGTGGTAAAGTTATTGCAGCATGATATTGCTTATTTTGCGATGCACACGAACTATGATGTGATGCGTATGGCAGATTTATCAGCAGATATTTTGAATCTTAAATGTCAAAAAGCATTGGAAAGAACTTCTGTACAAGAAAATTTAGGCATAGGAAAAATAGGAGTATGTGAAAAAGAAATGACTTTAAGCCAGTGTGCTAAATTAGTGAAAGAGAACTTTCACTTAGATGCTGTACAAGTATTTGGGAAAGAAGATAAACGTATTCAAAAAATAGCAGTTTGCGCAGGCTCTGGGAAAAGCGTGATTTCTGTTGCTATAGATAAAGGGGCAGATGTTTTAGTTACTGGGGATATAGGTCATCATGAAGGAATAGATGCTATTGAGAGAAATCTAGCAATTATTGATGCAGGTCATTATGGATTGGAATATATTTTTATAAAGGATGTGTCAGAAACGCTTATAAGAATATTTCCAGAACTTTCTGTAAAAAGTGCGGAGATTATATTTCCATCAAAGATCTATTAGATAGATTAAAATAATAAGTTTCTAAATCATATAGAAAAGAGGGAGTATTATGGGCAAAAAAATGTACAAAATACAGATAGGAAATCAGATCAAACTTTATGAGGAAGGGACAACATACAAAAAGATAGCAGAAGAATATCAAAAACAGTACGAAAATGATATTGTTCTTGTAATTGTTGATGGAAAATTACAGGAATTATTAAAGGAATGTAGACAGGACTGTAAGTTAGAATTTGTTACAACAGATACTAAGATTGGAAATGAAACTTATAGAAGAAGTATGTGTTTGTTGCTTGTAAAAGCTATTGAAGATGTGGCAAGAAAAGAAAATGTAAAAAAAATACGCATTCAATATTCTGTTAGCAAAGGTTACTATTGCATGTTGGATGGAAATGTAAAAGTTACAGAAGCATTTCTGCAACAGGTAGAAAAATGTATGATAGAAATGGTAAATAAAAAAGCACCTATTATCAAAAAAACGGTTCATATTGATGATGCAATTGCTACTTTTAAGCAACAAGGAATGTACGACAAAGAAAGATTATTCCAATACAGAAGAGTTTCTGCAGTAAATTTGTATGAAATGGAGGGTATATCAGATTATTATTATGGATATATGGTTCCAGATGCATCTTATTTAAAGTATTTCGCTTTATATCTATATGATGAAGGATTTGTGTTACAAATGCCTGTTAAGGAAGAGCCGAAGTTAGTTCCTCCTTTTAAACCGCAGAAAAAGTTATTTCAAATTTTAAAGGAATCAACTCAATGGGGAGATATGATGCACATTGAAACAGTTGCCGATCTGAACGAGCAGATTACTAGTCAGGGAATGCAGAAAGTTATTCTTGTACAGGAAGCCTATCAGGAAAGAAAAGTTGCAGAGTTAGCAATGCAAATAGCACAGAGGCCAAGTGTGAAATTTGTTCTTATTGCAGGACCATCTTCGTCTGGGAAAACAACGTTTTCACATAGACTTTCTATTCAGTTACAGGCACTTGGATTAAGGCCGCATCCAATAGCAGTGGATAATTATTTTGTAAATAGAGAATTTACACCAAAAGATGAAAATGGAGATTATGATTTTGAATGTTTGGAGGCTATTGACAGAGAACTATTTAATTATCAATTAACAGAATTGCTTGAAGGAAAAGAAGTACAAATACCTACTTTTAATTTTAAGACGGGTCAACGAGAATATATTGCATCACCAACTAAACTTGGGAAAGAGGACATACTTGTTATTGAAGGAATTCATTGTTTGAATGATGCGCTTACGTATAAGCTTGCAGCCGAGAACAAATTCAAAATTTATATTAGTGCATTGACACAATTGAATGTTGATGAACATAATCGTATTCCTACCACAGAGGGAAGACTTTTAAGGCGTATGGTACGAGATGCTAGAACACGAGGAACATCGGCACAAAATACAATAGCAATGTGGCATTCGGTGAGAAGGGGAGAAGAAAAGAATATTTTTCCATTTCAAGAAGAGGCAGATGCAATGTTTAATTCTGCGTTAATTTATGAATTAGCTGTGTTAAAACAATATGCAGAACCAATTTTGTTTGGAATAGATAAAGAGTGCAAAGAATATGTAGAAGCAAAACGCTTATTGAAGTTTTTAGATTATTTTGTAGGAATTAGTGCGGAAAATGTACCGAAAAACTCTCTTTTGCGAGAGTTTATCGGTGGGGGATGTTTTCAAATTTAAGTAAATAGTCTAGACATATCAGGAGGAAGAGGAGCTGTAAATGTAAGGAGTTCTCTTGTAAGTGGATGTATAAAGGTTAGGCGATAAGAATGAAGTGCTTGACGATTGATAAAAGTATAATCTGGATTATACAAGAAATCTCCTAAAAGCGCATGGCCTATATATTTCATATGGACACGTATTTGATGGGTACGCCCAGTTTCTAATTTTAAGGAAACAAGGGAGTATCCATTTTCTTTTTTTAAACAGTTATAGTATGTTCGTGCAAAATCACCATCTACAAAATTTACTTCTCGTTCTATTGTTGAAGACTCGACACGAGCAATAGGAGCCTCAATCATTCCTTCATCATCTACGTTTCCATCAGCAATAGCCATGTATTCCCGATGGATAGATCGATTTTTTACCATGTCAGATAAAAGAGATGCACTATACATATGTTTTGCCAAAATAAGAAGTCCTGTAGTATCTCTATCTAGACGATTGATACATCGATAAACGAAAGAGATACCTTGTTGGCCAAAATAGTATGCCACAGCATTTGCCAAAGTGTTGTCATAATTATTTTGCGAAGGATGGATAGGCATGTTAGAAGGTTTATTGATAACCATTAAATCTTCGTCTTCGTAAACAATATCTAAAGGAAGAGGAACAGGTACGATATTATCAGAGGAAGAAGTTTCTAATAAAGTTATAGTGAGAATATCATCTTCATGAAGAATATCTCCAACCCTTGCCCAATTTCCGTTTAACAATATTCCGTTTTCAGTTTGCTTTAAATGTCTAATAATCGGGGAAGAATAATACTCTGCCTTCAAAAAAGAAAGCAGAGTGTTATTTTCAAATTCCACCGGTATTCTGTAAGTGAATATACGTTTCATAAATACCTCTCATTATAGAATTAATGTGATTTGATTTCGCGCCATAATTCGTTATAAATGGAATCGTTTTTATTTCCTAAGAATTTAAAGGTTTCGCAGCGTTCTAACTCTGTTGCACTAGGAAAAGCAATTTTGCTATTTCGGATGGCGGGATCTTCAATTAATTTTCGGCCTTCAGTGTTTGGAGTGGAATATGTGATATAATCAAAATTCATTTTTGCAATGTCAGGTCGACAAAGGAAATTGATGAATTTTTCACCATTTTCTTTGTGCTTAGCATTTTTAGGAATTACCCATGAATCAATCCAAACATTTGATCCTTCTTTCGGAATAACATATTCTAAATCTGGATTTTCAAGTTGTGTATAAATTGCTTCGCCAGAGTAAATAACACCAATTGCAGCTTCATTTCCAATCATTTTATCCCGAACTTGATCAATAACATATGCTTGTACTAGTGGCTTTTGTTTGATAAGTAATTCTTTTGCTTTTTCTAGTTCGTCTAAATCAGTAGCATTTAATGAGTAACCTAAATATTTTAGAGCAGTAGCAAAAGCATCACGAACACTGTCTTGCATTAAAATATTGTCTTTGTATTTCTTGTCCCATAATACTGACCAACTATCAATTGGTTTGTCAACCATTTTTTTGTTGTAAAGAATGCCTATCGTGCCCCAGCAGTATGGAACGGAATATTTGTTTTCAGCATCAAATTGTTTAGACTGTTTCATATATTGTGAACCAATATTTTTAATATTTGGAATATTGTCAAAGTTTAATTCGGCAAGTAAGTCATTTTCAATCATACGTTGAATCATGTAATCGGAAGGGCAGACAACATCATAAGCAATGGCGCCAGATTGAATTTTGGGATACATGATTTCATTTGTTTCAAATTCTTCATAAACAACATTGATTCCCGTTTCCTTTTCAAATAGAGTAATTACTTTCGGATCAATATATTCACCCCAGTTATAAACGATAACCTGATTGTTTCCCTTAAGATTCTTTTTAGAATTATAGAAAAATCCACCTGCAACAACAACAAGAGCCATTCCTATAGGGACGATACGGCGAAAAATAAAGTGCGAAATACGAGTGATTTTGTTTACTTCCTTTGGTTTTGTTTCCCCGTTCTTGTTTGCAGGAGAAAGATTAATCAAAATTAATAAAATTAGTACTGAAACAAAGAGAATAGTGGAAAGTGCGTACATTTCCGGTTTTATTCCTTTACGCACTTCACTATAAATTTTTGTGGAAAGTGTATCTACTCCAGGTCCTTTTGTAAAGTGTGTAATAACAAAATCATCTAATGACATGGTAAATGCTAACAAGAACCCTGAAAATACACCAGGTAAAATATCAGGAAATACAACTTTAAAGAAAGCATAAATTGGTGATGCACCTAAGTCTAATGCAGCTTCATAAGTACTTCGTTTTGTTTGTTTTAATTTTGGCATAACACTTAAAATAACATACGGTATATTAAATGTAATATGTGCTATTAAAATAGTTATAAATCCAAGAGAGAATTGGATTCCTACAAATTTTAATGCAGTTCCTATTGCGATAAAGAGAAGCATCAAAGAAATACCAGTCACAATATCTGCATTTAACATAGGAATATTTGTAATTCCCATTACAAGTGTTCTTGGTTTACGTTTCATACTTTGAATACCTAAGGCAGCAGCAGTGCCTATAATCGTCGCAATAAAAGCAGACAAAAGTGCAATGATTAAAGTCGTATAGAGAGCATTCATAATTTGCTCATTTTGGAAAAGAGAAACATACCATTTTCCAGTAAATCCGCCCCATTTTGCTCGTGTTTTTGAGTTATTAAAAGAAAGTACGACAAGTGTAACAATTGGAGCATATAGTAAAAAAATAATTAGTGATAAATAAATATTTTGTAATAGTTTTTTCATTAAAATGCTGTCCCCTCTCCATCTTTATCATATTTTGCAATTAATGCCATGCTTACAATAATGAATATCATTAAAACAAGCGAGAGTCCTGAGCCTACATTCCAATTACTACTTTGCTTGAACTCTTGTTCGATGACGTTTCCGATAAGAAGAATTTTACTACCTCCTAGTAAGTCGGAAATAACAAAAGTTGTAAGTGATGGAACAAATACCATAATAATTCCACTTATAATGCCAGATATAGTCAAAGGAAAAATAATTTTTGTAAAAGTTTGCATATTATTTGCACCTAAATCTTTAGCTGCAGATATAACATCTTTGTCAATTTTTACAATAACATTGTAAATAGGTAGTACCATAAATGGTAAAAAATTGTATACCATACCAAGTATAATAGCAGATGGAGTATTAATCATGGATTGAGTAGGTAAGTGGAAGAAGGAAAGGATGTTATTGATAACCCCATTTTTTTCCAAAAGTGTTTGCCATGCAAGTGTGCGAAGCAAAAAATTCATCCACATTGGCAAAATGAAAACTAATACGACAAAACTTGTCTGATTCATACTTTTTGAGGCAAGAATCATTGCCAAAGGATATGCTAAGATAAGACAAATCAGTGTACTAACTAAAGAAAGCAAAAGAGCAAGTCCAAGTGCTTTCATATTTTCAGGTGTTGTAATTTTGGCAATATTTGACAAAGTAAATTGATTCTTATTGTTTGTCAAACCGTAATATAAAATCATAAAAAGTGGAATGATGATAAAAGAAGCCGACCAAAATAGGTATGGTCCTGCCAATAGTTTTTTCTTATTCTTCAATAATAACAGCCTCCTCATCCTCAGATTCTGGTTTTTTCATAATCTGAATATCAAATGGATCTACTTTAATACCAACTTCTGTTCCAACGGGGAACAAATCCGTGCTATGTACAAGCCATTTGTAATTGTTTGCAGTTACTTCCATTTCATAGTGAACCCCTTTGAAGATTAAGTGAGTAACAACTCCTTGCATGATTCCGTCTTCTACGTTTACTAAGTCGATATCTTCGGGGCGAATTACTGCGTCTACAGGTTTATTTCTGCCAAACCCTGTATCTACACAAGGGAAGTTTACACCAAGAATTTTTACAAGTTTATCTTCCACCATAGTTGCGGGTAAAATATTGCTATCACCGATAAAATCTGCAACAAAAGCATTTTCAGGTTCATTGTAAATGTCTTCGGGAGTACCGATTTGTTGAATATATCCTTGATTCATAACAACAATAGTATCAGACATAGTAAGAGCTTCTTCTTGATCATGCGTAACATAAACAAACGTAATTCCTAATTCATTTTTTAATCGAATTAATTCGTACTGCATATCTTGACGAAGTTTTAAATCTAAAGCACCGAGAGGTTCATCAAGAAGAAGAACTTTTGGTTCATTTACAATGGCTCTAGCAATGGCAATACGCTGTTGCTGTCCACCACTTAAAGAGTCTGGGATACGGTTTTCGTATCCGTCTAGATTTACAAGTTTTAAGGCATATTTAATTTTGTCATTAATGTATGCTTTTGATTTTCCCTTGATTTTTAGACCAAATGCGATATTCTCAGCAATGCTCATATGTGAAAAAAGAGCATATTTTTGGAAAACAGTATTTAATTGGCGTTTGTTTGGAGCAAGATTTGTAATATCATTTCCCTCAAAAATAATTTTCCCTTCATTTGCGGTTTCAAATCCACCTAGAATACGAAGTAATGTTGTCTTTCCGCAGCCACTTGGACCAAGTAAAGTTAAAAATTTATTTTCATTTATATATAAATTCAAGTCATCTAAGACCAAGTTGTCTCCATAAGATTTGGAAATGTTTATCATATCAATTAATTTCTTTGCCATGATAGCCTCCTTAAATAGTAGTGATTAAAAGTTTGGCGGTGTGCTTACCCAAATAAGTTTTGCACCGCTTTTTTGATTTGCTTTTATATAATGTTCTGAATGAGGAGTAAAATAAAAAGATTCTCCCTTTTTTGCGTGATAAACTTTTTTACCGATATGAATTTGTATACTTCCTTGAAGTACATAACCAAATTCTTCTCCCTCGTGAGGAAGGTCGGGATAAGTAGAACCGCCTGGCTTTAATGTAAGGCGAATGGGTTCCATCATATTTTTTTGTGCGTTTGGAATAATCCATTCGACTGTGTTTTCTAACTCTGTATCTACTTTTTTAAAATAATCTTCATTTCCAAATACAATTTGTTCATCTGATTCCTCTTGAAAGAAGTCTTTCAAACTGGTTCCGAGACACTGAAGAATATCGACTAGGGTAGAAATAGAAGGGGAGGTTAAATCCCTTTCTAATTGGGAAATAAATCCTTTCGAAAGTTCGGCACGATCGGCAAGTTCTTCCTGAGTTAAATTTTTTGCTATTCGTAATTCTTTTAATTTCTGACCAATTTGCATAAATCTCCTTTCTGTCTGGTTGATAGTTGGCTTTAACTAAACAAAAAGTTTAGTATTTCTTAACAAAGCACGCATAATCCATTATACAGAAAAATGTAAAAAAATCAACAAAAAAAGAGCTGTAAATAAAAGAAATTTTGTACAGCTCTTTTTGCTTAAAGTTTTACTTCTCATAAAATCGAATAATATTTTCTAGGCGCGAAGACATATTTAATAATAGTAAGTCAATCAAGGTTAATGCTGTCATAGCTTCTACTACAACGACAGCACGAGGAACGATAATTGGATCGTGTCTTCCAGAAATGGATAGGGTAGTATTTTCGCCAGTTGATGTAACCGTATTTTGTGGTTGTGCAATAGAAGGTGTTGGCTTAAAAGCTGTTCGAAAAATCAAATCATTCCCGTCACTTATTCCCCCTAAAATTCCACCAGCATGATTTGTTTTTTTGCAAGTCATTCCGTTTTCTATATAAAATTCATCATTGTTTTCACTGCCTAGTGTCGAAGTGACAGAAAAACCATCACCAACTTCCATTCCTTTTACAGCACCTATAGAAAACATTGCTTGAGCAAGACATGCGTCTAATTTATAAAAAACAGGCTCGCCAATTCCAGCAGGAAGATTTTTTACTTGACATTCGATTATACCACCAGCAGAATCACAGTTTGACATACAGGCATTTAAAAATGAAGATGCTTTATTTGCGTATGTAATATTAGGCATATAGAGAATGTTTTCGTTTATTTCGGAAAAATGGTATTCAGAAGATGGAATTTCATAAGGACCGATAGATTTTGTGTAGGCTAAAACAGTTATACCGAATTCTTTTAATAGTTTTAAAGCAATAGCACCACCTGCAACACGTCCGATTGTCTCTCTTCCAGAAGAACGCCCGCCACCTCTATAATCACGAAAACCATATTTAGCGTCAAATGTATAATCTGCATGACCTGGGCGATAACAAGAGCTAATATTACTATAATCTTTTGAGTGTTGGTCTTCATTGCGAACAAGGAGAGAAATTGGAGTACCAGTGGTTTTTCCCTCAAAAACACCAGATAAAATTTCTACAGTATCATTTTCATTTCGTTTAGTAGTATATTTATTTTGTCCAGGTTTTCGACGATTTAAAAATTCTTGAATATCATTTTCGGAAAGCGAAAGACCAGCAGGACAGCCATCAACGACAACTCCGATTCCTTTGCCGTGGGATTCGCCCCATGTAGTTATTTTAAAAATAGTTCCATATGTTGAGCCAGCCATAGTGTACCTCCTTTGTACAATTATTACATAACTATTATAAGATATGCTTAAATATCACGCAATTATTAATTTTTAAAGTTTCCTATATAC
>JAHHTN010000063.1 GCA_020024645.1 Faecalimonas sp.
CCTTTAATCTTACAGAAAACTTCATTTACAGATTTTCTGCGTTTTTCACTTATAGTAAATACCGTACCATCTAATAATTCAATCATATCGTATCTATATTTTTTGACGTACTTAGGATTTACGAGAAATGATTGATGAATACGATAAAAAAGAATGTTTTTTTCTTTTAAAAAGTTTTCAATAGCATTGAGTTTTTCATAACATTGCATAGTTCCAAATTCGGAAACAATGTATGTGATTCGTTTATTGCTTTGAAAGTATAAAATTTTATCTAACTCTGTTTTATAAACTTCTCGATTAAATTTATATTGAAAATACAAAGGCTTTATCAAAAGTTTTTTGACGGCAGCAAAAAAGTATAATTCAAATTTTTGGGGATCAATAGGTTTCGTTAGAAAACGAAAAGCATCGACCTCAAAAGCCTCTTTTGCGAATGATTCATGGCTAGTAACATAAATTAAGAGAGCTCTTGAACCAAGTTGTCGGAGTTCGTGACCTGCGATTATTCCGTTTTTATGTTCCATTTCAATATCTAAATATATAATATCATAAATATGACCATTTTTGATATGTTGAAGTAAGGTTTCGCCATCATAAAAAATATCAACATTTATGTCTAAACTCTTTCCTTCACTCAATAAAATGAGATTTTTTTCAAGAGTAGAGGTCAGCATTATATCATCATCACATATTGCAATATCAATCATTATTTGTCACCTCGCAAGGTAGTATCATCGATAGGTGCCAATAGCACTGATTACTACCATTATACATAGTAAAGTATATGGATTCAATAAAAAGAAAAATTATTTTGCAAGATTTAAGGCATATTTAAACAACTGAGAAAAGTCATATCTTTTATCAGGAGGACATTCTTCCAGTACTTTATCAAATATTAGAGTCGAATTTATAGTCCCTGTCAACACATAAGTAAGATCAACATCCAGTTTTTCGTGAAGTAAAATTAATTTTTCTAAAGATAATCCATGACAACCTCGTTCTATTTTTCCGTAATATGCTGGACTAATTTCTATTATTTCCGAAAATTCTTCTTGAGTGTATCCCTTATTTAAACGGATTTGTTTTAAACGCTTACCAATTTTTACATATAATTCTTTGGTGTTTGATTTAGATGTTATGTGTTGGGTCATGATGCCTCACCTTCTTTAAATAATAGTTTCTATAAATGTATAATACACTACATATAGGATAGTTTTAATATATAGATATGACTTATTTAGAGTCAAATATGTATATAAATATAAAGAAAATATAAAAAATAGTGTTTAGAACAGTATGTGGAGATGTAGGAAAAAGTTACATATAAGTAGGGAGAAAATTACATATAACGGCGCATGAAGACAGAATGATATATACTCTTGTATGCAAAAGAAAGTGAGGTAATGAATATGAAGAAAACAAAACGAAATGTGGCAGTAAATGGATTGATGATGTTAGCGTTATTTTTTAGTACAATGGCAGCTAATACGTATTGTATGTGCATTTTTCATCAACCAAGAAAACCTAAAGAATTAGAAAGATTGAAAAAATTTTAATGGAAAAACTTATAAATGAATTTGTGAAAAGATATTTTACAGGCGAAGAACTAATTATCTATCGGTATGGCTTATTAGTGGGATGCCAGTTTATCATATTTTTAGTTTTCACTGTAATAATTGGAATATCCTTAGGAATGCTAATAGAAAGTGTAGTGTTTCTGTTCACTTTTTATTCAATACGTTCATATATGGGTGGAGTACATTTGTCGAGATACAAATGGTGTTTACTGTTATCATGTACTGTTGTAGCACTACTGTTAGTGATAGTAAAATACACAAATTTGAAGAATTTTTATGGAATAACATTATTTATAGGCATGTTGTTATATATATATGCAATTTGCAACGTAAAATGTTATGATGCTAGGAATTTTGAAAAATGCTATTTTATTAAAAAGATAAAAGTGAATGCTGTAAAAATAGCATGCTTATATGTTTTTTTTCTCATCATTGATTATAGGGATGGCTTAGAAATTATAGTATATACTTTGGTAACGGTAATAGTGGCAAAAATAATAGGCAAAAAGAAGATGGAAAACCTTTAGAACATGAATATATCTATAGTAATAAGAGGAAAAGCATGAAATAGGAATGTAGCGTAGTAAATAGAATAGTGAAGTATGGCATGTATTATGCAGATTAGAACAGATGAGATAGCGAGAACAGTAGATGATAACTACTATTCTCGCTTTTTAATTATAAAAATGAACAATATATAAAGAATAAATTTATTTTTGTTCATAGTCGAACATCCGATACGCATCATTCGGGATAAGAACGAAAGGAAAAAGACTTTTGCTCTTATCTTCAAATAGGGAGGAGGTGAACTCTATGGAGCAAGCTTCTTCCTATGATGAAGAAACAATACGACATCAATTTGATCGTAAATGTAAATTGGCTTTGCAAGGAGAAAAAATAGATTATGAAAGACATCTTTCATATCGCCAGAAATACGAAATTTTGTTTTGTGAATTACCGGAAACAGAATTTTGGAAACTTTCCACGGTAGATGAATATACAGCAGAAAACTATTTTTTAATAGACGAGCAATTTGATGTGAAGATAAAAAATGAATTGTTGGCGAAGGCAATAGAAACGCTGACAGAAAGAAAAAAAGAAGTCATTTTTTTATCTTATTTTCAGGGAATGTCGGATGCTGCAATTGCTCGTAAGTTAAATCTTGTGAGAAGTACAGTATGTGAACATCGGACACGATCTTTAGAACTGTTGAAAAATACGATGGAGGAATATGGATATGAAAACTACAGATAAGAATGAAAAGAGCATAAATGTGTTACCGTTTTCTGTTGTTCAGAAGGCGGTGGAAGGAGATATTGTATCAATCAATAAAGTAATGAAACATTATGCTGGATACATATCTTGTTTGTCTGTACGAAAAATGTATGACGAATATGGAAATGAGTATTATTGTGTAGATGAAACTTTGCGTAGCAGATTAGAAGCAAAATTACTGAAAACAGTTTTAGGATTTAAATTGATACGCTAAAAGTTCTTGAAAAATAATGAGTATTGTACCTTGATAATTAGATATTCTTCCTGCAGAACATAGAAAGTAGTGGAGCCGGTAATCAGTACGCCATGACTATTGAAGTTTTCAACTTTGCGACATCATGTCATAAAGTTGAGTAATACGAGCGAGTAATATTGAGTTACAAACAAAAATGGGAGTTTTGTGCGAGGATACTATTTTTGATAATGATACTTCCGGAGAAGGCTGTCCGGTCTGAAAAGATGGTGAAAATCCAATGTGACTATATCCCGTAGTCATCTGCAGGATTACTTAAAATAATGTAGTTAAAGAAAAGGAATAAAAATATGCAAAGAGAAGCAAAAAAAGAAAAAAGGAAAAGATTGGTCAGATATAAAGACGGTGCAGAAATGTATAGTATGGGGCTGAACAAGTTTCAGGCATTAGCAAAAGATGCCGGAGCTATTTTAAAGATAGATCGTATGGTACTGGTTGATTTGGATATATTTGATGAGTATCTTGAAACATTTCGAGTATAGAGGATAAATGTATTTTATATAGGGGAAAGATTTTTCAAAATGAAGAAAAACGCACTTGACTTATGGTTAAACTAAAAGTATAATAAAGGAGAAATGAATGGAGGTGTATAGAGTGGCGAAGATGGGAAGACCAAAGTCAGCAAATCCGAAAAATACTTTGATTGGATTGAAGTTGACGGAAGAAGAAGCCACAAAATTAAAAGAATATGCGTCCAAACATGACATGACCATAACAGATGTGCTACAAAAAGGAATTGATTTGCAATATGCAATGGAAGATTCCGAAAGAAGCTAAATGTGAGAACTCTTTCCTTGAGAAAGGAGAACAATGGCATATTCAAGGAAAGATAAGAAAGGCAGAGTATTAAGAAAGGGAGAAACACAACGTAAATGTGATGGGAAATATGTATATACATATACGGATACGTTAGGTAGAAGACGGAGCATTTATTCAAAAGATATTAAGATATTAAGAGAACGTGAAGAACAGTTAATCAAAGATCAATTGGATGGCTTGGATACTTATGTTGCAGGGAGTGCAACGGTTAATTTTGTTTTTGATAGATACATTTCTACAAAATCAGAGTTAAGAGCCACAACGAGAACGAACTACAAATATATGTATGATCGTTTTGTGAGAAATAGCTTTGGTAAAAAGAAGATTGCTACTATCAAGTTCTCAGATGTTCTACAGTTCTATCATCATTTACTGAAAGATAAGAAAATACAAGTGAATACACTTGAGATTATTCAGACAGTGTTGCATCCAACCTTTCAGTTAGCAGTAAGAGATAATATTATTAGAAACAATCCGAGTGATGGAGTAATGGCACAAATCAAGAAGTTGCCTGGAAGAAATCATGGTATAAGACATGCTTTAACCTTAGAGCAGCAAAGAGCTTTCATAAGATATGTTGAAGAGAATGAAAAATTTGAAAGCTGGGTGACATTATTCAAGTTTTTGCTTGGAACTGGTTGCAGAATAGGCGAAGCAGTAGGAATCCGATGGGAAGACATAGATTTCAAAAAGAGGATTATTAGTATCAATCATAGCTTGGTTTATTACAGTAGAGAATATAAAGAACATTCTACGTGTTCATTTTCTATATCGTTACCAAAGACTGAGGCGGGTATACGGATTATCCCTATGATGGATACAGTTTATGAAGCTCTTAAAAAAGAATATGCTTTTCAAGAAGAAAATGGATTTAACGAAACAGAAATTGATGGTATGACTGGATTTGTTTTCTCAAATCGTTTTGGAAATGTACATAATCCGCAAGCTATCAATAGAGCCATTAAACGTATATATGAGGCGTATAATGCTGAAGAAGTAGTAAAAGCTGCTAAAGAAAAAAGAGAGCCAATTTTAATACCACATTTTTCATGTCATCATTTGAGGCATACTTTTTGTTCTAGGTTTTGTGAAAATGAAACAAATTTAAAGGTAATTCAGTCTATCATGGGACATGCAGATATTGAAACTACGATGGACATTTATGCAGAGGTTACCGAAACAAAAAAATATGAGTCGATACAAGAACTGGCAAGAAAATTAGATGTATTTTAGGAAAGAGTCTGATTTGGTTTTGCTGAGGAGGTACGACAAAATTTGTAAAGTACGACAGGAGTACGACAAACTAAGAAGTCTTAATCAGGTTTAAGGGTTCATAAAATAAGTGATAAAAGGCAATTAAGTGTTGCAATAAAGGAAAATAAATTGTATACTTCTTGCTAGTGGCTGCAATCCCAACAATGAAGTCCTTAGATGGTGTAAATAAGAAAAATGATGTAAAAAATCATGCTTCTGAAGCACCTGAAAAAAATGTAGAAGCAGCACCGGAGAAGATTGATTTCTCCAATGTAAAGATTGAACCAATCTTTGAGGAAATGGTTGATTTTGACACATTTGCAAAGTCTGATTTCCGTGCAGTTAAGATTTTGGCTTGCGAGGAAGTACCGAAGTCAAAGAAGCTTCTTAAGTTCACTTTGGACGACGGCGAACGCAAAGACCGTGTGATTTTAAGCGGTATTCACGAGTATTACGAGCCGGAAGAACTGGTTGGAAAGACTTGTATCGCAATCGTAAATCTGCCGCCGAGAAAGATGATGGGTATCGACTCCGAGGGTATGCTGATTTCAGCAGTACACGAAGAAGACGGTCGTGAAGGACTCAATCTTCTTATGGTTGATAACCACATTCCGGCAGGTGCAAAGCTCTACTAAGATGATGTAAAGATGTACCGTTTTACCAAATAGACGGGACGTACTTCATTTGATAAAAAACTAAAAAAACAGCGATTTACATCAAACTTACATCATTTGATGCAGAAATCGGTGCAAGCAAGAAAAAATCGCATAATTAGTGCAAAGAGTGGGCAATTCCAATCGGGATTGCCCATTTTCTGATGGACAGAAATGTAAATCGGGAATTTGTACAGAATATTTTTTGAAAAAACTGTTGACTCCTACGTTGCGTAATAGTTTAGAGTATATTTATCGAGAGGAGGAAATGATGATGATGACAGTGAATGAAGTGAGTAAGCTTGCCGGAGTGAGTATACGCACTCTACAATATTATGACAAGATTGGTCTTTTACATCCGACGGGATACACCGATGCAGGTTACAGATTGTATGACGATGCAGATTTGGAACGCCTTCAACATATTCTGCTGTTTCGAGAATTGGAGTTCCCTCTTAAAGACATTAAGATAATTGTTAATAGTCCTGATTTTGACAGAAGCAAAGCTTTAGAACAACAAATAGAGCTACTTAGGCTTAAAAAGGAACATATTGAGAACTTAATGAACTTTGCTCTTGGAATAAAATTATTAGGAGTGAAACACATGGATTTTAAGGCTTTTGATAGAAGTAAATTAGATGAATATTGCAGACAAGCAAAGGAATTATACGGTAATACACCAGAATACAAGGAGATGGAAGAAAAGCAAAAGAATCGAACTGAGGAAGATGAGAAAATCCTAGCAGATAGATTTATGCTTTTTTTTAAAGAAGCCGGAGAGATGAAGAATATGAATCCAGCATCTGATGATGCACAGAATCTTGTAAGAAGAATACAGGATTATATTACTCAAAATTTATATACTTGTACAAATAAGATTTTGCGTGGATTAGGAAAAATGTATTCAGGAGGTGGAGATTTTACAACAAATATTGATGCATATGGTGGAAAAGGTACAGCAATCTTTGTAGCAGATGCAATAGAGAAATATTGTGATAATGCAGAGAAGAATTGAATTTTTATCTATGTAATGTCCACGACAAATCCAGTTTTTTAACCTGCCCTTTGAGAGAGGAGAAA
This sequence comes from Faecalimonas sp., assembly GCA_020024645.1. GTDB lineage: Bacteria > Bacillota > Clostridia > Lachnospirales > Lachnospiraceae > Faecalimonas. Next base: position 6,912 of record JAHHTN010000063.1, read on the forward strand.
ATCCTTTTCTCAAAGGGCTTTTTCTATTTATACGGATATTCGCAAACTACAAGATAAAGCTAAAACTTCATATACTCTAAGCATAAGGAGGTTGAGGTTTGGCTATGAATAACAGTTTAACAGAAGTACACTCGGAGCTTGTTTCGGAGTGGTCAGAGAAGAATTTACCACTTACACCTGATGACATTACCTTTGGTTCAAATAAAAAAGTATGGTGGAAAGGTACTTGCGGTCACGAATGGCAGACAAGCGTTAAGGCTCGTTCTAATGGAGAAAAATGCCCGATATGTTCCGGTGCGAGAGTGATTGCAGGTATTAACGATTTGGCAACATTAGAGCCGCTACTGGTAAAGCAGTGGTCGAAAAAGAATAAGATAAAACCGACAGAGGTTTCTACTGGCTCTCATAAGAAAGTGATTTGGAGATGCGAGAAAGGACATGAGTGGGAAGCTGCCGTTAAGAGTAGAACAATAAATAAAACAGGTTGCCCGTATTGCTCTCATAATAAAGTGTTGGCAGGATTTAATGACCTTGCAACACTTCTGCCGGATATAGCAGCCGAGTGGTCGGAGAGAAATTATCCGTTACTTCCAACTCAGGTTACGGTCTTTGCCAATCGTAAGGCTTGGTGGAAGTGTAAGGATTGCGGCAGAGAGTGGAACACTCTTATTTCTACCCGTTCCGGTGGCAGTAAATGCCCGTATTGCAGTGGGTACATATTCCTGAAAGGGTTTAACGATTTGCAGACAACACACCCTGAAATTGCTTCTGAATGGTCGGAGAAGAACTTGCCGTTGAAACCTGATGAGGTAAATGCAAAGTCGAGGAAAAATGTCTGGTGGAAGTGCAGAAAATGCGGTAATGAGTGGAAATCGGTTATCAATGCTCGTGTGAAAGGAACGGTATGCCCCGTTTGTGCGGAGAGAGAAGTTCTTGCCGGATATAATGATTTGGCGACAACAGATAATCAGCTTCTTAGCGAGTGGGATTATGAAAAGAATAAATTGAAGCCGACAGAAGTATCACGAACTTCAGCAAAGAGAGCTTGGTGGAAATGCAGGCACGCTCATTCGTGGAGTATGAAGATAAATGAAAGAGCGATATTGAATAAAGGCTGTCGAATTTGTGAGCAAGAGTATTTATCTGTATTTCCTGCTTTGGCGGTCAGCTATTATTCTAATAGGAAAGGCTTGAAAGCAGAACTTGGTTCTGACCGATTACTTGGAGTTCCGCTTGAAACATACATACCTTCAGAAAAATTGGTTATTGAGTCCGGAAGTGCCGACGAGAATATAGAAATAATGAAAGCGTATATGTGTAAGCAAAGGGGGATAAGGCTGATTAAGCTTCCGATGAAAGGTAGTGAACTGGATTATGCCGACAGCTTAAAAAGAACTTTTCAGAGCGTACATATATTTATTTCTTCCGATACCGAGGAAGATGTGGAGATAATCAAAAATACATTTGAAAGATGGAGGGACAGCCAATGAGAGAGAAAACCTATCATATATACTTAAATGAAGAAGAACGAAGCCGAGTGATACAATCACTTATCGAACTGAAAAACAATTTAGCAGTTCAGGGACGATACACCGACGCAGTAGATGATGTCATCTGTAAAGTGCTTGGAGCAAAGAAAAAGAAATTGAAAATTGAATATATTTAGAACGTGTTTTGCCGTCTGTTTCCTAACCGGAGCAGGCGGTTTTTTTTGTTTCAAAAAATTTTTTTGAAAAATTTTCGGAAAAGTAGCGATTTTGGGTGTGCATTTCAGACCCCTTTGTCCAAATGAGTGAAGGGGTTATTTCATTCCGGATACGAATGACACTTTAAAAATTAGATTCTTGTGAGGTTATATATATGAAAGAAAAAATGATTTGTCGTGGGGATTTATTCTACTATGACTTTGGAGATAACAGTGGTTCAGTACAAAGCGGAGAGCGTCCGGTACTTGTTGTTCAGGCAGACGATTATAACCAGAACGCTCCAACGATTATTGTTGCGGCGGTTACAAGTGTAATCAAGAAAAGATATTTGCCATCACACATTATTCTCGGCGAGGAGTTTGGGCTGAAGAAACCGTCAATGGTTCTTTTGGAGCAGATACGGACAGTTAATAGAGAGGATTTACGTGAATACATAGGTACGGTAGATGATGATAAACTTTTCAGGCAGATAAACGCAACTTTGAAAAAGACTTTTGGACTTTGGGTTTACAAGCCGGAGGGGAAAGAAAATATTCGCTGCCTATGCCAGAAGTGCCTGAATGATTACATTCACAATCCAGACTATATTGTAAGGCGACTTGACCCGTTCGCAAAGAGAAAAGACAGATGTGATAAGTGCGATGGGTATGGTTGGGATTATGTTGTTACTGATAGGTATTATTCAAAGAAAGAAAAGAGGGGGAGCAATGACAGAAAATAAAATCATTATTCCTATCTGGGAAAAGTCAAATCTTACAGTAGAAGAAGCCGCAGCTTATTGTGGTATTGGTTCAAGAAAATTGAGAGAACTGTCCGACTCTGAGTTTTGCCCTTTTGTTCTTTGGAATGGAAGTAAGCGACTAATTAAGAGAAGAAAACTGGACGAATATCTTGATAATGCGTATTCGATATAACTGATTTGTAAAGTGTGCGATGAGTCAGTTCGCACAATAGGCCCATAGCTATTTTTGAACTATCATAAGGGCAGAAAAAACAAGGAGGTGCTTCCGTAATGGCAGATACAGAAAAGATTATCCGAAAAAAATATGATGTGCCGATATGGCATAAGTCTAATTTGACGATTGATGAAGCGGTTGAATATTCTGGCATAGGCAGAGAAAGACTGAGGAAACTGACAAGCCGAGAAGATTGCCCGTTTGTTCTTCATATAGGAAATCGTCGAATGATTAAGAGGAGGATTTTTGATGAATACATTGAAAAACTTACTTTCCTTGAATGATGATGAACGTTTACTTGCCGAAGTAAGAGCATATCAGGAAAAGCTCATTAACAATGTTGAAGAACCGATATGGGAAAGAAAGTGGCTGACAATCGAAGAAGCCGCAGCATATTCAGGCATAGGCAGGACGAAGTTGCGTGAGTTGTCTAATCAAGCAGGTTGTCCCTTTGCAATATGGATGGGAAATAAAATTCATATTATAAGGGAACGGTTTGATAAATACATTGAGAAGCAATTCAGAATTTAAGGAGGAATGAAAAAGATGGCTACAAAGAGAAAAGATAAGGCAAGGGTTGTTTTGAGAACTGGAGAGGTTCAGAGAAAAGACGGTACATATCAGTTTAGCTGGATGGACAGTCAGATGAAAAGGCGTTTTGTTTACGCAAGAACCTTAGATGATTTGCGAGAAAAAGAAAAGTATATTCAGAAGGACAAATGTGACGGTATCAAGACGGAAGCTCGTTATACTACTCTCGATGAATTGTTCGCACTTTGGATTACGCTAAAGAGAGGTCTAAAGAACAATACATTCGAGAATTACAAATATATGTACAATACATTTGTGAAGCCTGTGATTGGGAGCAGAAAAATCACTACTCTGAAAAAATCGGATATAAAGAAGTATTACAATTACCTTGCCGATGAAAGAAACCTGAAGGCTTCTACGATTGATAATATCCATACTGTTCTGCATCAGGTTTTGCAGATTGCGGTAGATGATGATTTCATCAGAAACAATCCATCAGACAAGGTGTTGAGGGAACTTAAAAAATCACATTGCTTTCAGACAGAAAAACGAAGGGCTTTGACAAGACCGGAGCAGGAGTTGTTCTTGAATTATTTGAAAACGCACCCTGTATATGAACATTGGTATCCGGTATTTGCTGTTATGATAGGGACAGGAATTCGGGTAGGAGAAGTAACGGGATTAAGATGGTGTGACATTGACTTGGAAAGCGGAATAATTGATGTAAATCATACCCTTGTATATTATGATCATAGAACCGAGGGAAGTAAAAGCGGTTGCTACTTTAATGTGAATACTACGAAAACTCCTGCAAGTATGAGCCAAGTTCCTATGCTCGACTTCGTAAGGGAAGCCTTTGAAATCGAAAAGCAGAAGCAGAAAGATTTGGGTATTCGCTGTGAAGTGACGATTGACGGATACACAGACTTCATTTTTATCAATCGTTTTGGTCAGGCACAGCACCAAGAGACACTTAACAAAGCAATACGCCGTATCATCCGTGACTGCAATGATGAGCAGTTTTTGAATGATGATGAACCGAAGGTTTTGCTTCCACATTTTAGCTGCCATTCGCTTAGACATACATTTACAACAAGAATGTGCGAAGCGGGCATTAATATCAAGGTCATTCAGGATACGCTTGGACACACGGATATTTCAACTACGCTGAATATCTACGCAGATGTTACTGAGGAACTAAAAACAGAGGAATTTAAGGGACTTGATAGTTACTTTAAATCATAAAGTTAAATATTATATTAAGGAAAGGGAACATGCTGATTGTGGTATGTTCTTTTTTACGTTGAATGAAAAACAAGGAATAAATATTTTGTGGGGGGGAAGCTTACTGTAGAGAATGAATCAAGGAAATCTATAGAGGATTGGGTTAAAAGGGATTAACGATTTAGCAATGCTGAAACAGGAATTGGTGGCTGAATAATCTGAGAAGAATTATTCTTTAGCGCCCAAACAGGTTACGGTGGTTGCAAATCTAAAGGTATGGTGGAAATGCAGTAAGTATGACCTATGAGTGTAATACTCTTATATCTATTCATTCAGGTGGGAATCAATATCCTTGTTGTAGCAGAGAGGTAGTAGTAGTAAAGGGAGTCAATGATTTTGCCACAACACATCTCTTGCCAGTCTGAAATTTTCTGCATTTTTATTTTGCAATAAACATGTTATAATTATCAAAAAATAATCAAGAAAAAGGTATTAATGACAAAACAGATTTTTTAATATAAGAAGGAGATGCGGCAGGTGAATGACAAAAAATGGTTTAAAAAGCCAGGGTTATATGTATTGATTGTTATTTTAATATTAACAATAATTGGAATCCCAGTAGTAATTAATGAAATATATAAATATGGAGCAACGATTTCAAAACCATATATTACAATATGGGGAGCGGATGAAGTATTGAGTTATTATGGTACGGTTCTTTCTTTTTTAGGAACATTTATTTTAGGTGTAGTTGCTTATAAGCAAAACGAACGTGGCAATAGAACAAATGATAAATTAGCCGAGTTAACTAAACAAGCAAATAATTTAACAGAACAGGCAAATACTCTTAATAAAGAATTAAATGAGAGAAATATTAAAGCAAATATACGACCAGCACTTGTTATTAATAGAGTTCGAGCAGGTTATATTGGCGACTGGCCAGGTGCTGTGGTAGCATGGATGCAAAGAGATATAGAAGATATTTCGCCAGATGCAATTAAAAATGTAGACGATATAAAATATTATGAAGAAGAAATTGAAGGATTTTATTTTACAATAGAGAAAAAATTTTTAAAGTTTTCACATAAATTAAGAAAAGAACAATTAGAGAATATAGAGAAGAAAATTCATCCTGAAAAGATAGATAATGAGTATACTATGGTGAGCGAAAATAATCTTTATGCACCATACCGTTTGCTTAGTGTAGGGACAGGACCAGCGGTTAATGTTTCTGTAAGACTTTACAAACAAGGGGAAAAGGGAAATAGAAATGTCGATGTCGCTTCTGTACCGTTAAGCTTAAAAACGAATGTTGATTATATATTGGGATTTTATTTAGAAAATATAATTGGTATGGATGAAAAATATATTTTTCCGGCAGGTGTGAAGTTCTTGAAGGAAGACCG
>JAHHTN010000064.1 GCA_020024645.1 Faecalimonas sp.
TCGATTACTTAAACTATTGTGTGTGTGTAGAGGAATGTCTGATTTTACAGAGAATGACAATATGTTTATTATATATTAATTAGGAATGTGATGAATTGTTTGGGAGGAGCTGGAAAATGAGTTTTATTTCAATTCAGAATCTGTATACTTCGGATAATATGCGTAACTGTATATGTGATTTTGAAGTGGAAGTTTTTGAAAAAATTACGGAGCCGTTAATACATCCGATGTCAAGGTTATGGTTGGTAAATGAAGGAGTAGGAAAGATTCTGATAAATAACAAAGAATATATCGTAACGAAAGGGAGTCTTGTATCTGTATTACCGTGGCAGATTACAGAAATTGTAGAAGTAAAAAAACCACTTCAATTTTATGTAGTACAATACCACTTTGAGCGAGTTAATCAGTTGGTCAAAACATTATTCAATCCAGATAATGTACAGTTATCTTTTGTACAGACACTTAGAAGGGGACCGGTAATTACATTTGGAGAAGAAAAATATAAAGAAATACAAATTGTATTTCATCAAATAAGAAATGAGATACGATACATAAATGAAGAAGGAAAAGGGCAAGAAGAGAGCATATTTAGCAATGTATATATGACTAATAAGTTGATTGAGATTTTGATTTCTTTTGTTCGAAGGAATAAGGGGGGGACTAAAGAAAAATCGACAGATGCAAGTGAAATTTTACAGTTTATGTATACTCATTTAAATCAAAAGATTACGATTTCTATGCTATCGCAAAAATTTTACATGAGCGAATCGTCAATTCGCTCCTATATTAAAAGTACAACAGGGCTGTCTTTTTTTGATCTGCTTAATGAGATGCGGATAGGAAAAATGATTAATTATTTGCTTTATACCAACTTAACAGTAGAGGAACTAGCTGAAATTTTAGGGTTTACGGATGATTCACATATGTGTAAAGTTTTTAAAGCACGAATGGGAATAAAAATAAATGAGTTTCGTAATCTATATCAGTTTGTTGGAGATAGATGCAATATTTCAGACAAAAAGGAATTTTATGAGATTGTGGAATATATTTATCGAAATCATACGGAAGACTTGCAATTACAGTCAATCAGTAATCAATTTAAAATGTCTCCAAAAGAATTAAATCGTGTTTTATCTTATCAAGTGGAAATGAATTTTAGTGAATTTTTAAATTTTATTCGTGTAAATCATGCAACAGAGTTATTGCTTAACAGTGACAAAAGTGTATTGACAATTGCATTAGAAGTTGGATATAAGACAGAAAAGACTTTATCTCGGAACTTTCTTCAAATAAAGGGAAGAACGGCAAGTGATTTCCGAAGAAAAGTAAAATTAGAAAGCGAAGAAAAAAAATTGTGAAAAACAACAAAAATGCAACAAAAAAACTTATTATTTTGTTGTTTTTTGTATAAAAGATAACGTAAAATACAGAAATAATACAATAAATTGTCTGATGTTCGTATGATATGTATGTTAAAATATTATCATGATTATTTATAAACTCATAAATAATGTATATAACTAAGGAGGTAAGTATTATGTTAAATTTCGAAATGCCTAAGTATCATCATCCAGATTTTACACAAGAGATGTTTGTAAACGCACCAGATGCCAAATACGAAGAGGCAGAAAAGGACGGGGTAGTGCCAGAATATTATCATAGCACATCTATGTATCCTGAATATTTTAAAATTAATGGAGAATGGAAACTTGCAGAGGAAAGCCGTATGGATTCATGCGTAATTCTTTGTGAGGATGGTCATCTTGCAGTTGTTGAAGCAAGAAATATTAAAAAAGGTGATAAAGTACTTCTTGGAAGAACAGAAAGATGCGAAGAAGGAGTATATATGCATTGTCACGGATTTGAAGAAGTTGGAGAAAAATTAGACGATCAGTTCGTATTCCGTCAAGGAAGAAGCCGTGAAACATCATATGCGCGAGATTATGATAAATTATTTGAATTATTAAAATATGAAAAAGAAAATGGCGGAAAGATTGTATGGGTAATGGGTCCTGCTTTTGCTTTTGATGCTAATGCTAGAGCAGCGATGCAAGCACTTGTTGAAAATGGATATGCACATGGACTTTTAGCAGGTAATGCTTTAGCAACACACGATTTAGAAGGTGCGTTATTACATACTGCACTCGGTCAGGATATTTATACACAACAATCACAGCCAAATGGACACTATAATCACTTAGATGTATTAAATAAAGTAAGAAGAAGTGGATCTATCCCACAATTTATGAAAGACTATGATTTGAATGATGGGATTATTTGTAGTTGTGTAAACAACGATGTGCCTATCGTACTTGCAGGTTCTATTCGTGACGATGGTCCTCTTCCAGAAGTATATGGAAATGTTTATGAAGCAGCAAATGCAATGAGAGGTATCGTAAAAGAAGCAACAACAGTTATTTGCCTTGCAACAATGTTGCATACAATTGCTGTTGGTAACATGACTCCTTCTTTCCGTGTGCTAAATGACGGAACAATTCGCCCAGTATATCTTTATACAGTAGATGCAGATGAATTTGTTGTAAACAAACTTTTAGATAGAGGAAGTTTGTCAGCTACAACTATGGTAACTAATGTTCAGGACTTTATTACACGTGTTGCGAAAGGACTTGATGTAATGAAATAGTTCCTCACGATAAAGGAATGGAGAAGAATTTATGAAGAAGAATAGTATGTTTGGTAAATTGGCTTTGTTGTTTGTAGCGGTTGCATGGGGAAGTTCAATGGTTGTTATTAAAGGTTCTACAGACACATTGCCTGCAGGAACACTTCTTGCTTGTCGTTTTACGGTTGCAGGAGTTCTTTTAGCCTTAGCAAATATTAAAAAATTAAAACAAATTGACAAAGATTATATTAAGAGTGGTATCTTTATTGGTGTATGTCTGTTCATGGCATATTTTACACAGACAATCGGTGTTATGCTTGAAATGCCAGGAAAGAGTCATTTTCTTTCTTCGGCATATTGTGTGTTTGTGCCATTTCTTGGTTGGTTGATTTTAAAAGAAAAGCCAAAGATTTATCATATTATTGCAGCGGCAATGTGTGCAATTGGTATTATTTTGGTATCTGTAGCAGGAAACTTTAGTATAAGTTATGGTGATAGTATTTCTATTATCAGCTCAGTATTTTGGGCATCACAGATTATAGCTATTGCAAAATGGGGGAAAGATAAAGATCCAGCATTGATCACAATGCTTCAATTTATTGTTTGTGCTGTTTTAGCATGGGGATTTACATTGACGATGGAAAACCCAGGAGCAATTGAGTGGAATATGAGTGCTGTTGGTGGAGTGTTATACCTTGGTATTGTATGTTCAGGGATTTGTTTCTTGTTACAAACAATTGCACAGAAAACAGAAAATCCGACAAGTGTTTCTATCATTTTAAGTTTCGAAAATATTTTCGGGCTTGTATTCGGAGCGGTATTTTTTAACGAACAATTCACAATTCGTTCTATTTTGGGATTTGTTTTAATTTTTGTAGCTATTCTTGTAGCAGAGACAGAATTGTCATTTTTGAAAAAGAAAAAGTAAAAATAAAGTTATTTGTTTAAAATCTCTATAACTATATTGTAAAGTATCGGCGATTATTTGATCGCCGATACTTTATGAAAAGATTGCCAAAGTACCGAATATTCTGCTATACTATATAAAATAAAAAATAAAGAAATGAGGAGCAGAAATGAAAGTATTGATTATAGATGCACAGGGAGGTGGCATGGGAAAACAACTTGTGTCAGCAATTAAACAAGAATTTCCTATAGCAGAGATAACAGCAGTAGGAACAAATTCTTTGGCAACAACGAATATGTTGAAAGCAGGGGCAGACCATGCGGCAACAGGTGAGAATGCAGTTGTAGTAGGTTGCAGAAAAGTAGATATAATTATAGGGCCTGTAGGGATTGCGATTGCCGATTCTATGTATGGAGAAATCACTCCGAAAATGGCAGAAGCTGTTGGGCAGAGTGAGGCAAGAAAATTATTAATTCCAATGAATCATTGTAATAATATTATCGTTGGAGTTAGGAATACTTCGATGAGTTTTTTAATAGCATCGGTAATTGAAGAATTAATTGAATATTCAAATTGCTAGAAAGTAATATCATATGAGAAGTATATAACCGAGAAAGACGACATGAAGCGTACACGAAATACAGAAGTATTTTATTAAAAAGGTGAAATACAAAGAAATCATATAGGTAAACGAAAATAAAAATGTCAGAAGGCGTAAGAATATCCAGAAGGAGTATTCATATGCTTTTTTTCATTTAAGAAGAGAGGAAAAAATATGAAGAAAAGAATTGTAAGTATATTATGTGTAGTGGCTATGATGTCAGTAGTAATTTCTGGTTGTGGAGGGAAACGGGGTGAAAAGGAGAATTCCCAAAAAGAAGATGGAATTAAAGCCTATGTAGGAACAACTTTATTTGAAGAAAGTTTAGATCCAATAAAAGGAGCACTGCCTCATGGGTATCCATTTATTAATAATGCATTATTACGTGTAGATAGTAACTCAAAATATGTGGGAGATTTGGCAAAGAATTGGGAAATAAGTAAAGATGCCTTGACTTATACTTTTCATTTGAATAAAGATATAAAGTTTAGTGACGGAAGCGAGTTTGATGCGGAAGATGTTGTATTTACATATGAAATGGTGAAAAAAAATCAGGCAGATAATGAATATGTAGATTTAACACGTCTTGATACAGTAAAAGCAATCGACAAAGAAACGGTTGAGTTTAAATTAAAAGAAGCATATTCTCCATTTTTGGATACAACAGCACTTCTTCAAATTGTACCTTCAGATGCTTATGATAAAGAGGCGTTTGATAGAAAGCCAATAGGGACAGGAGCGTATAAAGTTGTACAGTATGATGCGGATCAACAGATTATTTTAGAAGTAAATGAAAATTATTTTGGTAAAACTCCAGATATTGAAAAAGTAACTCTTGTGAAGATGGATATGGATGCTGCATTTGCTGCAGCGAAAGCTGGAGAATTAGATATTGTTATGGTTGGGACGAATTATGCCAAAGAGAAAATTCAAGGTATGACTTTACAGAGACTAGAAACAATGGATGTTAGAAATGTTAGTCTTCCAGTACGAAAATTAACTGAGATGAAAAATTCTGATGGGAAAAAGGTAGAGGTTGGAAATAGTGTGACTTCAGATTTGGCGGTAAGAAAAGCTCTTTCTATCGGAATTGATCGTCAAGAAATTATTGAACATTCATCGGATGGAATTGGGCTTTCGTCAGTGAACTTTACAGATAATCTTGTATGGGCAAGTACCGATACATATGAAGATAAACAAATAACAGAAGCAAAAAAACTTTTGGATGCTGCAGGCTGGAAAGTAGGAAAAGATGGGATTCGTGAAAAATCTGGACAGAAATGCAGTTTTGATTTATATGCAACAGCAGGAGAAACGGATCGATATAATCTTTGTGTAGCGTTATCAGAAAATGCAAAAGAACTTGGAATTGATATAAAAGTAAAAACGGCAACTTGGGAAGAAATTATTACATTACAAAATACATCTGCAGTTTTATGGGGATGGGGACAGTATTCTCCAACGGTATTGTCATCACTTTTCCAGTCGGATTTATTTTTGACTGGGGGGTATGACAATGTTGTAGGATATAAGAATCCAAAAGTAGATGCTAAAATTCAGGAAGCTCTATCTGCAAATAGTCAAGAAGCAGCGATTGCATCATGGAAAGAAGTGCAAAAAATTGCAGATGAAGATTATACAAACTTGTTTCTTGTAAATATAGAGCATTGTTATTTTGTTAGTGACAATTTAGATATTTCTAGAGATACACAAATTCCACATCCACATGGACATGGAACACCTATTATCTGCAATATGGCAGATTGGAAAATGAAATAGAACCGGAGAAAATTGATGAAAAATGGAAAGAAGTTAATAGAAGAATGTGTGCGAATGATATTGCTTTTAGCCGCAGTGAGTATTGTGGCTTTTTTACTGATTACAAAAGCTCCTATTGATCCGCTTGTTTCGTATGTGGGCACAAATTCAACATTATCAGAAGAGGCAAAAGAAAAGATAGCGGAGGAATGGGGATTAAATGAGCCACTTCCAGAGCGATTTATCACTTGGGTAGAACATGTTTTACATGGTGATTTGGGAATATCTATTACATACAAAAAACCAGTTATAGAAGTGATTAAAACGAGATTTTCATATTCGATTGTATTGATGATGTTAGCATGGGGACTATCTGGTATTATTGGGTTTACATTGGGTGTTATTTGTGGAATGCGCCAAGGTGGAATTTTAGATAAAGTGGTAAAAATATTTTGTCTTCTTATGAAATCAGCACCAGTATTTTGGATTGGTCTTCTTGTTTTGACAATATTTGCTGTTCAATTGGGATGGTTTCCAATTGGAATGGCAGTCCCAGTGGGGAAATTAGCAGAAGATGTCACGCTAGGAGATAGAATATATCACTTGATTTTGCCAGTACTTACGTTAACAATCGTAAATATTAGTGAAGTTGTTCTGTATACAAGACAAAAAGTAATTGAGATTATGAATAGCGATTTTATTCTGTATGCAAAAGCAAGAGGTGAAAATAATATTCAAATTGTAAAGCGTCATGTTTTGCGGAATGTTGCGTTGCCAGCAATTACAGTGCAGTTTACTTCTTTTAACGAACTATTTGGAGGAATGGCTTTAGCAGAAACGGTATTTGCTTATCCGGGAATTGGCAATGCAATTACATCTGCCGCAATGAATGCAGACGTTCCACTTCTTTTAGGAATAGCCATGTTTAGTGCATTGTTTGTATTTACAGGAAATTTGATTGCAAATTTTTTATATGGAGTTTTGGACCCTAGAATCAGAGAGGGGGAGAAACATGAATAAAAGGAAAATAGGAAATAGAAGAGTTACAATGGTTTTGGTGATAGCTTTTGCATTGCTTTATTTAGGAGGAATTTTCTTTTTGGGAATATTTATGGATCCTTCTCTTTATGATTCAAATTATGCAGATAAATTTATGGAACCTGGATTGAAACATTTATTTGGTACAGATTTTATAGGAAGAGATATGTTCTATCGTTCTATTAAGGGGCTGTCTAATAGTTTGATTATTGGTGTTTTGGCATCGATTGTTAGTTCTATTATTGCTTTAATTGCGGGAATTGCATCTGCCGTATTTGGTGGATGGATAGACAAATTTGTTAACTGGTGTGTAGATTTGTGCATGGGGCTTCCACATTTGGTTCTTTTAATGTTGATTTCTTTCATGGTTGGAAAAGGTGTAAAAGGAGTGACAATAGCAGTAGCTTTGACTCATTGGCCTTCATTAACAAGAATTGTTCGAGCAGAAGTTATGCAGATACGATCAGCACAGTATGTGCAAGCGGCGTATAAAATGGGAAAATCTAAGATACAGGTGGCGGTACAACATATCTTACCTCATGTTCTTCCAGTGTATCTAATTGGACTAGTATTATTATTTCCTCATGCAATTATGCACGAAGCATCCATTACATTTCTTGGTTTTGGAATGCCTGCGGAGATGCCTGCGATAGGTGTTATTTTATCAGAAGCAATGAATCACATTGCAACAGGTAAATGGTGGCTTGCCCTATTTCCTGGTTTGATGCTTTTGATTGCAGTTGTTGTATTTGATGTTATAGGAGAAAATTTAAAAAAACTTTGGAATCCAGGAAGTGCGAATGAATAGGAGAAGTAAAATGAAAGAAAAAAGCATTTTAACGGTAGATGACTTAGTTGTGTCTTTTAGTATGTATAAAGGGATTTTTCATAAACAGGATTTAGAAGTTGTCCATTCTCTTTCGTTAGATGTAAAAAAAGGAGAGATTGTTGCAGTAGTAGGTTCAAGTGGTTCGGGGAAAAGTCTTTTGGCACATGCTATTATGGGACTTCTTCCAAACAATTCGAATATAAAAGGTGAGATTTTTTACAATGGAGAGAGTTTAACAGAGAAAAAAAGAAAAGAACTTCTTGGAAAAAAAATAGTTTTTATTCCACAGTCAGTGGATTATTTAGATCCCGTAATGAAAGTGGGTAAACAGGTTGTGGGAGTGTATTCTACAAAACAAAGGCAAAAGGAGTTGTTTGCAAAATATAAATTGGGAAAAGGGGTAGAGGAAATGTATCCATTTCAACTTTCGGGCGGAATGGCTAGGAGAGTTCTAATTTCCTCAGCGATTATGGAAACTCCGGAATTAATTATTGCTGATGAGCCAACACCGGGGCTGAGTGTTGATATGGCTATGGATACATTGAAACATTTTAGAAAATTTGCAGATAATGGAGTAGGAGTACTTTTAATTACACACGATATTGATCTAGCGTTTCATGTAGCTGATAAAATAGCAGTATTTTATGCAGGAACGATTGTTGAATCTGCTCCAGTTGCGGATTTTCTTGGGGATGCAGAAAAACTTCGTCATCCATATAGTAAGGCGTTAATTTCAGCATTACCACAAAATGAATTTCAAGCAATTGACGGAACGCAACCTTATGCAGATAATTTGCCAGAGGGGTGTTTGTTTGCAGAACGTTGCCCTTATGTAACAGAAAAGTGTTGTGGGGAAATTCCTATGAGAAGTTTACGAGGCGGAAAGGTTAGGTGTGTTCATGCAACTTAAGGCAGAAAATATAAGTTTTCGTTATACAAATAATTCTCCTTGGATTTTAAAAGATGTAAATTTGGAAGTGAAAACAGGTGAAAGAGTAGGGATTGTGGGGCCTTCAGGATGTGGAAAGAGTACGTTAGCGAAAATTCTTGCGGGATATAATTGTGCAACTTCTGGGCAGATTTTATTAGACGGAAAATCTATGCAGATAAAAGGGTTTTCTCCGGTGCAAATGATCTATCAACATCCTGAATTGGCAGTAAATCCAAGATGGAAGATGAAAAAGACATTAAATGAGTGTTGGAATCCTGGGGAGAAGCTGTTGGAACGTTTTGGCATTGAAAAGGAATGGCTAACAAGATGGCCAAGGGAACTTTCGGGGGGAGAGTTACAACGCTTTTGTATTGTGAGAGTATTAAGTCCGGAAAGTAAATTTCTTATTTGTGATGAAATCACAACAATGTTAGATGTGATTTCTCAAGCACAAATTTGGAATGCTTTATTGGAAATATCAAAGCACAGGAATTATGGACTGCTCATTATAACACACAACATGGAATTAGCGAAACGCGTTTGTACAAGAATAGTAGATTTAAGTGAGATAAATCGGAGGTAATATATGGATACAAAAAAAATATTGGAGCAGGTAAAAAATGGTGAGATTTCTATAGAAGATGCAGAAGAGTTTTTTCGAAGACAGCCTTTTGAAGAGTTGGGATATGCAAAGTTAGATACACATAGAAAATTACGGTCTGGTTGTGCGGAAGTAGTGTTTTGCAGTGGGAAGGCAGATGAACATCTTTTAAAGATATATGAAAGGCTTTATGAAGAAGAAGGGGAAGTGCTTGGAACTAGAGCTACAAAAGAACAGGCAGAGTTGGTACAAGCAGAAATTCCAGAGGTAGAGTATGACGCGTTGTCGAGAATTTTAAAAATTGAAAAAAAACAAAAAGAACATATTGGGAAAATTGTAGTTTGTACAGCTGGAACAGCAGATATTCCAGTTGCAGAAGAAGCAGCACAGACTGCAGAATTTTTTGGAAATAATGTAGAAAGAATATATGATGTAGGAGTAAGTGGACTTCATAGATTACTTTCGAGAGTAGATGTGATTCAGAGTGCGAATTGTGTTATTGCAGTGGCTGGAATGGAAGGTGCATTGGCAAGCGTTATAGGAGGTCTTGTAGATAAACCGGTAATTGCAGTGCCTACATCTGTTGGATATGGTGCAAGTATGAATGGGATTTCAGCACTATTAACAATGATTAATTCTTGTGCAAATGGCATTGCAACTGTAAATATTGACAATGGATATGGTGCTGGGTATATTGCATCACAAATTAATAAATTGGGGGTACAGAAATATGAATAAACAAAAATTATATTTGGAATGTTATTCTGGAATAAGTGGAGATATGACTGTGGCAGCTCTTTTAGACTTAGGGGCAGATAAGAAGGTACTTACAGAGACGTTAGATAGTTTATCAATTAGTGGGCAGTTTCAGACAAAAATTCGGAGAGTATCTAAAGCGGGATTAGATGCCTGTGATTTTGATGTGGTATTAGAACATGAAAATCACGATCATGATATGCAGTATTTACATGGACATACACATAACCATATACATGATCATAGCCATCACCATGAACATCGTGGGTTAATAGAAATTCAGGGGATTATTCGTTGTAGTGAAATGACGGAACGGGCAAAAGAACTGGCTGAAAAGATTTTTGATATTTTAGCAAATGCGGAAGCAAAAGCACATGGGAAACCGAAAACAGAAGTACATTTTCATGAGGTGGGAGCAGTTGATTCTATAGTAGATATAGTTTCTGTTGCGATTTGTCTAGATAATTTGGGAATTGATGAAGTGATTATTCCTACGTTGTATGAAGGTTGTGGAACTGTTCGCTGTCAACATGGGGTATTACCTATTCCTGTTCCTGCAGTTGCTAATATAGTTAATGCAGAAAATCTAACATTGCATATTACAGAAACAGAAGGGGAGTTTGTTACTCCAACAGGAGCGGCAATTGCAGCAGCAATTCGTACAGAAACTAAACTTCCAGAGAATTTCCGCATTTTAAGAACAGGTGTTGGTGCGGGTAAAAGAAATTATGAAAGACCAAGTATTCTTCGTGCTATGCTTATTGAGGAACAAGAGAACCAAACAGTAGAAAAAGATGAAATTGTGAAAATGGAAAGTAATATTGATGATTGTACTGGGGAAGCTCTTGGTTATACAATGGAAAGACTTATGGAAGCAGGTGCGAGAGATGTTCATTATTTCCCTGTATTTATGAAAAAGAATCGTCCTGGATATCAATTAAATGTAATTTGCAAAGAAAATCAAATTTCTCAATTACAGAAAATTATTTTTGAAGAAACGACAAGTATTGGGATTCGTATTCAATATATGGAAAGAAGTGTTTTGCCAAGAAGAATAGAAGTTCGTGATACATCAATGGGGGAAGTACAGATAAAAATTTGTTCTCTTTCTTCAGGTGAAAGAATTTATCCCGAACATGAAAGCATTGCAAAAATTTGTAAAGAAAGTGGAAGATCATGGCAAGAAGTTTATCGTCAGATTATTGAGGAGTGCCAGTAGATGAATAATTATGAAGAAAAAAGAAAACAACTTCTTGAGAGGATAGAATGTCTTGCAAAAGAAAATATTGTTCTTGCTTTTTCGGGTGGAGTGGATAGTAGTCTGCTATTAAAAATTTGTTGCGATGCTTCAAAGAAAAGAGGAAAGAAAGTATATGCGATAACCGTACACACTGAATTACATCCGATGAAAGATATAGAGATTGCTACCGCTGTAGCAAAAGAGGCTGGTGCAGAACATAGGATTGTTCGGATAGATGAATTACAAGAGGCAGGAATTAAATATAACCCAGTGGATAGATGCTATCTTTGTAAAAAATTACTTTTCAGCAGATTGAAACAAAAAGCAAAAGAATTGGGTACACAGACGATTGTGGAAGGAACAAATGAAGATGATCTTCATGTATATCGTCCGGGTATTCGCGCATTAAAAGAATTAGAAATTCTAAGCCCTTTAGCAGAGTGTGGATTTACGAAAAAAGAAGTAAGAAAATTAGCAGAAGAATATGGAATATCTGTTGCGAATCGACCGTCTACACCGTGTATGGCAACACGTTTTCCATATGGAGCAGAATTGGATTACGGGGGAATGCGTTGTGTCGAAGAGGGGGAAGAGTGGCTCAAAACACTTGGATTTTATAATGTAAGAATTCGAGTTCATGGAAATATTGCTAGAATCGAGGTGGATGAAAAAGATATGGCAATTCTTCTAAAAAATCGAATAAAGATAACTGAGAAATTAAAAACGCTTGGATATTCCTACATTACAATAGATTTGGAAGGATTTCGTTCGGGAAGTATGGATATTGATATAGTGGAAAAAAATTAGAAGAAATGCTGTTGGTTATGCTTATTAAAAATCATAGTAATAGTGAGCAGTTTGTAAAAGAAGAACCTTGTGTCCAGG
>JAHHTN010000065.1 GCA_020024645.1 Faecalimonas sp.
CAATCATAGTATTGCATTTTTTTATTTAACATTACATTTTTATTTATTTAATGGTATAATAAAATAAGTATGCTTTGTCATACACATAATAACTTGTAAAAATAAGATTGAAGGTAAAAGGAAGAAAAAATGAATACAAGAAACCTTACCCTATTAACTGATTTATATGAATTAACAATGATGCAAGGATATTTTGAGAGCGGGGCAAATGATGTTGTTGTTTTTGATATGTTTTTTCGCTCAAATCCATGTAACAATGGATACTCTATTGCCGCTGGGCTTGAACAAGTAATCGACTATATCAAAAACTTGAATTTTTCTTATGAAGATGTAGAATATCTCCGCAGTTTAAATATATTCAGCGAGGACTTCTTACATTACTTAAGCGGATTTCATTTTAGTGGGAATATTTATGCCATTCCAGAAGGAACTGTTATTTTCCCAAAAGAACCGTTAATCAAAGTAATTGCACCAATTATGGAGGCTCAATTGGTTGAGACAGCTATCTTAAATATTATCAACCACCAGTCCCTTATTGCAACAAAAACTGCCCGTGTAGCTTTCGCTGCTGGGACAGACCGAGTTCTTGAATTTGGCTTAAGACGTGCTCAAGGCCCTGATGCTGGACTTTATGGTGCGAGGGCTGCAATGATTGGCGGTTGTGCTGCTACATCAAATGTTCTTGCTGGTAAAGAATTTGGCGTAGCTATTAGTGGAACTCATGCACACAGTTGGATTATGAGTTTTCCTGATGAATATACTGCATTTAAGAAATATGCAGATCTCTATCCAAACGCATGCTGTCTTCTCGTAGACACTTATGATACACTGAAATCTGGTGTTCCAAATGCCATCCGTGTATTTAAGGAAATGCGTGAATCCGGTATAGAATTGAGAAATTATGGAATTCGTCTAGATAGCGGTGATCTTGCCTACCTTTCTAAAAAGGCAAGAAAAATGTTAGATAACACTGGTTTTGAAGACGCTTATATTTCCGCTTCCAATGACTTAGATGAATATTTAATTCACGATTTAAAAATGCAAGGAGCAACAATTACCTCATGGGGTGTTGGAACACACCTCATTACTTCAAAAGATTGCCCGTCTTTTGGTGGCGTTTACAAACTTGCTGCCATTTGTAATAAGGACGGTGAATTTATTCCTAAAATTAAACTATCGGAAAATACAGAAAAAATCACAAATCCAGGAAATAAAACTATTTTCCGAATTTATGAAAAAGAAACTAGAAAAATCAAGGCAGATTTAATCTGTTTTGCAGATGAAGTAATTAACTGCCAAGAAGACTTACTCCTCTTTGATCCTGTAGATACATGGAAGAAAACATTATTAAAAGGCGGTACATATGAAGTACGTGAATTACTAAAACCTATTTTTATTAATGGTTCATGTGTGTACGACACACCATCTGTTATTGAAATTGCTGACTATTGTCGCAAAGAAAAAGAAACACTTTGGGATGAAACAAAACGTCTTTTCTATCCTCATCGAGTTTATGTGGACTTGTCAGAAAAATTATATACAGTTAAAAAAGATTTATTAAATCAAATGAGTTTAAAAGAGCAATAAAGGAGATTACACTATGAAAATCATCGTATTAGCAGGCGGACTTAGTACAGAAAGAGATGTTTCTCTTTCTTCCGGTGCAGGAATCTGCCGTACATTAAAAGAAAGAGGACACGATGTGTTCCTTTTAGATGCATTTATGGGATTAGAATATGATTCCGATAAATTAGAAGAGGTATTTACTTTAGAAAACAGTGGGCTTGAAATCGCTGAAGGTATCAAAACAACCGAACCTGACTTGCAGGAAATCAAAGCCTCTAGACCAGACCAATCTCCATCATTATTAGGACCAAATGTTATAGAACTTTGTCGTATGGCAGACATTGTATTTATGGGACTTCATGGAGATATCGGTGAAAATGGAAAATTACAAGCAACTTTCGATATTCTTGGTATAAAGTATACTGGACCTAACTCTCTTGGAAGTGCATTAGCAATGGATAAAGGAATCACAAAGCAGATTTTCAAAATGTCTGGTGTTCCTACTCCTTCTGGAACATGGCTAAAAAAAGAGAATAAAAACCAAGCTCTTTGCGAACTAGGGCTCTCTCTTCCAGTTGTTGTAAAACCTTGTTCAGGTGGATCAAGTATCGGTGTATACATTCCACAAACAGATGAAGAATATAAAACTGCTGTTGAAGAATCTTTTAAATATGAAAATGAAATTATTATTGAACCATATATCAAAGGACGTGAGTTTGCTGTAGGAATTATCGATGGAAAAGCACTTCCAGTAATTGAAATTATTCCAAAATCAAATTTCTTCGATTACAAAAATAAATATCAAGCAGATTGCACAGAAGAAATCTGTCCCGCACATATTGATGACACGATTGCTAAAAGAATGCAGGAAGCAACAGAAAAAGCTTTTTCTGCCTTAAAATTAGATGTTTATTCCCGTGCAGATTTCCTTTTAACAGAAGACGGAGAAATATATTGTCTTGAAGTAAATAGTCTTCCAGGAATGACTTCTGCAAGTCTTTTACCAAAAGAAGCACAAGCTGCTGGCATTTCTTATGGAGACCTTTGCGAACTTATTATTCAAAAATCATTGGAAAAATACAATTAGAAAGGAGTCTATCTATGAAATATATGTCTTTACAAGAAATTGCTACAGCCTGTGGCGGTACATATTTCGGAGATAAAAACAAACTTTCTTTAGAAGTAAACGGAGTTGCTATTGACAGCCGTAAAGTTGAAAAAGATTTCCTATTTGTTGCTATAAAAGGTGCAAGAGTAGACGGTCATAATTTCATTCCACAAGTTATGGAAAATGGTGCTCTATGTGCTTTATCTGAAAAAGATTTAGGCGATGTTCCTTTTTCTTATATTTTAGTTAAATCTTGTGAACAAGCGTTAAAAGATATTGCTGAACACTATCGACTTGCCCTTGATATTAAAGTAGTTGGAATTACTGGTAGCGTAGGTAAAACAAGTACAAAAGAAATGATTGCTTCTGTTCTCGAACAAAAATATTCGGTCTTAAAAACAGAAGGAAATTTCAATAACGAAATTGGGCTTCCTCTAACTATTTTTAATATTCGTAAAGAACACGAGGTTGCTGTTTTGGAAATGGGAATCAATGAATTTGGAGAAATGCATCGCCTTGCAAAAGTTGCTCGTCCAGATATCTGTGTTATTACAAATATAGGTATTTGTCATTTGGAAAATTTAATCAATCGTGACGGTGTTCTTCGCGCCAAAACAGAAATGTTTGACTTTATGCGTGAGGGTGGACAAATTTTGTTAAATGGTGATGATGATAAATTGATTACAGTTGAAAATGTACATGGAGTTAACCCTGTATTTTTTGGTTTGGCAAAACAACATTCTTATTATGCCGACAACATACAGTCTCTTGGCTTAAAAGGAACTTCATGTACATTACACCTTCCAAATGGAACGGTAGAAGCAACTATTCATCTCCCTGGAAAACACATGGTTTACAATGCTCTTGCTGGAGCATGTGTAGGGTATTCTCTTGGTTTAACAACCACAGAAATTCAAAAAGGGATTGAAAGTCTTCTCCCTGTTTCCGGAAGAAACAATTTAATTGAAACGGAGAATCTTCTTATTATTGATGATTGTTATAATGCCAACCCTGTATCTATGAAAGCATCCTTAGATGTGCTTTCAAACGGCCTCGGACGTAAAGTTGCTATTTTAGGTGATATGGGTGAACTTGGTGAAGATGAAAAGGCTTTGCATTATAGTATTGGCACATATGCTTCCCAAAAAGGAATTGATTTAATTTGTTGTATCGGAACACTTGCACAAGAATTTGTTCATGGTGCAAAATCTATCCATTCCAACAGTGAAGTTCTCTATTTTGAAACAAAAGAGGAATTTCTTTCACAGTTACATGTCATTGTAAAAAAAGATGACACCATATTAGTAAAAGCTTCTCACAGTATGGAATTTCCTAAAATTGTAGAAGCTTTACAAAAATTATACTAGGAGAAATTATGGACTATCAGATTCTTGTTCTAGATTTAGACGGAACATTAACAAATTCAAAAAAAGAAATTACAGAACCAACAAAACAAGCTTTAATTGATATTCAAGAAAAAGGGAAAAAAGTTGTTCTTGCCTCTGGTCGCCCAACACCCGGTATTTTGCCACTGGCAAAAGAACTACAATTAGAAAAATACGGCAGTTATATTTTATCCTTTAACGGAGCTAAGATTATTGATTGTCGCAGTAAAAAAATTCTGTACAACCGAACAATTCCTGTCGAAACTATACAGCCTATTTATGAAATACTCAAGAACTATGACATGGATTTGCTTACTTATACAGATTCTCATATTTTATCAGGTATAAAAACAAATCAATTCACTGAATTGGAGTCTCACATCAACAAAATGCCTATTCGACAAACAACAAATTTTTTATCAGAAGTGACTTTTCCGGTAAACAAATTGCTTGGAACCGGTAATAAGAAAATAGTGGCAAAAGCATTGGAAACAGTGAAATCACATTTTCACTCTCAATTAAATATTTATTTATCAGAGCCTTTCTTTTTAGAAATCATGCCACAACGTATAGATAAAGCCCATTCTCTACAAAAATTGCTAAACAGTATCGGTCTTACTGCCGATTCTATGATTTGTTGTGGAGACGGTTACAATGATTTGACAATGATTGAATATGCTGGACTTGGTGTTGCCATGGAAAATGCTCAACCTCTTGTAAAAGAGAGCGCTGACTATATTACAAAATCTAATGATGCAGATGGAATTTTGCATGTTATTAACGAATTTATGAGATAATACTAATGGAGGAGATATGATATCTCCTCCATTCTTTATACTTTTCTCTCATAATCTTTCAACATATTTATCGCTTGTTTTGACATTGGAAGTAACACAATCATATTAAAAATCGTCATCAAGCCAACACCTACATCTCCTAAGTCCCATACAAATGTATATGTAGCTAAACCTCCAACAAATAACATTGCCAATGCTACTATTTTATAAAGCGTCTGGGAAGTCCAATTATCCCCAAACAAATATGCAACATTTGACCTTGCATAATATAGTACTCCGATAAATGTAGAAAAACTAAACAACACTAGCGTTAACGTAATAAAGATTACTCCAAATCCTCCTAGATGATGTTCCATTGCCTTTTGTAAAAATTCCATTCCTACAAGCCCCTTCACTTTTGTCTGTGGTACTAAAAGCATAATCATTGCAGAACAACTACAAATAACAATTGTATCAATAAAAACTCCAAATGCTTGTAAAAGTCCTGCTTTAGCTGGATGACTTACATCTGCTGCTGCAGCTGCGCAAGGTGCTGAACCACTTCCAGCCTCATTAGAAAATAGCCCTCTTTTCACACCATTCATCAAAACTGCACCAAATCCACCTGCTACAATCTGTCGAAATCCAAATGCTTCAGCAAAAATTCTACCGAAAACATCTGGAAGCATTCCTATATTTTTCCCAATAATAAACAGCGTGATCAATAAATATCCACCTGCCATAATTGGGACAACAATATCTAATACTTTCACTGTAGCATTCTTTTTCAAAACAATAATTGCCGAAATCAAAACAAGTGCTATCGTCGTATAAATTGGCGGGATATGAAATGCATTTTCCATAGAAGTTGTTACGGAATTACTAATAACTTGACTAATTCCACACCAACACACCAATCCTGAAATTGCAAATAAAACAGCAATCAAACTATATCTTCTCTCTTTTCTTTGTGTCATATATGCATGTATATAGTATGCTGGACCACCACGATATCCTTTATATAATGGATCTTTTTCTTTATACATTTGTGCCAATGTGGCTTCTATAAATGCTGTGGATGAACCGATCAAAGCAGAAAGCCACATCCAAAATACTGCACCTGCTCCACCTGCTGATATTGCTGCTACTACCCCAACCAAATTTCCCATTCCAACTCTAGTTGCTGTAGATACAATTAAGGCTTGTACACCCGAAATACTATTTTTTTGTGTTTCATTTTTCTGCTCTTTTACAATCTGAAGAATATGTGGAAATTTTCTCAATAAAATAAATCTTGTTTTAATGGTAAAAAAAATTCCTACCGGAACTAATACCATTACTAATAAAGATAGTCCTATCGAACTTTCACCAGGGAGCGGTATCGTAACTAAATCTCCCCACATCAAATTATATAATGTACTAATTATTTTCATTTTTAAATCCTCTTTCATTTTCTTCCAACTTATTATAACTTTATTTCTGCAATTCTTCAACGTTTTTATGCTTTAAACTGTAAAAGTTTTCAAAAATGAAAGCGAATTTTTTACAAGTCAAATAAAAATACTACTCAAAATCACGTTCAAACCGTTCATCCAATATACTTCCTTCCAAATATTCATCAAATTTTTGGATAAGGTATTCCGCTATTGGAACTGCATCCTTAAATCGCTCATACAACCCTTCATTGCTTTCTATACAATTTGGATTGTCTTCCACTTTAAATAAGTGTCCTTGGAGAGCATCGTATTGACCAACCAACTTCATACCTTTATCTAAAATTGTTCTTTTCAACTTTCCTGGCGCTACAAGAATACTTTTATATTTTCGCATAGACTTTAGCGCTTTATACACTTCCTCTGGTTCCACACCTTCATAAAATTTCGCTACACAGTTTGCTGTATCCTTATCCGCTGGAAATGTTTTCCCTACCGGATAGGAAAGTGGATCTTCCCCATTTTTTCGCATTAAAAACTTCTCAAATTCACTTTCCAATTCTACATGACCAATTCCTGTTCTCTTCATTTCTTCTGCAACAAATGGATGACACTCACTATCTAAAGCAAAGTGGCAAATAAATCCAAGAATATATGCATACTCTGGTGATTCTGTTCCATTCTCCCAAATCACCTTTCGTGCATATTCCATAAATTCTGAAGCTGGTCTTTCATGTATCTGAAATCCTATCTGACTAATTGGATTTGGTGATAAAGGCTTATAAAAAAACAAATAATCTGGGCCATGTAACCCTATTCTAAATTGTCTTAAGTTTTTCAATAAAAATGCTCTTTTTTTCACATCAAGTTTTTGTAAAACACGATTTCCAAACTGGTTATGTGCATAAAGTGCTGGCATAGCAATTCCTCCTAACTTTTATTCACGTTTTCCTTCTATCGTTTGACGGATAATGCTTTTCATCATATCTTCTGATAATTGTCCACTTACATATCCAAAAACCTTTCCTTCCTTATCAATCATAAATGTCGTCGGATAAGAAGATATTCCATATTGCATAAATAATTCCCCTGTTGTATCCATAAGAACCGGATAGGTATATCCATTTTCCTTCATAAATGCCTTAATTCCTTCTTCATCTGCCTCATTTCCAAAATTCGGAGCAGCAACACCTAAAATAGCTACTTCTCCATCATCCCCATAAGATTCATAAAGTTTCTGTATATGTGGCATTTCTGCTTTACATGGCGGACACCATGTAGCCCAAAAATTCAAGAAAATCGTTTTCCCCTTATAATCTGATAAAGAGTGTTTTTTTCCATATTGATCATACAGAGTAAAATCAATAGCAGACATCTCATCTTCTTTTTCATCTTGTTTTTCTTTAGACTTCTCTTCTGATGCCTTCTCCGATTTCTTTACTTCCGACTTAGAAGTTGTTCCCGATAAATATCCAGTAAATGCATTCATTTTCCCTGTAAACATCAACAGTCCCATAAGGACCATCAATATGCCGCCTATTTTTACTGTATATTTCACTACATTCATATGGTTTTTAAAAAATTCTAGGACGGTAGTTGTAAATAATCCCACTACTAAAAAGGGAAGGACAAACCCAATCGTATAAACACCGATCAATGCTAATCCAGCCCACTTTGTTGTTGCAGATGCTGCCATTAAAAGTACACTAGCAAGCGCTGGTCCAACACACGGTGTCCATGCAAAACTAAACGAAAATCCCATAATAAATGCAACAATTGGAGACATTGCAAGGACATCTGCCTTCATCGGCAACCTTCGTTCCTTTCCAAGTAAAGAACTCTTTCCAAAAACACCTAATTGATATAATCCAAACCCTACAACAAGAACGCCTCCTATTCTTGCAAAAATCAACTGATTCTCTTTGAAAAAACTTCCAAATGCAGAAACACCTAATCCCAAAACAACAAAAGTAAAACTAATTCCCAAAACGAAAAACAATGTATGAAGCATTACTTTACTCTTTTTAAAATGTATCTTCCCATCCTTTCCTTTTACACCTGTTCCTCCTGATAAATAACTAATATAAATCGGTATTAACGGCAACACACATGGTGAAAAGAAGCTCAATAGTCCTTGAAAAAATACTGTGACTATTGGTACACTCACATCAACTGAAAATCCCATATATCTTCTCCTTTTTTTCTTTAATTAATTTGTTTTGAATAGAATAAAATATATACAGAAAAGTGTCAATGGGCGAATTACCAAAAAAGACTATTGCTATAAGTATTTCTTATTCGCAATAGTCTTTATTCCGTTTATTTCTTATTTATTATTTTTCTTTTCATTTCTAAGAAAATAACTACTCCAAGTGTCATAAATGATATAACCAAAAGTGGCAAAACAGGAGATACATCTGCTGTTTTCACAACCTCATTTTGTGTCTGTGGTTTTGTCTGTTGTGTGTTTTCTGTATGAGGTTTACTTGGCTTTTCTGGTTCCTCTGGTTTTTCTGGTTTTTCTGGTGTAGGTTCTACATATTCTGCTGCACCAATATCAGTTTTACCATCGCTTAACTTTGTGCCAAAATAATCTTTTCCACCATTATTTTCAATATTAATTCCCGCATCAATCGCTGGAGAGTTTTTCTGTAATTGGTAACCTTTTAAACTATCAATTCCTTTACTACCAGTCCCTTCTGCTACAAACATAGGATCTTCTTGAATAACTGTTTCATCATTAGATGGAACTGCATCAAATCCTACAAAAATATTTCTTTCGTAATCAATTTCTTGTTCATTAAAGTTTGGTGCATGCATTTTCCCTCTATTTACAATAATATTGTTCCAGAATTTTGCATCGCTCTTACCACCTGTATATCCGTTTTTCAACCATTCTCTTTCCACACTATTATCTAAATAAATAGTATTGTTATAAGCCATACTTCCTTCATGACCTGGTCTCCAGTCAATTACTCCATGTTTGGCTCCGTCATTCTGGCTGATATTATAACGGTAAATTCCATTAAATCCTCTTAAAGTTGCTGTACAACACCACATAAATATTCCACCTGCATTATTATGTAAATAATTGTACTGTACTAAAGTATTTTTATTTAAAGCATCAATTTCTATTCCCTGTCCATCTCCAGCTCCCAAAAGTGCGTCTGCAGGTGATGCTTCATATACTTCATTGTATTCAAATACGACATTATCTGAATTCCAGTTGAATAAACCAACTCCATACCAGCAATTTAATACTGTACGATATACTGTATTATGATCTACAATTACATCCTTACATCCATCTACAATTGTTCCATCTCCATCAATGTTGTAAATTGTATTATTGCTCAAACGGAAATTTTCATATGGTTTCCATGCTCCTTTTCCAACATAATCAAAACGTCCATACTTATTCCATTCAGCACCTTCTCTTGTTGTCCAAGGAGAAACGAAGTTGATTCCTGATCTTCCCAAATCATACATTTCACAATTTGTAACACTAATATCATGAATAGCAGTTCTTACACGTTTAGTTGCATCATAACGATTTGTAGTTATTGTCATAATAATACCACCAGATGATTTTCCATCATTGTCATTAGGGCCTCTAAAGCCGTGAATTGTTAAATTATCAAATTTGAAATAATGTAAATCTCCTGCATCTTCTGCTGAAACATTAATTCCTCTACGGAAAATTCTAGTTTGAGCATTTTGGCTATATGTTGGATCATAAAGTTCTAAATCTCTTACTTCCCAGTATTCTTGGTTGAAAAATGTAATGATATTATTTACTGTAGGTGAATCAACTACTTTATTTGCAATATCCATATGAGATATTCTCCAGTCTTTTCCTGGTTTGAAAAGTGGTTTTGCTCCCTCTCCATAACTGGCAATAACAATAGGAGCACCTTCTACACCTGAACCCTGTGGCTTTAATGCCCCTGTCCATTCTTCTCCTGCTTTAAATAAAATTTGATCTCCTGGCTGGAATGTTTCTTTGTTTACTCTATCAATACTCTTCCATGCTTTTTCAGGACTTGTACCATCATTTGTATCTTTGCCTTTTGTTGCATCTACATAATATTTAACACCACTTCCAAGTTTTACAACGAATTGTGTTGTTTTCTCAACATTTTTGTAAATTAATTTTACAGTTATCTTTTTTTCATTCACTGCACTTGAAATTTTATCAAATGTTAAAGATACATTTTTATTGGCTTTGTCGTATGCAAACTCTTTGATATCTGCTTTAGTAAATGCACCTTCATTCACTTTATATTCTAAAGCAAAATCTTTTTTCTCAGGTGCTACTGTTGGAGCTACATCTAATTTTCCAATTACTTTCCCGTTTTCTGCTGATATCCCTACTAATTTTGCTTCTGTAACTGCTTCTCCAGAAGGAGCTACCATAAAATCAACTACTAATGGTTGTTTTTTAGGCTTATAAGTTGCTGTTACAATAATTTTTTGTTCAACAGGTTGTTTTGCAATTGGTGCAAATTTCATTGTTAATGTTTTTCCATTCACATTTTCTTCTGTAATTTCTAATTTTTCTGCTTTTTCACTTTCTAATGAAGATGTATACGAAAAATCAAAATCACTTGCACTGATTTTGCCTGTATAATCTTCGTTATACTTTGCAATTAACATTCCATTTTCTACACTAAAACTTTTTAAATCACTTAAGATTGTAAATGACCAATCATCAACATAAATCTTTCCTGCATTTGCTCGTTCTATCCAGATTGCTGTTCTAGTGTTTTTTCCTGTACTATCTCCTGTGTAAACAAATTCTACTTCATACTTTTTATAGTCTGAAGATGTAATCTGAACTTTCTTTTCACTTCCACCATAAGATTTCACACATAAATATGCTTTTGTTCCATTTGGATTTGTATTTTTCGCCCATACCGAAACTTTATATGTTGCCCCTTTTTGCAAATTCGGTATATCTTGTTCTAACGCATCATTTGTTTTTTCTAAAGATGCTGCCCATTCTCCTGAATGTGCATTACCTTTTTCTTTTTTTACAGAATTTTGAAAATTAAACCAATTTCCTATTTTATTATTTTGGTTTTGTTCTGAATGCTCTGTAAACGGTTTTTCTTCTTCAAAAGTTGGATTTTTTAACAAGTTCTCATTTGTTACCATAGATGCAGCTTTTACTCTTCCTGCACTTAAATTTCCCGATGTCATTTCCGGAAACATCGTTACTGTCATTGTTGTCGCTAATGCAATCGCAATGAGACGCTTTGCTTTTTTCCCTTTCATAATCTTCCTCCTTTTTGTCTTTTTATTTAAATCAAAAATAGTGTGAAATTCTATTTTTGTTTTATTCATACTCAAGTATGTTTTCCTTCTTAAATTCTTCAATCAAGTCATCATAATAAACAAGTCCAACATAATTTTTAATTATTTGTACTTGATTCCCCTCAAACTTTTCCATTTCCATTATTT
>JAHHTN010000066.1 GCA_020024645.1 Faecalimonas sp.
AAACCAACCCTTGAAGTTCTCCAATTCTTTATTCTCTTTCCGAAAACATCCACATTGTTCTTTCAAATAATTGTTTTCCTGCACTATTTTACCATTATCTCTCCACAACATAGAATTTTCTGCCTTTACCGCCTTTAATTCATTCTTCAATTTTGCAACTATGGCTGCTAATGACGCCACTTTATTTTTCAACTTAATAAATAAGGGTTTTGCCTTATCATTTCGATAAGCTAAAGCTGATTCGAAAAACTGTGCTGTTGGAAGTTGTTCTTCTATTTTTCCAGAAAATTCCAAAAGCTCTTTATTCATATTATCAATTACCGGCTGTAGATTATTAAGTCTTTCCTGATGTTTATCTGCCACTTGTCTGGCTTTTTCGGCGCGTTCATTTTCCATCTCTGCTTCAATCTCTGCTATCCTTCTTTCATCTTCTAATGTTCGTTTATCCATCCAGATATCATTTATTTCTGATTGTAATCCATCCGTTTCTTTCAACAATTTTTCTTTTTTCTGTTCCAACTCAGCTACTTCTTTTGTCCGTTCTTCTTTCTTAAAATTTAAAACATCCAAATGTTCTCTATGTGTATTTTTCTTTTCCCACTCGATATTATATCGTTCTGCCACTTTTGCCAACATCTCTTTTTCTGATTCAATCCATTGATTGCACTCTGTTTCTGATCTTCCTCTTCCTGTAAATCCTCTAGATGCTAATGCCTGCTTCATAGACACTCTAGTATCCAATCCTCTTTTACTTTCTGTAATATAAGGTATAAAATCAATATGAAGATGTGGCGTAGCTTCATCCATATGAAGATACATTCCAAATACTCTAAATTGAGGATTTCTCTCCGAAAATTCTTTTGCAAAATCTAATAATACCTGTCTAGCAATTTCTCCTTCTTTTGTTTCGCATCCCATATTATCCTTATTACCAATTTGGAAAATCACCTCATGAAATAACTTTTCTTGTTTTCCAACTCTAATGTGTTCATAATAATCATCAATTCTCCGATCTTTTCTTTTCTGTTTTGCATTGTATCGTTTCAATGCTGGATCAAATAGTTCATGATAAACATCTTCAATATTATCCGATATAAGAACCACATTATCCTTTGTTCTTTTTTCATCTACATTTTCTGCCGTAAATCTTCGTTCATTATGGTGTACGGAACCTTTTCCCATCATTCCACTAATTGTCCTTTTTATCATATATCACATCCTTCTTTCGTAAACCTGTGCCCGATAGGGCAATTATAAATCATTTGCCGGATACGGCATTTTTGTTACTTTTGTCAAAAGTAACGCAAAAGCACTTTCGACAGCCTATCGTCCATCAAAAGTACCCTTGCGCCCTGCCGGGAGCTCATTTTCCTTTTACAGTTACATTTTCTTAGGGCATTTAGGGTAAAAAGG
Source organism: Faecalimonas sp. (assembly GCA_020024645.1). Classification (GTDB taxonomy): domain Bacteria; phylum Bacillota; class Clostridia; order Lachnospirales; family Lachnospiraceae; genus Faecalimonas. The sequence goes on from JAHHTN010000066.1 coordinate 1,414, forward strand.
GAAAGATTTTATCACTTCTTATAGATTTTCACATTCCATAAAAATTTCTCCGCATTAAAAGTTTTTTCCCTTCTTGCCCTTTTTTCCCTATCTTCCATCCAATCGCATCTGCAGATAAGTCTTATTTTCTTTAAATGGATTATCTATTTCATCAATTGGTTCGAAATCTTCCACTCTTTCTTCAAGATTATCATAGAAATAAATCCCATTGCTTTTTCTGCTGTAATATCCTTTTCTCTCCAATACCAAATAAAACTTTTTCTTTCCAAGTGGTTTTCGGTCAGCTTCTTTACAATATTCTTCATATAGTTCATAAATCTTTGGTTTAGCTAATCGTTGTCCTTTCTTTCCCCGAATTCTTTCATCTAAAAATGCTTTTACACTATCTGAAGCGCGTTGAATTTCCTGGACCATCTCCTTACTATGATCACTTTCTGTAAACGCTCCATTTTTGTATAAATCTTTTAGAGCATCAACCGCCTTGTGGATTGCGTAGTTAACTTCTCGATTCATTTTCTCCTTCAATCTTGTATCTTTCTTCTCTTTTGGTACTACACGATTCATATCAAGTACGAGTAATCTTCTATAAAATGCGTCTGATTTTTCTTCAAGATTTTCTGGCATATCATTACTAGAAAATAACAACTTCGCATGACTAATAAACTGCATAGCATCCTGTCCTTTTCGTTCATAAATTAGGCTATCCTCTCCTGTTGCTTTCTTAACTACATCAGTGTTGTCCATAGCCCTACAAGGGATATCTCCACATGCATTTAATTGTTTCCCGAACAGCCCCGTAGCATAAAATCTTTTGTTTAAATCCTGCAAAGAAATACTCGAACAATTTTCCATTCCTATGATCTGTTGAAACAGATGAATAATAACAGATTTTCCAGTTCCACCATTTCCCAACAACATTAAAAACTTTTGCATCTGCGTATCAAGTGTCATACAGTATCCCAAATATTCCCAGAGCATTTTCTGATCAAGAATATCTGGCACCGAATACGAAAGATAATTTGTAATTACTTCTCCCCCGCTTAATATTTCATTTCTTTCTTCGGGATGGTATTCATAACTTATTTGATTTACTGAATAGTATTTTGGATCATGATCTATCATTTTATTTTCAATGGGATCAAAGAATCCGTTTTTGAAATTAATCCAGTGCATCGGATAATTATATAAATCCTCAAAACTTCTTTGCACGGTTGGTTGTGAAATCAATAAACTATATATTCTGTTAATGATAGGTGCTTTAATAATCTCCCTGTAAACCAATTTCTGAATCTGAGTTTTTAAACGAATTCCTTTTACATCCTCATAATATTTTCCATTTTCGTATACAAATGGTGTAATCCCTATTACAATAAATGGTTGATTGCTAATTATATGATCAACTATTTCCATATCAATTACACCTGTTGGTTTTCCATTTTGATCCACCTGATGAAATCGTTTCAGACTCTCGGAATACTTCACTGGTTGTTCAAAATGTAAAATAAAATTTCGAACAATTTCTTCCACTTCCTGTGCATTCTCAAATTTCCTTAAATGCTCTTTTCCTTTAAAAAGTTTCCATCCTTCCTGTGTTTTTAAATATTCGGAATCAAAATATTCCTGCACTGCATCATTAATCTTTTTTCTATCACAAGCGGGAATATAAGTGTATGCACTTCTGTATGTTCCTTGAAATTCAATACTTTTCATATATTCTAGAAAAGATTCTAGATTATAAAAACCATTCTGGTTTTCTAAAATAGCCACTGCATAAAATCTCTGTAACACCAAATTTTCCGCTAGTTCCTTATTATCTACAATAAAAATATAGGAACGTTCTATATCTGGTGGTTCATTTTTCATATACTCCTCAAAAAATCGAATATTCATTTGTAAATCTCCTCCTAATCAAAACTTTCTGTTGTTTTGCTTCAGAGTCTCTGATATACTGAACTTGCGAGATTGAGTAATCAGAAACTCTGAAACAGTCCTTGTCCATTAGGCAAGGGCTTTTTCTTTTACACATTCATAATTAAAATATCCTGTTTCTTCCCACACTTTTCGATCAGGACAGTAATAACTATACTCACTGGAATTTTCCATCTTCATTGCCACACCGAATTTAAAAATCCCCTGTTGGATTCCAATTCTAATATAATGAGCATCTTTTCCCGTAGCTTTTGCAATTTCTTTAATAGGAACATTCCTTCCTGTAAATGGTGGTAATTCAATATAAAGTTTTTTATCCATTCTCTCATCCCCCTTTCTTTCAAACACTTTGTCATAATTACGTATTTTAAATACATATATATTGTCTAATTATTGAAATTTAGAATTTATATGTATTTTTACTTCGCATCCTCATTATATGCACTAACTATGCAGATGTCAATTAATTTTTATCATTTTATGCACTTGTAATTCGTATTTCGATGTGTTATGATGCTTTTGAGGTGAATTGTGATGAGTAATGATAACGAACAAAATAAAAAAATAGGACTCAGAATACGGACTGCAAGAAAAGAAAAAGGTCTGAACCAAACACAACTGGCAAATATGCTAGGAAAATCTCTCCGTACAATTCAAAAATATGAAAGCGGAGAAATTGAAATTTCTATTGCTACAATCAATGACATAGCAAAATATCTTGAATGTCAATCTTCATATCTTATTGGATACGATATGGACAAGAAACCACTTTCACAGTTATCAGATATTATAAATTTCATTTTTCAATTAGACAAAATACAAGATTTGGGATTTAATATCGACGTGAAAAGACCACCATCTTATGATGGCTGGAGCTGTTCTTTAACATTTGACGGAAAAGATTTTTCTTCTGAACTCAATCAGGACTTATGCCTATTTCTAGAAGAATTTAAGACTATGAAAGAACGATTTGCTAATTATCAATTAGACTTAAAAGAATTTGAAAAGTGGCAAGACAAAACACTTGCATATTACGCTAACACAACTCTAAAAGAAAAAGAATATGAAAATATTTCAACGGAAGAGCGCATCAGACGATTTAATAAACTAATGAATGAACGGTACGGTATGAAAGAGTCCTAACTATAATAAGGAGGACTTGATATTTTATGAAATTACCTAACGGCTATGGAAGTGTCGTAAAACTAAGTGGAAAAAGAAGAAGACCATGGATGGTCAGAAAAACAACTGGATATCATATTGATACAGAAAAAGGGAAAAAAATAAACGAATATCTCATTATAGGTTATACAGCCACAAAAGCAGAAGGGTTACAGATGCTGGCTGAATTTAATAATAATCCTTATGACACCAATGCAGCGAAAATGACATTTGCAGAAGTTTATGAAGCATGGTCTAAAAAGAAATATGAATCTGTATCTGATAGTAGCATCAAATCGTATAGTGCATCATACAATGCCTGCACTAAACTTTACGATCTTGTGTTTAAAGATATAAAACTAGTGCATTTACAAGAAACTATTGATTCCTGTGGGAAAAATTATCCAACTTTGAAAAAAATCAAAGTATTGTTCAATCAGCTGTATGCCTTTGCGTTACAAAATGATATCTGCAACAAGGATTATTCAACTTATGTAGACATTGCTCAGTATAAAGATCGAAATCCTAATAAACATTCTAATGACAAATTTACAAATGAAGAAATAGCAAAAATATGGACAATGAAAGACAACAAATATTACCAGATCATACTTATGCTCATATATAACGGAGTCCGTATATCTGAATTTCTTAACCTAAAAAAAGAGCATGTCCATTTGGATGAACAGTATTTTGATGTGATTGGAAGTAAGACAGATAATGGTCTACGCAAGGTCCCTATTCCAGATAAACTTCTCTCATACTATAAAGATTGGTACGAATCATGCCCGGAATGCAAATATCTACTTCACACAGAAGATGGTAAACATTTTAAATATCGTAATTATTTCGATAGCTACTGGAAACCACTTGTAGAACCATTTGATATTAAACGTACACCACATAGTACAAGACACACATTGGTATCATTATTAAAAGAAGCCGAAGTACTAGATACAACAATAAAAAAGATTGTAGGACATGCTGGTGCAATGTCGCTTACAGAAAAAGTTTACACTCATCTTGACATGAATATTTTGATTGCTGCTGTAAACAAGGTTATGCCTACAGATATATAAAAGACACTTTTCAGTAATACGAATGCTTACTGAAGAGTGTCCTATATTTTAATTATTAATGTTGCAAACGTGTTGCAAATACGTTGCAAACTAAGTAAATCTCAACACTTTTTTCTAAGTTCCACAACGTTTCAGGGTAAAGAAAAACCCCAGAAACACAAGGTTTCTGAGGTTTGATATACCATTTTGTATTCTCTTTTCGATAACCGAAATTAACGTTTTGAGAACTGAGGTGCTCTACGAGCAGCTTTAAGTCCGTATTTTTTACGTTCTTTCATACGTGGATCACGTGTTAAGTATCCTGCTTTTTTAAGCACTGGTCTGTATTCAGGATCTGCCTGAAGTAATGCTCTTGCGATACCGTGACGGATAGCACCAGCCTGTCCTGTGTATCCTCCACCATGTACATTTACTAAAACATCAAATTTATCAGCTGTTTCTGTAGCAACAAGTGGCTGACGAACTACAACTTTTAATGTTTCTAATCCTAAATATTCATCGATATCTCTTTTATTAATTGTAACTTTACCTGTTCCAGGTACTAAATATACTCTTGCGATTGATTTCTTTCTTCTTCCTGTTCCGTAGAATTTTACTTTAGACACTGTAATTTCCTCCTTTCAACCTTTCCTTAAAATGTTAATACTTCTGGTTTCTGAGCCTGATTTGCGTGCTCTGGTCCAGCGTATACATGTAATTTCTTAATCATTGCTCTTCCTAAAGGTCCTTTTGGAAGCATTCCTTTTACAGCAAGTTCAATAACTTTTTCAGGTTTTTTAGCCATCATTTCTCTTAATGTAGTTTCTTTCATTCCTCCTACATAATCTGAGTGATGATAGTAAATTTTCTGATCTAATTTTTTACCTGTTACACTGATTTTATCAGCATTTACTACGATTACATAATCACCTGTATCAACGTGTGGTGTATATTCTGGTTTATTTTTTCCTCTTAAAACTTTTGCAACTTCAGATGCTAAACGTCCTAATGTGCAACCTTCTGCATCAACTACATACCATTTTCTTTCAATCTTATCTGGATTAGCCATGTAAGTTTTCATTGGTCGACCTCCCTAAATTTCATCTAATTATTATACTTCTTGGTTTTATGAAAATCAATTTACTCCGGGGCTTTGGTGTAAATTGTTTCTTCTATTGTCATACTGATTTATTATATTATGCAAGCACTGCAATGTCAACCTTTTTCTCAAAAAAAGTGCGTTTTTACGCCTATCGTACCTCTAATAGTTTTTGTTTTAATTCACTTTCAATCCGATTTAATTCTGCTTCCGCTGTTTTTCTTCTTGCTCTTCCTTCTTCTTGAATTTTCATCACTTCATCTAAAGTAGAAATAAGGGATTCATTTGTTGCCTTAAGCGTTTCCATATCGACAATACCTCTTTCAGCTTCTTTCGCTGTATCAAGTGTTGCCATTTTTAACTTTTCTGCATTTTTTCTCAGAAGTTCATTTGTCATATCAGTTACTTCTCTCTGTGCTTCTGCCGCTTTCGCTGAGTTTTCCACTCCGATTGCCAAAACTATCTGACTTTTCCACAAAGGAATCGTGTTCACCAAAGTGGATTGAATTTTTTCGGACATCAATGTATCGTTGTTTTGTACAAGGCGAATCTGTGGCGCCATTTGTAAGGAGATTGCTCTTGTCAATTCCAAATCATGTATTTTTTTCTCAAAGCGTTCACAGCGTCCAGCTAAATCATTTGCTTCTTGCACTTCTTCAGGTAGTCCACTTAACTGTGCCTTATTTCGTAAAGACGGAAGTTCTTTTTCCTGCACTTCTGTTATCTTTCTTTTTCCCGCTTCAATGTACATAGATAATTCTTTAAAATATGTCATATTTAACTCATACATCTTATCTAAAAGTGCAATATCCTTTAATAATTGGATTTGATGATTTTCTAACGCTTTGCAAATTCTTTCCACATTGCTTTCTGCTTTATCATATTTCGCTTTCATATTAGCAAGTTTATTTGTATTTTTTCTAAAAAATCCGAAAAATCCTTTTTCATCTTCCTCCGTTTCAATATCTTTTAATTCCGAAACAACATCTGTAAGCATCTTTCCCACTTCACCCAAATCTTTAGTTTTTACATTTTCCAAAGCATTTTCTGAGAAGTCCGCCATTTTCTTCTGTGCACCTGCACCATATTGTAAAATCATATTTGCATTAGTTAAATCAATTTTAGATGAAAAATCTGCTACCATTTTTTCTTCTTCCGAAGTCAAAACGACTTCCTCTATTTTCGGCTGCTCTTCCATCTGTTGTTTTTCTTGTGCAAAAGGCTCAAATGTAAGTACTGGTGATTCCTGTCCCATATTTTTTCCTCCTCTATTTGAAATCTTTTTCTTTATATCCCTCTCTAGCTAACATCGTCTGCAAAACAGAAATATCTGCCGAAATATCAAACGCTGTATCTTGAAACAAATCATCTAGCAATTGTTCAAATGCATTATTAATTGTATCTAATGTATTCTCTATTTCATTCATAGATTTTGTTACATTCTCCCCTTTAATATCTAATGCATCAAATTCCTTATAGGCGTTTACCAGTTTTTGTGTTGTTGGTAAATAGTATTCCATAAACTTATCCATCTCTGGCATTTGTTCCGGATGTTGTTTTACCGACTCAAAAATTTTGCGAATAACATTTTCCAATCTATCTAATTTTGCAGAAATAATTTCCCCAGGAATAGCATCATTTGCCACTCGAATAGATTCAATATATTCATTTCCCTTCTGAATCATTTCAGCAACTGCACGATCAGAAATATTTTCCACTTCTTTTGTCATTGCTTCCTGTCGCCGTCTTTGTTCTTCTTCTCTTTGTCGTCTTGACTCTTCTGCCTGCATCAATTGCTTATACGCCTCCACTGTCACCGTAAAGCATGTCTGGCTAGCATCTAAAAAACCATCTAAAAACATCCCTGCTTTTATCATCGATTTTAAATTTTTACACACCTTTTTTTCTGGCATATGTGTTTTTTCTGAAAGTTCTTTTACTGAACAAAACTCTCTTTTATTTAAAATTTCTACATATTTCTTAAAACACAGATATCGTTTTCTTCCCGAAACACCTTTTGCAAGGAAAAAAATTGATACAACACAAATCATTATTCCTATAGCAAAAACTACACTAGAAACTGTTTTTGTAATCACAGAACCACTAATAAGGAATCCAATGATCGAGGTTAGCAAAATTCCTGTAAACACAAGCATCCCAATCCCTCCTAAAATAATAAGAGGTATACTTATATATCTTCCTTTTTCTTTTAAACGAATTTGTGTTTTAGGTTTTGATTTTGTCGAATTCTTTTTCTCCTGTTCAGGTGACTGTACATGAATATGTGGATTCATATGCATATGTCTCCTCGCCTCATTCATCGCCATATCCACTGTCTGATTTATTTTCTGATTTAATTGCTGATAATTCATAGAATCCATGGCATCTTCTACTGTACGTCGAATTTGTTCTCCCAAATTAGAAAAATCTCTATTGTCCATATTTTTCTGCCTTTCTCTTTTTCTTTTTCTCGTTTATACGAATAAAAAATTCCTCTGCTTTCCGAATAAACTGACATAAATGATTAAACACTGGCATTGTCGCAAAAGCAAAGACAAGAAGTAATAATCCACTCTTTAATGTTATTTGATTAATTCCAAATAATTCTCCCATAAATAAAACACAAATCAAAAGTCCAAACAACATTCCAAACCATACAACCCATCGGAAAATATTCATTGGTTTAGAAAGTTCAAACAAAATCTGTAGCCCTACAATAGCAAGTAGTAATGTTGCTGTAATAGAAATCTCTTCAGAACTAACTCCAAACACACTTCCAAATAAAATCAATAACCCTACCATAATAACATCTGTTAAACCTGCCGGAAGTGCTTTCAATAACACATTTGTCAAAAATTTTCCTTTAATCAAATTTTTGTTCGGTTCCATCGCTAACAAAAATGCTGGTGTTCCTATCGTCATCATGCTGACAAGCGAAACTTGTGCTGGACCAAGTGGATACGTAATCATAAAAATAAGCGATAGTGCTGACAATAAAAATGAAAATATGTTTTTTACCAAAAAAAGACTTGCTGATCTTTCAATATTGTTTACAACTTGTCGCCCCTCTGCTACAACAGAAGGCATTTTTGCAAAATCAGATTCCAACAGAACTAACTGCGATGCCTGTGATGCCACATCACTTCCAGATGCCATAGCAATACTACAATCTGCATCTTTCAACGCCAAAACATCATTGACTCCATCACCTGTCATTGCAACTGTCTTCCCATCTTTTTTTAAGGCTTGCACAAACATTCTTTTTTGTTTTGGTGTTACCCTACCAAAAACAGTATATCTTCTTACTGCAACATCTATATCTTCCTCACTCTTTAATTGTCTTGCATCTACATAATTTTCTGCATTTGCAATCCCAGCTTCCAACGCCACTTTAGAAACTGTCATCGGATTATCCCCAGAAATCACTTTAATATCTACGCCTTGTTCTGCAAAATAGTGAAATGTTTCTTTTGCATTTTTTCGAATTGGATTCGAAAGAAGAATAAGACCAAGCAATGTTGCTTTTTCCGTCAATGCTTTACCATCCGTTTCACCATCATATTTTGCAAAAACAAGCACACGGTAACCCTGCTCACTTTGTTTTTCAATTTCTTCTCGATATGTTTCAAATTCTTCTCGAAGTACAAATTCTGGTGCTCCTAAAACATATGTTATCCCATCTAAAACTGCACTACTGTACTTATATTCAGAAGAAAAGGTAGTAATCTTATCAGCAGTTCTTCCCATATGCATGCGAAAATGATTTTTCAAAGCTTCCATTGTTGTATTGTCTTTTTCCATATTAAAGACAAAATCGCTTAATTGCTCTTCTAACTCTCCTTTATCTTCACCGTACGAAATAATTTCATTTACTTTCATTACATTTTCAGTGATTGTTCCTGTTTTATCCACACATAAAACATTTACTCTAGCCAATGTTTCAATACATTTCATATCATGCACAAGTACTTTTTTCTTTGCCAATTTCATAACACTGACAACAAGTGCTACACTAGCAAGAAGATAAAGTCCTTCTGGAATCATTCCAATAATTGCCGCTGTCATAGATGTAACACTTTTACGTAAGGTATTCTCTGAGAGAATGTATTGTTGGTAAAACATCATAAGTCCAATTGGAATAATAATAATTCCTACTGCTTTAACTAATTTATTCAAAGAACGAATCATTTCTGATTGTTCTCCTTCTTTTACTGCTTTCGCTTCCAAAGTTAATTTTGATACATAAGAATCTGCACCAACTTTTGTAAGTTTTGCTAAACATCGTCCTGAAACAATATAACTTCCAGATAAAACAGAATCCCCTTTTACTTTTGTAATCTCATCTGCTTCACCCGTAATTAATGATTCATTCACTTGCACTTCACCTGATACAACAATTGCATCAGCAGGTATTTGATTTCCAGCTGCAAAAACAACAACATCATCTAACACAAGTTCTTCTGCACGGATAATTTTCCGCTTTCCTTCACGTATAACATTTGCTTTTGGTGCATGTAAAACTGCAAGTTTATCTAATATTTTCTTTGATCTATACTCTTGTACAATTCCAACTAGCGTATTGGCAATAATGATAGGTAAAAATGTAAGTTCGCGAAATGCCCCAACTAAAATTAATAACCCTGCAATTACTGCAAAAATCAAATTGAAATATGTGAATACATTTGTAAGAACAATCTCTTTCACCGATTTTGACGGTGCTTCTACAGGAGTGTTCTGTTTTCCTCCTTGAATTCTTTCTTCCACTTCTTTTTCTGAAAGACCCAATTGCATTTCTATATTTTCCATAGGCGCCTCCATTTTCTATGCTTCTATGATACCTTTTATACTGCAAAATGTAAATTCTTTTCACACTCATTTTACAAATTATATAT
>JAHHTN010000067.1 GCA_020024645.1 Faecalimonas sp.
TATGTTTACTGCTATATTCTACTGCAGCAAAAATCTTATATGTTTTTTTCTCTGTTTCTGTATAAATTGTAAATGTATCATGACTGTTAAAAAACTCGTCATCTTCAAATTTATGCAAATTTTGAAAAAAAGAACCGTCCTTAATATTATGTCCATAAATAACTGTATTAAAATCCGTAAAATCTTTAGCATTAATTCGCTCAGTAAAAATAGCACCAAATACGTCATATTTTTTATCAAAGGCATGATCCAAATAAAACGCATCATTGGTTTCGTTTTGTAAAATAGGATAATCAATATTTGTATCTGGTACTTGAATCCAGCCATATATATCACTATTAACATTTTTCAATTTTGCAAAGTCAATCGGAATTTCTTCCTTTTTTTTCTCCGGCTTTTCTTCTTTTATCACCTGCTTTTTTACTTTAGCATAATCTTTATGACTATCCGTTTTTTTTAGATAATAATAAACTATGTATGTTATAGACAGTATACAAATCACAATGCAAATCCAAAAGAATACTTTATCTTTTTTTCTTTTCATTTTTCATACCTCTTTTCCCATGAGTAAATTCCATACTTTTTTACGATATCATTATCTTTTTATGAATACAATACTTTTCTTTTTTTTTTAATGTGTTATTATATGCATATAAAATATTTTTAGGAGGTAAAATCAATGAAGAAATATTTATGTGAACCTTGTGGCTATGTATATGATCCAGAACTTGGCGATCCAGATGGAGGAATTGCACCAGGTACAGCTTTCGAAGATATTCCTGATGATTGGGTATGCCCAATTTGTGGATTAGGAAAAGATGTATTTGTAGTTGAAGAATAAAACAAAGAAGGCATCGTTCAACATATCGGACGATGCCTTCTTTACTATTATGTATACTCTTTATCATTAGAAAGTCAGTTCCATTGTCGTTCCTTTTCCCACTTCACTTTTCACTTGTAAATCTGTCTGATGTAACATTGCACCATGTTTCACAATGGAAAGTCCAAGTCCTGTTCCACCACTTTGTTTTGAATGGCTTTTATCTACACGATAAAATCGTTCAAAAATTCTTTCTTGATCTTCTTTAGGAATTCCTATGCCAGTATCTCTAATAATAACTTTCTTCCCTTGTAATGTATTTCCTACCCAGACACTTAATGTTCCACCTTCTATATTGTACTTAATACCATTTTCACAGAGATTATAAATCATCTCACTCAAGATCTGTCGTATTCCTCTATATAGAACAGGTTCTCCTGTCACTTCTATTTTAACTTTTTTCTTCTCTGCCTGCAGCGCTAAGCGACTGCATATTTCACGACATAGCATAAATAAATCCACATCTTCTTTTTCCATCTCTACTTTTTGCTCATCAAGTTTTGATAATTTGATAATATCTTCAATAAGTGTAATCAAACGACTGGCTTCATTATATATTCTCTCTGAAAAGTTTTGCATATCTTCTGGTCTTACTAGTCCACTTTTCATAATCTCCGCATATCCAGATATGGAAGTAAGAGGGGTTTTTAACTCATGGGAAACATTTGCAGAAAATTCCTTTCGCATCTGTGCCATTGCCTCTTTTTCTCTGTTCCTTTTATCCAGTCCTTCAAGCAATGGCTGTAATTCTTCATACACTTCATTTTCTAGAGGTTCTTCCAAATTTAACGCATTTATCGGTCGAATGAGCTTTACCGTCTGCCACCTTGCCAGAAGAAATGCAATCCCAATCATCAATATACCAATTCCTGCCATATAAGGAAGTACATTTAACAACATGGGCCACACATTATCCATAGTTCTTGCCACACGAAGTACATTTCCATTTTCTAACTGTATAGCATAATATATAGAGCGTTCTTTTGTTGTATCGGATTTTCTGACATCGCTGCCCGTTCCACTTTCCAACGCCTCTTTAATCTCTTTTCTCGCTTTATGATTTTCCAGTTCTTCCTGTCCTGCTCCTGAATCATACGTTACTTCTCCATTTGGGCGTACTACAGTCACTCTCGCTTTCTGACGAACGTTGTCCATAGAAACCAAATATCCTTCTCCGGAAATATCAATGGCTGCTTTTATATAGTCCGCTTCCTGCTCTACCTTTTCTTTTAGACTGGCAAAGGACTGATTATATAAAATAACCGCCATTAACGCATAAGTGGTCAAAAGAGTAATGAAAAGAATAAACACCATGCTCCTTTGTATTCTACTCTTCATTATCTCCTCCGATCCGGTATCCAACTCCCCTTACCGTTTCAATGAGTTCCCCTGCACTACCCAATTTCTGTCTAAGTGTACGAACGTGTACATCCACCGTTCTTGTTTCTCCTGTGAAATCATATCCCCAGATTTCCTCCAAAAGCCTATCTCTTGTTAAAACAATATATCTGTTTTTCATCAGTTTTTCCAACAATTCAAACTCTTTCAATGTAAGCGAAACTGATTTCCCATCTACCTTTACTTTATGTTTCTCTACGTCAATAACAAGATTATCAACCTGATATGTTGTCTCTTCTTTGATTCGTGTTGTCCTTCTAAGAACTGCTTTAATTCTAGATACTAATTCCATCATTCCAAACGGCTTTGTCATATAATCATCTGCGCCTGTATCCAATCCAATAACTTTGTCATACTCTGAACCTTTCGCAGTTACCATAATTACGGGAATATTTTTTGTCTTTACATTATTTCTTAATTTCTTTAAAATCTCTATTCCGTCTTCCCCCGGAAGCATAATATCAAGCAAAACAAGCTCTGGCGTTTCAAACGCCAAAGCTTCCATAAATACTCTGCCATCTTCGAATCCACGAGCTTTCATCCCCGTAGATTCCAATGTGTATACAACCAATTCCCGAATGTTACTATCGTCCTCTACACAATATATCATTCTGTTCTCCTTATCCTTTAGTGTTCCTTCTGCTCACGGTGCACTCCTGTAATGGAAAATTCAACCCATTCGGCAATATTAGTAGCGTGATCACCAATACGCTCCAAATATTTTGCAATCATTAGCATATCAATTGCTCTTTCTCCCTGATTATCCGTTGTTGCTAAAAATGTAATCAGTTTTTCTTTTACTTTATCAAACAATTCATCTACTTTGTCATCCGCAAGAATAACTTTTCTTGTTAACTCTAAATCTTTTTCTACAAATGCCTGCACACTTTTTGTTACCATTTTACTTGTGGCTGTTGCCATATCTGTTAGATATGAAAGTGTCGACGCTTTACTTTCACGGGCAGATAAAAGAATTTCTGCTATGTCTGATGCCTGATCACCGATACGCTCCATATCAGTAATCATTTTAAGAGCCGCTGAAATTTGTCTTAAATCTTTTGCAACTGGTTGTTGTTGTAAAAGTAATTTCAAACAAAGTCTTTCGATGTCTTTTTCCATCTGGTCAATCTCTTCATCTTCTCCAATAACAACTTTTGCCATCTCAAGATTTCCATCTGCTACCGCTTTTGTCGCATTTGCAATTGCTTTTTCACAAAGTTCACCCATTTCCATAAGCATCTTATTCATTTTATCAAGCTGCATATCGAATTTGTTTCTCATCTTTAACCAAACCTCCCTGTAATATAATCTTCCGTCCGCTTATCAGACGGTATTGAAAATAGTTTTTCTGTATCATTATATTCTACTACTTCGCCAAGAAGGAAAAATGCCGTATTGTCCGACACACGCACTGCTTGTTGCATATTGTGGGTAACCATGACAATAGTATAATCTTTTTTCAGTTCTATCGCAAGGTCTTCTATCTTCGATGTCGAAATTGGATCTAAGGCTGAGGTAGGTTCATCCATTAAAAGTACTTCCGGCTGTACTGCCAATGCTCTTGCAATGCAAAGTCTTTGTTGTTGTCCTCCTGACATTCCTAATGCACTTTTTTTCAATCGATCTTTTGTTTCTTCCCAAATAGCTGCATCACGAAGTGATTTTTCCACAATATCATCTAATTTCGCTTTTGAACGAATGCCGTGTGTTCTTGGTCCGAAAGCAATATTATCGTATATACTCATTGGAAATGGATTTGGCTTTTGAAATACCATACCTACTCTTTTTCGAAGTAAATTTACATCCATTTTCCCATAAATATCTTCTCCATCCAACAAAATTTTTCCATCAATTTTACACCCCTCCACCAAATCATTCATTCGATTTAATGATTTTAACAAAGTGGATTTCCCGCAACCACTTGGTCCAATAAATGCTGTGATTTTATTTTCCTCTATCTCTAAACTCACATTTTTTAATGCTTTGAAATCTCCATAATGTAAGTCTAAGTTTTGAATACTTATTTTACTCATTATCTTTTCCTTTCGTAATCTTTTTTGCTATAAATCCTGATAACCAGTTAATTCCAACCACCATAACGAGCAGAACAACTGCTGTTGCATATGCTTTATCCATAAATAATCCTTCATTTGACAGATTATACATATGTACTGCAAGCGTCCTTCCCGAATCCATCGGATTCACCGCAACTTCCGGTACAGTTCCGGCTGTATAAATTAACGCCGCTGTCTCTCCAACAATTCTTCCTACAGCAAGAATAACTCCTGCTAAAATTCCAGGGACAGCACTTGGAAGGACAACTCGAAATACTGTTCTCAATTTTCCTGCTCCAAGTCCAAAACTACCTTCCCTATATGTATCTGGTACAGATTTTAATGCTTCCTCTGTTGTTCTCATAATCAAAGGTAAAATCATAATAGATAATGTAAATGCACCTGATAGAAGAGAATATCCCATTTTTAATGTAGATACAAAAAACAACATACCAAATAACCCGTATACAATAGACGGGATTCCAGATAATGTTTCTGTCGTAATACGGATAATTTCCACAAATTTATTTCCTTTTCCAGAATATTCCACCAAAAAAATAGCTGAAAAAATGCCTAATGGCACAGCAATAATCAGAGAAAAGGCTGTCATCAACAAAGTATTGATTAGCGCAGGCATAAGAGAACCATTTTCACTTGTATACTTCATTGCAAACAAGTCTGTTGTTAAATGTGGAATACCTTTAACCAAAATATAGGCAATCAAAAACAATAAAATGGCAAATGTAATAAGCGCCGATAGCATAATAAAAAGCATCGCAATAAAAGAGGCTGGTGTTTTCATGTATGAACGTAATTTATTTTTCCATTTAGACATTGCTTGACCTCCTGTTTAATATTGATACACACAAATTAATAATAAGAATAAATACGAACAGAACAACTGCTGTTGCAATTAACGCTTCTCGATGTAAATCTGTTGCATAACCCATTTCCATTACAATATTTGCTGTTAATGTTCTGACCCCTTGTGTAATTTCTTCTGGCAATCTCGGCTGATTTCCTGCAACCATAATTACTGCCATTGTTTCTCCTATGGCACGTCCAATACCAAGAATAACCCCTGCCAAAATCCCTGATTTTGCAGCAGGAAGAATAACTCTAAAAATACTTCTCTCATGTGTTGCACCAAGAGCCAATGCTCCTTCATAATATTGCTCCGGAACAGCACGAATAGCAGATTCTGTCACACCGATAATTGTTGGCAAAATCATCATTCCTAATAAAATAGACGCTGTAAGGATACTTTTTCCATCCCCAGCTCGTTCCAATATCCCAGCTTTTCTCAAATCCAAACAGATTTCATGTATAATCGGAACAATTACAACCAAACCAAAAAATCCGTAAACAACAGAAGGGATTCCAGCTAATAATTCTGTTGCTCCCTTTAAAAATGGATAAATTTTCTTCGGACAATATTTCGCCATAAATATAGATGTCAAAATACCAATCGGTACTCCTATTACAATCGCACCGACTGTCACATAAATACTTCCGATAATCATCGGAAAAATTCCGTAAATATTATTTCCCGGTTTCCATTTCTCTCCTAAAAGAAAATCACCGAATCCGATTTCTTTCATTGCAGGAACTCCATTTGCAAATAAAAAAATACAAATGAGAGCTACCGCCAGTACCGAGGCACAGGCGGCAGTGAAGAATACTCCCCGCATGAACTTTTCTTTCCATGCTTTTTTCATTTTATTTTACTACCTCATCCCAAGTTAATACTTTACCTGTAAAAATATCTTTTACCTGTTCGCTTGTTAAATCTTCTACTTCACTTTTATTGTTAACGATTACTGCGATACCATCTAATGCGATTACTGTAGCTTTAACACCTTTAGAAACTTCACTATCTTTTAATTCTCTTGATGCCATACCGATATCAAAAACACCATCAATTGCTGATGTTACACCTGTTGTTGAATCACTTGTCTGAATTTCAACTTCTACTTTTGGATTCTTTGCTACATATGCTTCTTTTAACTTTTCCATTGCAGGTGATACTGATGAAGAACCACCAATAACCACTTTACCAGTTGCACCGTTTGATTTATATTCTTTTACATCGTCCATTGGAATACATCCTGCTTCTTCTACGATTTTCTGTCCTTCTGGGCTCATAATATAGTTAATAAAATCCTGTGCTACATCACTTACTTTTTCTTTTGTTACAATATTAAATGGTCTTGAAATTTTATATGTACCTGATTTAATATTTTCTGCTGTTGCTTCTGCTCCATCAATTTTTGCAGATTTAATTGTATCATTTAAAGAACCAAGAGAAACATATCCAATTGCATATTCATTTCCTTCTACAGTAGACATCATAACAGATGTGCTGTTTGTAATACTTGCTTCTTCTGTTGTGTGATCCACTTTCTCTCCACTGGAATCTTTTTCTTCTATACCAAATAATTCGATAAATGCTCCTCGTGTTCCTGAACCATCTTCTCTTGATACAACTGCAATATCGTTTGCTGTATCCCAGCTTTCTGTTTTAGTTTCTTTGCTTTCTTTCTTATCACTACTTCCACATCCTACAACAGATACAAGTGCCATTGCTGTAATCGCTGTAATTGCTAATATTCTTTTTAATTTCATTTTCTTTTCTCTCCTTTTGTTTTGAATATCTTCTTCACAGGTTATATAGTATCTAAGTTATGTTAAATTCAAAATCCATTCTATGTTAAATCTATGTAAAATCGGAAAATTTATTTTCTAATTCTCAAACAAAAAAGGACTTAAACCATATCTAAACCGATACTGTTTAAATCCCTTTCTTTACCTAAAGTCGTTTTTCAAAATTTCCTATTACATATGATCCTTCATTAAATATCATAAAAGCATTTGCATCTATTCTCTGCACAATTCGTTTTATTTGATTCACCTCATATTTAGAAATAACAACTGATAAAATCTCTGTATTCTCATTAGTGTATGCTCCAACACCTTTCCAGTTTGTTACACCTCTTCCAGTCTCTTCCATAATAGCTTTTGCAACGCCTGCCTGTTTTGTAAAAATCATCACATTAGTATTAATATTCTGGATATGAATCCGGTCAATAGTAAATGATAATACTGTAGTATAAATAAGAGAATATACTACTATCTCCACATCAAATAGCAATAGGCAAATACCATAAACGCCAATATTCATCAGCATACCTATCTTCCCGACACTAAATCCCGGATATTTTTTCGCACAAATGACACCAAGAATATCCTGACCCCCTCCGGAACTTCCTCCTCGCAGTAACATTCCCGTACCACAACCAGAAATAAGTCCACCTATAATACATGCAGTAAGCATATCTGAAATAATTGGTTCCTTCGGAATTGGAATCAATGTTAAAAATGCACTTTGCAGCGTAACAGATATAATGGTTCGTACAAAAAATCCTTTACCAATATTCTTCCATGCCAAATACATCAATGGAATATTAATAAAATAATAAATAATCCCTGCCAAATCAAAACTTCCTAATTCTATATGAAGCACATTGACTACAAAAGTACGCAACAACTGTGCAACTCCCATGAATCCTCCATTATATAAATTCATCGGCATAATAACCAGATTCACACCAAATGCAAACAAAAAACCGCCCAAAATAGTGTAGATTAACTGTTGTATTCCTCGTTTTCTTTTCTCATTTTCCATTCTCTTCTCCACTCTGTATATGTCTAGTCAGCAAAGCCAAGTTTCTCTGCATCTTGCTTTGTCACTTCAGAAACCTCTTCTTTTATCCCTTCTATAGTTTTCTGTCTCTGACAAGATAATATTTCATTATTCAATGATAACATCTTCTCATCTAGCATAGATACCATATCTGCACAATCCCTTAATTCTTTGCTAATGTACTCAGGTGCATTTCCTTCAAACTTATAATAAATCTTATGTTCTAAACTTGCCCAAAAATCCATTGCTATTGTTCTAATCTGTATCTCTACTTTTGTATTCACTACACTATCAGATAGAAAAATAGGTACTGAAACAAGCATATGATAACTCTTATATCCGCTTTCTTTCGGATTCTTAATATAATCTTTGATGGTAAGCACTTTTAAATCGCTCTGGTTACCTATCATAGATGCCAATCGATATATATCCGATGTAAATGAACAAATCAGACGCACTCCGGCTATATCATTAATATATCGAATCATATTATCAATAGACACTTCATACCCATATCTTTTCAACTTCTTTACAATGCTTTCTGGTGTCTTAATTCTCGTCTTAATATGCTCAATCGGATTATAACTGTGTACGTGCTTGAACTCATCATTTAAAATCTCCAGTTTTGTTCCAACTTCTTTCAACGCTGAATTATATAAAAACATAACCGTCTTCCAATTATCTACATCATCGTAATTCTGAATTGCCTCTCTTGCTTCCTGCACTTTCCTTCCCTCCTGTTTCTGAAGCGTTTCTCAACTTTATTCAGTATATCATACTATGCATTTTCTGTCATAGAGTTCACATTTTTTTTATATTTATTAGCACAATCACATCTCAATCCCTTTTCTTGCTCCTATTCCCCTGTCAAATGGATGCTTCACTTTCTTCATCTCCGTCACATAATCTGCCACTTCTAAAAGATTCGAAGTAATGGTGTGTCCCGTTAAAATAATTTCTACATTTTCACCTTTATTTTTTAAGAAAGAAAGTAAATCTTCTTCCTGCAACATCCCTGCTCCTACGGCGCAGACTGCTTCATCTAATACAAGCACATCATACTCTTCTGCTTGTTTTCTCAACAACTCTAGTTCTTTTTTATAATACTTTCGCATCTCCTCTTTCTCATCTGCATCCATCTGAAAGGTAAATTTAACCTGTTCTCGTCCTTCTATACAAGTGATATTTGATAATGCTTCTAAACTTTTTCTTTCACTAGAACTATTGTTTTTCATGAACTGATAAAACAACACTTTATATCCATATCCGGCTGCTCGAACTGCCTGTCCTACAGCCGCTGTCGTTTTTCCTTTACCATCCCCATAGTAAATATGAATGCATCCTGTCTGCATGATTCTCTTCCTTTCTATAAATCCAGTTTCATATCTCCCTCTTTAATCCATCTCTTTTTTCTCATAAATTCAGAAATGCATACGGTAACAATCGCTGGTAATACAATATGCATCACAACAATTTTAATTATCACCACTGTAGAAGATTCTACAGTGGTCATTGTCTGCCACGTCATAATCTGTCCAACAAGCCCTGCTGTTCCCATTCCTGCTCCTGTTGCATTATTTGTCATCTTCAATAAGATGGTTCCAACAGGTCCTAAGATAGCACTGGATAAAATAGCCGGCAACCATATTAATGGATTTCTTACAATATTAGGTACTTGTAACATGGAAGTTCCTATCCCTTGTGCCAAAAGTCCTCCCACCTTATTTTCTCGGAAACTCACTACTGCAAATCCAATCATATTACAACAACACCCTATTGTTGCTGCTCCTGCTGCCAATCCCGATAAATTCAAAATAACACCTAACGCTGCTGAACTAATCGGTAAAGTCAATGCCATTCCCATCAATACGGATACGACCATACCCATAATAAGAGGTTGCTGTTCTGTTCCCCAATTGATCATATTTCCTAAACTCATCATACATTTAGAAATGGATGGTCCTACAAAAATACCTGTCATTGCCCCCATACCAATTGTCATAATAGGCGTAAGTAAAATATCTATCTTTGTTTTACCTGCAATCAAATGTCCCGCTTGAATACCGATAAACGCTGCAATAAATGCACCTAGTGGTTCTCCAGGTCCTGCTAATATTACTTCACTTCCAGATACAAGTGTTCCAGCCAAAAGACTACTTGCATATCCACCTATCATACCCGATACTGCTGCTGAGACTACAACAAGAGAACTTTCCTGAAAACGATGGGCAACTCCAACACCAATTCCCGCTCCTGTGAAACCTGCTGCAACTTTTCCTACAAGAAAAATAGAGTTTCCCACATCTCCTCCAACAAGTTTCCCAATCTGCTGAACAATCGTTCCTACAATCAGAGTGGCAAATAGTCCTTGAGCCATTCCACTCAAACCGTCAATAAAAATTTTATCTAAGATTTTCTTTAACCAGTTCATTTCATTCTCCTCTCAATTCTTTTCCTTTATATTAATACATCATATATACTGGAAAAACAAGTCTTGAAATGGTATAATCCATTTTATCATACAGATAAACGGAGGAATAAGTATGTTTCGTCTTTGGGGAAAAATATTTAAAGAGAATCGAATGATTCAAGATACTGTGATTTGTGACGATTCCAACGATACAAGAACCCATAAAATTTTTCATGCGCTAGATGAAATCTGTTATACATTTGATTTAAGTAAACCAATTTGGTTAGAGTCTACAATTGCAGAATTTAAAAAGCATGATAAAGCAAGATTTTATCAAGATAATTTTATGGATTCTATTGATTTTGACTATTTAGAAATACACGTTATAGAGGAGTAGGTGACTTACCTGCTCCTCTTTCTAACTGTGCAAATATAAATCAATATACCAATGATACTTCCAAAAATAACTCCTGTACTATCAATCAGTACATCTGTCACCTGACAACTTCTTCCTGGAACAAACAACTGATGGATTTCATCTGTCATTGCATATGCCACTCCAGTCAAAATGCCATATGCCATTCCTTTCTTACCGATAATGCCATAACTTCCATACATCAGTACTAATAATCCACCAAGTACTGCGTACTCCATTGCATGTGCCGCTTTTCTTATCGGATAATCTATCTTTTCCGCTATCTTTTCCTGCTCCTGCTTTGAAAGCGATTCAAAATCCGGTATAAGTACATTCCCTATTGCTTTTCCTACCGAGTGACTCATCTTAGATGATTCTACTGCAGGTTGTGCAGAAAACCAGAAAATTAATCCCATCCAAAAAGCCACAAGTATGGTAAATATTCCTCTTTTAGTTCTATTCATTATATTCTCCTATTCTCTTTTGTAGCATATTCTACGTTTCATAAATCCTTTTGTTTTATTCAAAAAATAATATACAATAAATCCTAATTGCGCTCCAATAGTATTTCCCAATATATC
>JAHHTN010000068.1 GCA_020024645.1 Faecalimonas sp.
AACACAATATTAGTATTTAACATTTCCTTTCTTCTTTTTCATAATAGATACCCCTATAATAGCAATCATTGCAATGTTTCCTACCAAGTACCAAATATTTACATTCGCCTTATCTCCGGTTTTTACTGTCAAATTTTGCTGTGAACCCAATATATTCTTTATTAAATAACGATTATGAAACTCTATTTTTTCACATTTTTTCCCATCTTCATTTTCTACAATAACTTGTGCTCTTAATTGATTTGTTTCTACATTCTTAACATATACTGTTATCTTGTAAGATTTTCTATCAAAAATATAGTTTGCTTTATCTTTTGTTGTTTGTACAAGTTCATAACAATATACTCCAGCATGAGCATATTTCAACGGAATCGAGGAATTCTTTTTTTCTCCGTTCAAACGGAAAACAAATATATCTTTATTTCCATTTTCTTGAAAAGTAGGATTTTCGCTTAAAGTTTTCAATTCGTACTTACCTGTCAAGTCTACTTCTTTTTCAGCCCCTTCTGCAATATCAAAAAATTGTTCTACTACAAGAGGAACTTCTATATAATTATTAGAAGCGTATACTTTATTATTTATAAACAATACGAATAGTAACACAATCCAAGCAATATTCTTTTTTAATAGTTTCTTTATCATACAACTAATCTCCTTCATCTACACTGCTTCTAATACTATCCTTGATTCTTCCAATGAGAAGATGTCTTCCATTTGTTGAATCTGAAGTGCAAGTGGATAATGTAATAAAATGTTCATTTTCATCAAATACTAATTCTTTAAAAATTTTCGCATTTTGTTTTATATACTTTAAATATTGTTGCATATTCTTTTCTGGTTGTAACTCTGTATTATATAACACAGAATCATAAGCATCAGCATGAAGAAAAGCAAAAAATTCTATGTCATGCCACAATCCATCAAAATATATTTTTCCATATTGATGTGTCTCAAAATACTTTTCGTTCTTAAAAAGCTCTATTTCTCCAAACATAATTTGTTTATCCATATGATGTCCATATATGATATTGTTCATATCCAAAAAATTTTTCTCATTTCGATAATCTAAAAATATACTTCCTGAAAGTGAAAACTTCCCTTCAATATCTGTATTCACATACTTTGAGTTATCAGATGATTGCACCACTGGATAATCGATATGTGTATTTTTCACTGTCAACCATCCAAAAACTTCAGGATTTATTTTTTTCAATTCTTCAAAAGATACGCTATTTTTTAAAGTTGGTTTGTATGCTTCGTACAAGGAAGCATCTGCTGATTGATAAATATGTTGAACATCCCATAATGTATAGCCAGCATAAAGCAGAATAGGTACAAAGCATAAAACAATCAACCAATTAACCACATGATCAGCAATCTGAATTCTCTTTTTCCACTTATTCACTATTTTCTTGTTGTTCGGCTTCTTTTAATTATTGCCAATGAACCAAATGCCAAAAGTGCTATTCCCATCAATAAAATAAACGGAAATTGTTTGAAAATAATACCCGTGATTGCTATATCCTTATATGTATTTGTAAATATAACCTCATTTTTACCTTCCCCTACTAAATTATTTACACCAACATTCGCTGAAGATAAATCATCTCTTTCATTTCCCACTTGATTATTTACTGTTACTTTATTATTTTCAACAACATGAATACTTGGTGTATATCCATCATCAGATACACCTTTTTCTTTCACAACATATTTTGTACCAACTGGAAGATTATCAAATACAAGTTTCTCTTTATCATGTAGCATAAATTGTTTTTCTTTACCCACTTCACAAGTAATTGTTTCTGTTCCGATACGACCTACAAATTCTGTTTGATCTGAAGTTTCTGATTTTATAAATGTAATCGCAAACGCAAAGTCTTTTGTTTTATCCGCTAATTCACCCATTGTATTTTTTTCAATAGTTAAAGCCGCCTTTTTTGTGTATGTATTCGTAAACACTATCTTAGATGTTTTTGTTCCAGATTCCTCAGCTGTTATTGTCTTAATATAAGTTTCCCCGGAATTGTCTCTTTTATT
Organism: Faecalimonas sp.; assembly: GCA_020024645.1. GTDB lineage: Bacteria > Bacillota > Clostridia > Lachnospirales > Lachnospiraceae > Faecalimonas. The sequence continues at coordinate 2,041 of JAHHTN010000068.1, forward strand.
TGCTACATACACATGAATTGTATATGTTTTGGCTGAGTATGTCATTCCAGCCATATCACCCTTTTTTTCTGTTACTGTATATTCATATTGTCCAGCATGTGGAAATTTCCCAAATACAATCTCAGAGGTTTTCGAAAGCGTATATTTTCCATTATCTAAATTTCCTATTGTATCCCCTGTGCCATAAGAAATATCAGTAATAGTAGCTACAGGTGCCCCCTCTGTCTTTGGTGTTGCAATAAATGTAAAACGCGTATTAGGAATAACTAATCCTTCTGCAAATTCTAAGTTTTTTGTAATGGATACTGTAGCATCTTTTGCTTCTGTACCTGTTCCTACTGTTGGTACAGTTTCGGCTAATACTGTTGTATTCATCCCCATCAAAATTGTTCCTGTTAATAATAATGCAGTCAATTTTTTCTTATTTATCATCTCTTTCTCTCCTTTATAATATATAATTTTTATCCGTAAAAATAATACAATTTATATTCCTCTACTGCGAAGAATAGTAATAACAACACCTTTTACTTCTTGTTGTTTAACTATTCCATAAATCCGACTATCTTTTGCATTAGGACGATTATCTCCCAACACAAAATATTCATTTTTACCTACCGTAAGCGGAAAAGTAATTCCCTCCACATACGGTAATGTTTCTTCATAGATTTCTCTTTCCTGCTGTAAATATCCATTGATTATTAATCCTTCTTCTGTAATATCAACTTTATCCCCTTCTTTTGCAATAATTCTTCTAAGCTGTTTTTTTCCTTCTTTTTCAATAACAACAACATCTGACGAGTTATAATTCTTTTGCAAACGGTAATATATTGCCAAATCTCCATCTCTCACTGCTGGATTCATCATATTATCACTACAGCGATAGATCCCAAAAACAAATAAAAATAAAACTACTACCAAAATCACAAATACAATAACTTTTAATATAAGGAATAAAACATCCTCTTTTAATGTATCTTTCATTTTCTTACCCTTTTACACAAATATAAAATGCAACTTCCTATAAGCAAAATGCCAATTAAGAGTCCCCAAATTTGTTTACTTGTAGTTTGAATGCCCGTTTCCGGAATCGTTTCTTTATGATTCTTAACACAAATTTCTACATTTTTATTTAAGATATCATTTGGACTATCTGTTTGATCATTATATGTTGTTGTATAATGATCTTGATTTTCTTCTTGTTCTTGAACTGAATATTTACACTGAAACGGTAAATCATGTATTGTAATTCTTTGTCCATGTGAAAGTTTGATGGTTGCTTTTCCTCCACTAAATTTAAGTACTCCATCCTCTACCGGAGCGGCTTCTACTTCATATCCTGTAACTACACTAGCAGTGTAGTTAACATCCCCTTCAAAAGGAGAACCGTCTTTTTTCATAAGACTAATATTGAACGTAAATTCTTTTGTCTTATCTCCCATGTTTCCAGTTACCAGTTTGCTAAGTGCCAATTCTATTTTTCGCTCATTAAGGAATGATACTGTAACTGTTTCATTATCCAAAATATGTCCTTCAGAATTTGTTGAAGTAACAAAATACTTGTCATTCTTGTTTTCTTTAACACTATATTTTGCTCCAGCCGGCAGATGCTCTGCCCTTTTTGTTTCCCCTGCTCTTAATGTAAAAGATGCAACTCCATCATTAAAATGAAAATCACCATAGTTACCATTAATTCTATTCTCCGGTAACTCTAAAACAAAAGAAAATTCCTTTTGCAAGTCCTCTTCATCTCCTACTACTGATTTGGATATTTCTAATATTCCTTCTGCTTCAGAAGTATACGATATTGTTTTTGATATTTGTGTTTTTCGAACCACTGCACCAATCATATGTTGAAACCTGTCATCGCCGATTGGTGAGTACTGTTTCATATCTTGTAACCAATCAATTCCTGCTTCAATCCGAAACTGACCAGTTGCGTCTGGCTTTCTCTTAGATACTAATTCATACTCTTGATTCCCATAAACATAAGTACCTTCATCGCCACTTGTTGTTACCCCTTCAGGTAATATTAAATTGTATAACCCATTGTATTCTGCAGGCTCATTTATCTTTAACTTTCCACTATGCCACATACCATCTTCATGATGATATGTAAACTTCAAATCTCCCTCCACTTTAATTTCTTCACTCTTAGGCTCTCTTTCCAGTAATCCTCCATGTTTACAATACTGCCATAATACCTGCGCAAGCTGGCTATGACTTAATTCTTGCATATCATTATCCGGAACCCCGTAATCCTTTAACAGTTTCCAAATTGCATCTTGGGTAGCATCATATGCTTGTTGTTCTGTAACAAAATACGAATTCGAATATAAATTTGCAAATGCCTTTCGTACTTCCTCTTCAGCAATATTATATCCACCAAAAGTCATACTATTTGCAGCTTTATAAAAAGGCATTATTGTAATATCCGCATGTGTCAAGCCATGTGGCGTGACATTATTCGGATATAATGCTCGAACTTCCCCCATAAATCGCACCAATGCATCATAGTGGGTTTTATTGTTTAACGCATCCAAACTAAACTGATATTGTGCTAAATAAGGAAAATCTCTTTTTAGTTGAGGTGGTAAGATTAACATTGCATTGAACTCATCTACAGTAGGAGTATGCAGTTCCGCCTCTTTAATAATTTTATAAAACCGTTCTCCGTTATAAGGATATCCTGCAAACAATAATTTCTTGAGTTTTTGCATACACTCATTGTATTTTTCCACTGTTTCAAACATATGAGGGGTCAAATATCCATCTTCATAATCGGGTACACGAGGTGTTTCTTGCCCTGTATGTGGCCATTTCAACTTATTATTCATACAGTATAGTAGCATTTCTTTATCTAAATATTGGGGGTCCATAATATAATGCATACCATTTTTATGTATAATTTGTAACCCCTCTTTTATTGGTGACTGGTTCTCTCCATATAATTCATTTTTCTCTGATCCTTCTTCTTTGTCTCCGCTATCCTTATCTGACTCCATGTTCCGTATGCTTGTAACTTTTCTTGTTATCGAATATTTCTCTGTAGATTCTTCTGATGGATATGCTATATATTCTACTATATACTTTAATCCCGCCCTGCCTACGTTCAATAAATTTGAATTGTCATACAAAAATGTTGGGTCATTTTCGCATCTAACATTAGATACGGAAACATTCAACTTTATCCCGCTTTGATCCTGAGCTACTACCCCTTTCAATAAATCAAACATTGTATTTTCTTCTATAGTCGTATCTTCTACACCTATAAAAATATCATTTTCTGCATAAATTGATACCGAAAACAAATTGGAAATTAGAACGGAAAAAATCAAAAAAAATACAATTAAATATTTTATTTTTAAACTTTTTTTCATTATCTTTATCCTTTCATATATTTTTTATCCTACTTCTTTGAAAAGTATATTTTAAATCATATCATGTCTTTTTTTTATTTTGTTCCCAAAAAATATTAATTTCTTTTACTATTTTTGGGAATTTTTCTTGCATCAATTCTTTTCATCTAGGAATCCATGGTATGCATCTGTTCACTCTCTTGCAATAGTCTAAATATGCCTCACCATAATGCTTTACTAACCACTTCTCCTCTGTATTTTTCATCAAAACAGTAATATCTATCCAAAAAAGAGGTGCAAGTAAAACAAGCCAAAGATTTGCAAGTAATAGAGCCATTCCTGTCAATTCCATAGCAATTGCAGTATAAATCGGATTGCGAACCCATGCATATATACCAGTTGTTACCAGATGATTATCCAAAATTGCCCGTTCAATCTTTGTAACAACAACTGCCTGTATCCAAATCCAAGCAGCAAGTATAATTAATATAACTCCTAAAATGAACATTGGTATGCTTAATGCTTTTATTCTTCCAGATTCCAAATATCCAAAATAATGTAAAAGCACACCTACAATAAAAAACAACAACATAGAGGCTCCACAAAACGGTCCAACACCGTAAATCGGCAAATGCGCTCTCTTCATAATCCTCACTCCATTCACAAACTAAAATTAGTCTTTTCTAACTTAAAGTTATCATATAGACAAACATTTTTCAAGATGTATTGTTTTCTAACAACTGTATTCCTTTCAAACATGGACGCATCAAAAGCAAAGAACACAAGTTGAAATTGTTATATCTTGTGTTCTTCATTTATAAGTCAAATTTATTACATTTTCCATTTTTGACTTTCCATCTGCAATTTTGTCATATGAAAATATACCCCTTTTTGTTTTAATAGTTCATCTGGTGTTCCCTCTTCTTCAACAATCCCATCACGGAGTACTACTATTTTATCTGCACCCGCCACAGTACGCATTCTATGTGCAATAACAAGAACTGTTCTATTTTGAATCAAACGAGATAGAGCTGTTTGAATTAATGTTTCATTTTCCACATCCAACGAAGCCGTTGCCTCGTCTAGTAAAATAATTGGCGCATCTTTCAAAAAAGCTCGTGCAATAGAAATTCTTTGTCGCTCTCCACCAGACAATTCACATCCATTTTCTCCAATATTTGTATTCCATTTTTCCGGAAGTTTTTCTGCAAATTCGTCCACATTTGCAAGCCTTGCGGCTACAAGCACCTGCTCATCGGTAGCCTCTTTATTTCCAATTCGAATATTTTCCAAAATAGTGTTATCAAATAAAGTAACATTTTGAAATACAATAGAATAAAGAGACAAAAGCGCCTCTGGATCTATCTTCGAAATATCCATGCCTCCTACTGTAATCTTTCCTTTATCGATATCCCAAAATCGAGATGCAAGGCGAGATATTGTTGTTTTTCCACCTCCCGAAGGTCCAACTAAAGCAGTCACTTCTCCTTGTCTTGCTGTAAATGAAACATCTTTTAAAACTGTTTCTCCAGTATTATATGAAAATCCAACATGTTCAAAATTAATATCACATCCCTTATTTGTTAATTCGCTTTCGCCTTGTTGAATAGGATGTTCTAAAATTTCATTCATACGTGTAATATTAGTACGTGTATTAATAATAGCCGCTAAGTTTTGAAGTGCTCCTTGTAAAGGATCATATAATCTTGAGACTACAAGTAAGAACATAAAAAATGTTAAAACATCAAGTGTTCCATTTATCAATAACATAGAACCTACTAGAGAAACTGTCACAATACCTAATTTTAAAACGAGAGAAGCTGATACAATAAATGTTGCCAATCCAAATTCATTAATAATCGAACGTTTCTCAACAGCACGAATTTTTTTCTCTAATCCTGCCATATATTTCTTTTCTGCATTATTTGCTTTCAAATCCCGCACAGTTTCAATACACTCTTGAATTCCATCTGCACACTTCATTTTAGCATCCATTGTCTTTCTACTTAAATATTCTTGGACTTTTGCTGAAAAACCAACAATAGCAAATGAAACCGGCAAAACCCAAAGAGCAGCTAATGCCATTCTCCAATCAAAGAAAAATAAATTTATAGAAATTAAAAATGTTGAAATAATAGCCCCTACAAGTTCTGGAATGAAATGTGAAAAACTTTGCTCTAAAAATGTACAATCCGCCATAATTGTACTCGTCAAATCTGCAAGATCTTTCTTTCCAAAAAATGACAAGGGAATTTTACGTAACTTTTCTGCAAGCGTGATGCGACGCACTCCACTCTCTACATAAGTCGCAAAATATGTTGCATTATATTGAAAATATGTTGTAAGAAAAATAAATCCAACACACCCTATACACCCAATGATGTAAAACATAACTCTTTCTTTCGATATACCGTTCCCCAACAAATCGCTAACAAGTACATACAACAATCCTATTGGAAACATAAAAGAAATATTTTGTAAAACACAAGCAATGCATCCCTTTACCAAATCCTTTGCCCCCTGCTCAGAAAGAGCATATCGTTTTTGCAATTTTTTTATCATTTATATCCCCTCCTTTTGAACTTTCCACTGTACAGATGTCTGATAATCATTCCACATCTGACAGAATAAACCTTTTTTCTCCATAAGTTCTTGATTTGTACCATTTTCTACAATCACGCCATTTTTAATCACAAAAATTTTATCTACTCCTGTCACCGTGGAAAGTCTATGTGCAATCATAATAACTGTTTTTCCTTTTGAAAGTCTTGAAAAAGCAAGTTGTACTTTTAATTCATTGTCTGGATCAGCAAAAGCAGTCGCTTCATCTAATATAATGATAGGCGCATTTTTCAACATAACTCGAGCAATGGCAATTCTTTGTTGCTCTCCACCAGATAAATATACCCCTTTTGTTCCGATAACAGTATCAATTCCTTGAGGTAGTTTTTCAATAATATCCATACATTGAGCATTTCTTAGTGCTTCTATCACTTCTTCACGGGTAGCATCTGGTTTTCCCATCTGCACATTCTCAAAAATAGAAGCTTTGATTAAATGACTATTTTGAAATACAAAAGACACTGTATTCATTAATTCTTCTTTTGCAATATTCTTAACATCTACCCCTCCTATTTTTACTGTCCCACTTTGCGGATCAAAAAATCTAGAAATAATGTTTGCAAGTGTTGTTTTTCCTCCACCAGACGCCCCTATAAACGCTACCTTTTGCCCCGCAGAAATAGAGAGCGAAATATCCTGCAATACTTTTTTATTTCCATCATAACTAAAATTAATATTTGACAATTCTACAGAACTATCTTTTGGAGATTGTACTTTAGATGTTTCTTCCAAAGGATTTAACTGCAAAACACTATCAATCCTTTCCAATGCATCATTAACAATCATAGCATTTTCACTTTGAAACATTATTTTTGTCAAAGTGACAGCAATAATCGGTGTAATAATAATATAAAATATAATATTTAATACAAATTCATCTGTTACTCCGTTTCTTGTAAACAAAAGTGTACCTGCTATAAGAAATACAAAAACACCATTAATTGTAGCCGTATAAAATAACATTGGTGTGCGTAACTCCTTTGTATAAGCAATTACCCATTTTTGATATCGATCAATTGAGTTTTTGAATTTTTTAAATGAAAAAATAGTTTGACCAAATGTTTTAACAATTGGTATTCCCCTAACATATTCTACGGCTTCATTTGACATATCATCTAAAGCATCTTGATATTCTTTCATACGTTCTTGCATCTTTTTCCCTGTCATTGACATCATGACAAGAAATCCTAACACAACGGGAACTAGGCTTAATATTCCTAATCTCCAGTCAAATACAAATAATAATACTAAAAGTCCACATGGAGTCGCAATTGCAACAGCACGATCCGGAAGTTGATGAGCAAGATAAGTTTCTGTTGCTGCACTAGATTCATTCACAATTTTACGGAGCTTTCCACTTCCAAAACGCTCTACAAATCCCAACGGCAATTTCACAATATGCTCCATTACTTGAATTCGTAAATTAGTTGCAATACGAAAAGCTCCTAGATGGGAACACATCAATCCTGCAATATAAAATAATACTGCTATTACTGCAAATAACAAAGCCATCCACCCATTCTGTTTCAGACCTTGTGACTGCCCAAAATTTGGTGCAACTTCTAACACTTCTTTCATCATTAACCAAATATAATAATAAGGTAATAGTGCAAGCAAAGCACTGATTGCCGCAAATACCCATGAAGCATATGTAAGGTACTTATGCTTGCCTGCGATAGAAAGTAAACGTGATAAATTTGATTGTTGTTTCAAAAAAATCCCTCCTTTTTATTTCTTTTAAATAAACAGATTTCTTTTCTTCCCTTCGTATACCTTTGAGTTAGTCTATACTAACCAACTTGTAAAAAATATAGAGCATTCTTGCTCCATAACATACTTTGTCAATATTATTCACTTTTTCCTCTATATTAATATGTACAAATAGGTTGAGCACTTCTCTTTTGTGAACAACCCATTTGTTAGGTAGAAAATTTTTATAAAAACAGTAATAAACTTATTGCCATTACAACCATACCTGAAATCAATCCATAAATAGATAAATGATGTTCACCATATTCCCTTGCTGCTGGAAGTAATTCATCGAATGAAATAAATACCATAATTCCAGCTACCCCACCGAAAAGCAATCCAAACACAACATCATTCATAATTGGTCTTAACACTAACCACCCCAACAATGCTCCTGCTGGTTCAGCTAAACCAGAAAGGAACGAATATAAAAATGCTTTTCGCCGAGAACCTGTTGCTTGATAAATCGGTACAGAAACAGCAATTCCTTCTGGAATATTATGAATTGCAATGGCCACTACAATAGGAATAGCTACACTCGGTTCCTGCAAAGCTGAAACAAAAGTTGCAAGTCCTTCTGGAAAGTTGTGAATTGCAATGGCTAAAGCTGTAAATATTCCCATTCGCATTAAACGATTCGGTTGCATATGATCCTCTTCTGATGATTCAACCATTTTTATTTCATGTGGATTTTCTGCCGAAGGAATTAATTTATCGATAATTGCAATAAACAATATTCCACCAAAAAAGGCGCCTACCGTAGCCCAACTACCTAGTTTATTTCCCATCTGAGCAACCAACGATTCTTTTGCTTTAAAAAATATTTCAATCATAGATACATATATCATGACACCAGCTGAAAACCCAAGTGAAACTGAAAGAAATTTTCGATTTGTGTGACGGCATACAAAGGCAATACAACTTCCTATTCCCGTACTTATTCCTGCTAAAAGCGTTAAAAAGAACGCCCAATAAACTGTATGATCCAAATTACACCTCCTGCAATGTTTAACAATTATTATATATCATGATAAAAAGTTTTCTTTCCTCCTCTCTAAATCATTCTCCTTATTTCTAATCATATAACTACCGGTTAGTTTTAACTAACTCTTTACGTAGTATATCATACTATTTGCAATTCTTCAAGAAAGAAAAAGCAGAAAGTTTTTAATACCTTTCTGCCTACCTAAAAATGATTTTATTTTGCAACTTCGATAATTTTATTCGTAGCCTCTTCAGAAATGGAAAACAAGGTTTGCCTAAAATTAAATCCATATCTTGTAATTTCTTTCATTCTAGAAGCTGAATGGGTTCTTTTAATTTAACAAAATTATCAAGAGACATGCTATACTCATACTCGGGGTATCCATCGCAAGCTTTTTTGTTTAATATACCACTTGCATACCCATAAGCAATAATACCA
>JAHHTN010000069.1 GCA_020024645.1 Faecalimonas sp.
GTATTATACATTAATTTGCACAAATTAAAAGTGTTACTTTTATATTTTTTAGATAATTTGTTGCTCATTTTTATGATTTGTTGTATAATAATTAACATAAAAACAGAACGAAATATACATAAAGGAGATAGTGCTATGGTAAATTTATTAGTAGGCCCAAAAGGCAGTGGTAAGACACAACAAATGATTGATTTTGCAAACAATACAGTAAAATCACTAGACGGAAACGTAGTTTTCATTAAAAACAGCCATAACGATACATTTAATCTTTCTTTCGATATAAGAGCAATATGTATGGCTGATTATCCATCTATCCGCAATGTCGATGACTATACTGGTTTTATTTACGGTATGCTTAGTTGCAATAGTGATATTGAATGTATTTTCATTGACGGTATTCTAAAACAATCTGATATCTCATTAGGAAATATGCCTCGATTCATAGATCGACTCAAAAATATCAGTAAACTTCACCACATCAACTTCTATTTAAGCATCAGCGCTAATCGAGAAGATTTAAGTAATATTGATTTAACTGACTGTCAAATACTTAATTAAATGTTAAAAGAGGAAAATGATTGCATTTCATTTTCCTCTTTTTCTTATTTCATAGATAAAACCTTATTCGCTTTTTCACCTTTCTTATATTCAATTGTAACATTCTGTCCCACATCATATTTAATTACATTAATAAAATCTACAACTGACACATCAAAAATTTCGTTGTTACCTTCCAACATAATATAATAGTGAGAATTTCCTTCAATTACTCCCTGTGCAATCTTACTTATTTTACCACTTATAGTCTGTACTTCTGTTGTTTCTTCCTCATCTTTAATAACACCATCTGTAACTAAAAGTTTATTATATTGTTTCTCACAACTACTTACCGTATCTCCAATTGCAACTAATTGATATTTTTGTACATTTACCATTGCATATTTTTTTACTAGTCCTGCATCATCTTTCAATGCAATAAAATATGTTGGCTCACCTGAAATATTTAACAATAGTGGAAATGTTGCTTTATATTTCAAATTCTGTACCTGCCCTTCTGCTGAAGACATTGCCGACTTTTCAGTTGCCCCTTCAATTGAGTAGAACTTTGTCTCCATTGTACGTTGATTCATCAAAACAAATCCAACATTGGATTCATCTCCACTTACAGATGTTACACCTGTATATACCCATACATCATCATCAATTGCCAAATAATTATATCCATCTGTTGTCTTCAAACAATCTTTCTGTCCAAGTACACTATTCAAAAATCCATGTTTTAAAGAGCCGTAATAGTCATACAACTGCACAAGCATATCTGCTGAATATGCTCTATCAATCCAAGATGGTGCTTCGTCAATGGCATAATCTTTCGTCTCACCTGTAATCGCATTACATAAAACAACCCTTCCAATTGTTTCTCCACCAAATAATCCGATATTAAACTTCTTTACTGGGCAAACCCAATAAGGTGTTCCCTTGTCATCTGTTTCAAAACTCAAATCATTAAAAATATACGTTGGATATTTAAATCGTAGGTGTCTGTAAATATTACGATTAAAGTGTTCGCTTGTCGTATACTTCATGCCTTCGTCTAATTTAACAAGTTCTGTTGATTGACTTGCCATATCAATTCTTACATACGCCGGTATTCCTTCTGATCGATTCGTAAACCACTTGATAATATTGGCATATTTAAGTGGAGATACTCTGACAGGCTTATCCTTATAATTAATCTGTGTGTAAATCTCATCCACTTCAAATTGTGAAACCATATCTACCATACTTCCCATTTTACGATTTCCCAAAAGTGTAGCAGACTCTTTATCCAATAATGGAATTTGATCAAAAGATAACTCTTCAATATCTTTTGTGAATTTTCCTTCTTCCACCTTCAAAAGATTCCTATACTTCTTCGAATTGATAATTGGTGAAGATAATAAAGTTCCTACTGCATAAACAACAACTACAATTACACCCAATGTAATTAGAACTTTCATCCCTTTCGATGATTTCACTTCTTGTTTGCTGCGAATTTTCTTCTTCCAGCCATACCAAACAATAAATAATACTATGAGTATAATCCAAAATACCCAAAAGTCTCTAGAGTGAATATTAATTGCAGGCAAAGTAACATAATAATATATCCCTGCTACAATTAAAAATGTAATCACTCCCATGATTTTCATTTTCATATTTTTCATATTTTCCTCCTAGTGAAAAGTAATTAGGCTCATTGTATCACTCTACCTAAAATTGTCAAGTATCCAACTAGAAAAGGATTGCTGTAAAACAGCAATCCTTTTCTGTTATTCCTCTGAACGATTTGCAATTTCTTTTTCTTGTACATCCGAAGGTGCTTGTTCATAACGAACAAATGCATATGAATATGTACCTCTTCCTCCTGTCATAGACCGAAGTGCTGTGCAATATCCAAACACACAAGTCATTGGAATATCTGCTTCTATTTCTTGTTTTCCCTTTGGAAGTGGATTCATTCCAAGTACACGCCCTCTTCTCTTATTTAAATCCCCCATAACATCTCCCGTATATTCGTCAGGAACGATTACTTTAATATTTGCAATTGGTTCTAATAATACAGGTGATGCTTCCATAATACCTTTCTTAAATGCCTGCATTGTCGCTGTCTTAAATGCCATCTCCGATGAATCTACTGGATGATACGAACCATCATATAAAGTTGCTTTAATTCCTACAACTGGATAGTGTGCCAAAGGGCCTCTAAGCACTGATTCCTGAAGTCCCTTTTCAACTGCCGGGAAATAATTCTTCGGAACAGCCCCCCCTACTACTGTTTCTTCAAAAATATATGGTGTTTCCAAATCCCCTGAAGGTTCAAATTTCATTTTGACGTGTCCGTACTGTCCGTGGCCTCCTGATTGTTTTTTATATTTCGTATCTACATCAGAAGTCTTACGAATAGTTTCTCTAAAAGCGACTTTTGGTCGTTCTAATGCCACCTCTACTTTATATCGTGTAGAAAGTTTACTTACAAGCACTTCCAAATGCTGATCACCCATTCCATATAACAATGTTTGATGATTTTCACTATCATTTACTACTTTCATTGTCATATCCTCTACCATCATTTTTGCAAGTCCTTGAGAAACTTTATCCTCATCCCCTTTTGCTTTTACAACATATTTCATATATGTATATGGTGTAGAATATTCTGTTTTTCCATATAAAACTGGCGTATTTTTGGTCGATAGACTATCTCCTGTCTTGGTTCCTGTTAATTTTGCAATTGCACCAATATCTCCTGCATGTAATTCTGATACTTCAATTGGCTTATTTCCATGCATTACATATAATTTTCCTGGCTTTTCTTCCGTATCTGATTCTGTATTATATAATACATCGTCCCCTTTTAATACTCCTGAACACACTTTTACAAAAGAGTACTTTCCAATAAATGGATCTACCATCGTCTTAAATACATAAGCTGTTTTTGCCTTAGCAAAATTATAATTCGCTTCAAAAATTTCATTTGTTTTCCGGTTAATACCTGCACACTCACGCTTATCAGGACTTGGGAAGAAGCGAACAATATCAGATAAAAGGTTCGCAACTCCTTGTGCCTCAATATTAGAGCCCATTGCTACAGGTACAATACTTCCGTCCATCACCTCTGTACGCATAGCAGAACGTATCTCTTCTATAGAAAATTCTTCTCCAGCAAAGTAGCGTTCCATAAAATCTTCACTTGTCTCTGCTACCGCTTCCATTAATGCATCTCTTAAAATTTGCAAGTTTGGAAGACAATATTCAGGAATCTCACATTCTTCTCTTTGCCCTATACCAGTATATCTTCTTCCGGCATTCTTAATAACATTTACATATCCTACTAATTTTTCATTCTCACGAATCGGTTGGAAATGAGGCGCTATTACTTTTCCATATCTATCTGTTAACTGTTTTACTACTTCACGAAAACTTGCATCGTCAACATCCATCTCCGTCACATATACCATTCGAGGTAAATTATATTTATCACATAATTCCCATGCTTTTTCCGTCCCTACTTCTACACCCGCTTTTCCTGAAACAACAATAACAGCCGCATCCGCTGCACTTACCGCTTCTTCTACTTCACCTACAAAGTCAAAATATCCCGGTGTGTCAAGAATATTGATTTTTGCTTTTTCCCATTCGATCGGAGTCAATGTTGTGCTGATTGAGAATTCGCGTTTCTGCTCTTCTTTATCAAAATCGCTTATTGTATTGTGATCATTAATTTTTCCCATTCGATTAATTGTTCCTGATACATAAGCCATCGCTTCCACTAAGCTTGTTTTTCCGCTTCCGCCATGTCCTAAAAGGACTACATTTCTAATCTCGTCTGTTCTGTAAACTTTCATTGTTGGTGCCTCCTTATTTTTCTAGTTCTAATGTATATATTGTACTAAATTTTTATTCTTTTTACAACTCTTTTATATATTTTACACAATATTTTTATCTGTATTCCATAATATATAATATTATGCACTCCTTATTGAAACTTATTTCAAAATAAAGCAGCAACAAATAGAATTGACCTATACTTTTTCACTTTAAACTGTTATAGCGTTGACATCTATTTACATATCTATTAAAATAAAAAGAACACATTTTAGATAAGAGAGGATTTCCCTATGTACACACCAACAAAAATTGGGTTTATCGGTTTAGGACTGATCGGCGGATCTATTGCCAAAGCCATTCGTCTTTATTATCCCGAAACGAAACTAGTCGCTTTTGATAAAAACAGAGAAACACTTGCACTTGCCATGAATGAATCAGTAATTGATGTTGTCTGTAACACTATAGACGATAATTTAAAAAACTGTTCCTATATATTTTTATGTACACCTGTGGCTTTTAATACTGCTTATTTAAAGCAAATACAAGTATACTTACACGATGATTGTATTTTAACAGATGTGGGAAGTGTGAAAACTTCTATCCATGAAGAAATCACAGCGTTAAACTTAGAAAAATATTTTATTGGGGGACACCCAATGGCTGGTTCAGAAAAAACCGGATATTCCAATGCAAAAGCAATTTTAATTGAAAATGCTTACTATATTGTTACCCCTTCTCATTCTGTTTCCAAAGAAAAATTATTGCAATATACTAGATTTATTCAATCCCTGAAAGCACTTCCAGTAGAAATGGATTATGAAGAACATGATTATATCACTGGTGCAATCAGCCATCTACCACATATTATTGCATCTACTTTGGTGGATTTTGTAAAAAACGCTGATACAAAAGAAGAATTTATGAAACAACTAGCAGCAGGTGGTTTTAAAGATATCACTCGCATAGCCTCCTCTTCTCCTACAATGTGGCAACATATCTGTATTCAGAACAAAGAAAATATTTCCTCTATTCTTGGAAAATATATAAATTCTCTACAACAAATCCAGTCTTCTGTAGAGAAAAAAGAAGAAGATAAATTGTACGACCTATTTTTCCGTGCAAAAAACTATCGAGACTCCGTTCCTGATTTATCAGCTGGACCTATTAAGAAAGTTTTTGCTATCTACTGCGATATTTTAGATGAAACAGGTGGAATTGCCACTGTCGCTACAATTTTAGCATCAAACCATATTAACTTAAAAAATATTGGAATTGTACATAATCGTGAATTTGAAGAAGGTGTTCTTCGAATGGAATTTTACGATGAAGCTTCTTCTTTAAATGCAATGGAACTTTTAGAAAAGCATAGATATACCGTATATAAACGATAATTGATTTTTAATTAGAAAGGATTTTTATATGATTATTAAAAAACACGTCGGACTTCGCGGAACAATACGTATTCCAGGTGATAAATCTATTTCGCACCGTGCTGTTATGTTTGGTTCAATTGCTAATGGTACAACAGAAATCACAAATTTTCTACAAGGTGCAGATTGTCTTGCCACCATTGATTGCTTTAGAAATATGGGGGTTGAAATTGAAAATTCTCCTAAAAAAATTCTTGTACACGGAAAAGGCTTACACGGTCTTTCTTCTCCTACTTCTATTTTAGATACGAAAAATAGTGGAACAACAACAAGACTTATTTCTGGTATTCTCCTAGGGCAAAACTTTGAAACTACTCTCTCTGGAGATAGTTCTTTAAACACAAGACCAATGGGAAGAATTATAACTCCGCTTTCCCTTATGGGCGGAAAAATAAAAAGTATTTACAACAATGACTGTGCACCACTTCGTATATCTCCATCTGCTTTGCACGGTATTCACTATCATTCAAAAGTAGCTTCTGCACAAGTTAAATCTGCCATTTTACTTGCTGGATTATATGCTGATGAGGTAACTTCCGTAACTGAACCTATATTATCTCGCAACCATACAGAATTAATGCTACAAGGATTTGGTGCTAAACTGAATAGCTTTTTACACACAAATACAAGTTTTCCTACAGTTTCTATTGAACCCGAGCCAAAATTAGAAGGACAACGCAT
The DNA here is from genome assembly GCA_020024645.1 of Faecalimonas sp. Lineage (GTDB taxonomy): Bacteria > Bacillota > Clostridia > Lachnospirales > Lachnospiraceae > Faecalimonas. Next base: position 6,477 of record JAHHTN010000069.1, read on the forward strand.
CATTGTGCCTGGAGATATTTCTTCTGCTGCGTATTTTATTGCAGCAGGACTTCTAGTTCCTAACTCGGAAATACTTATTGAAAATGTTGGCATCAATCCAACTCGAGCAGGCATTTTAACTGTATGTCAAAACATGGGTGGAGATATTACCTTCTTAAACAAAAAAACCGTAAGTGGTGAACCTGTAGCTGATTTACTTGTAAAAACAAGCCACTTACACGGAATAGTAATAGAAGGCTCTATTATCCCAACTTTAATTGATGAAATACCAATTATTGCTATTCTCGCTGCCTTTGCCGATGGAACTACTACAATCAGAAACGCTGAGGAGTTAAAAGTAAAAGAAACAAATCGCATTGAAACTGTATGTAAGAATCTAAAAGAAATGAATGGAGATGTTATCCCTACAGAAGACGGAATGATTATTACTGGAAAAGGATATTTATCTGGTGCAAAAATAGACAGTTTTCTAGACCATAGAATTGCAATGGCTTTCTCTATCGCAGGACTTGTTGCTGACGGAGAAACCGAAATCAAAGATAGCCATTGTATTGATATTTCTTATCCTACTTTTTTTGAAACATTAACTTCTTTGTTTTTGTAAATAGAATCTATTTTAAAATGCTATTCCCACTCAGTTTTTTAAGTGAGCAGAATAGCATTTTTCAAGTTTAAGCAACTATCATTTGCTGAATCCTCTACGGTCTTATCGCTACTTTCATCACATGTTCTTTTCTATTTTCAAAAATATCATATGCTTTTTCAATCTCTTTCAACGGAAATGTATGAGTAATTAATGGTGTTGTATCTATTTTTTTCTCCGCAATCAATTTCAAAATTTCATCACAATCACAACCATCTACTCCCCCTGTTTTAAAAATCAAGTTTTTCCCATACATTTGTGGTAACGGAAGTCTTTGTGCTTCTTCATAAAGAGCAACAATCGTAACAATTCCATTTGGACGTGCAATTTTCCATGCTAATTCAAATGTTTCCGAACTTCCCGCAATTTCTAAAACTTTGTCAGCACCTCCATGAGCACTATTTTCCTTTACAAAGGTTTCTACATCTATTTCCTTTGGATTAACAACCAATACATTTGGGTATTGATTCTTAATAAATTCCACTCTCTCTTCATTTGTTTCACATAAAATAATTTTTTTCGGATGTTTCAGCATTACACAAAGCAATGTACAAATTCCTGTTGGTCCACCACCAATAATAACAACCGTATCTTCATCTTCTATTTCCGAAATCCTTGTTGCCCAATAGCCAGTTGCTAATACATCTCCTACAAACAACGCCTCTTCATCTGTAACTGTATCAAGAATTTTATTTAAGCCCTGCTCAGCAAAAGGTACACGAACATATTCAGCTTGCCCTCCATTTATTCGACAACCTAATGCCCACCCACCATGCTTATCTGTGCAATTATTCACAAATCCTTTCTTACAAAAGTAACATTCTCCACAGAAAGTTTCCACATTAACTGTTACTCGATCACCAACTTTCACCTTCTTTACTTCTGTTCCAACTTCCTCCACTACGCCAACCATTTCATGTCCTACAGTAACACCCTTTACTGCCTTTGGAACCGCTCCATGTTTTATATGGATATCACTAGAACAAATACTGGATAATGTAACACGAACAATCGCATCTGTAGCATTTACTATACTAGGTTTTTCCCTTTCTTTTATACTAAATTTCCCTTTATCCTCGTAAACATATGCTAACATCGTACTTCCTTCTTTCCCTATTTATCTTTAATCACATTATAAAGTCTTTTTTATCCCAATGCCACATCTAATATCATCATTACCAGAAATCCTACAATAAATCCAATCGTACCTTCTTTTCCCTCCTTACTATTCGTGTCCATATGCGCCTCTGGAATCAACTCTTCTACAACCACATAAATCATTGCGCCTGCTGCAAAAGCTAAAAATATAGCAATAGACGATTTTGTCATACTTGCAAAAGTTGCTGCCAAAACAGAAAAGATTGGTTCTACAATCCCTGTCATACTTCCTATTAAGAATGCCTTTTTCTTTGACATTCCCTCCTTCATAAGCGGAAGCGAAACCGCTGTTCCCTCTGGAAAATTTTGAATAGCAATACCGATTGTCAACGCAATTGCACCTGACATCAATGCTATATTTTCTTTATTTTGTGCTGCCAAAGCGAAAGCAAGCCCTACAGACATTCCTTCAGGAATATTATGAACAGTTATAGCTAAAACAAGCATAGATGTACTCTGTCTTAATGTAACCGGCTTTTCCCTCTGCTTTTTGTACCACTTATGCAGAAAAAAATCTGCTAATAAAAGTATTATCACTCCAAGAACAAACCCTACGGTAATAACTAACCAACCAATCTGTCCATTTTCTTCTGCAAAATCAATTCCTGGCAATAATAATGACCATACAGATGCCGCAATCATAACACCACCTGCAAATCCCAAGAATCCATTCTGCCACTTATCACTTATCTGTTTTTTTACGCAAAAAATGCCTGCTGCACCTAAAGTCGTAACCGAAAATGTAATTAATCCCCCAAGAAAAGCCAAAAAAATTCCATTCATACTACTCACCTCCGTTAGTAATATATGAATGAAATTTTCTTTTGACACTTTTATGAAATTTCTTTTAAAACTTTTTTAAATTGGAAAGCAAATAAAATCGCTGTAAATGTTACCGCTAAAATATCCGCAATTGGCTCAGCCATATAAACAGCTATCGTTTTATCCGACGTATACAAATGAGGCATAATGTAAATTAATGGAATCAATAAAACAAATTTTCTCATTACAGCTACTGCAATAGAAGCCTTGGCATTTCCCAATGAATTAAATGTCATTTGACATGCCATTTGAATACCAAACATAAATAATGCAGCTAAATATACACGAAGTGCTGTACTTGTAAAGTTAAGTAATCCCAAATCTGATGTAAATAAGTTTGCAAAAATTTGTGGGAAAACCATTATCAATGCCCATAATACTCCGGCATAAGCCAAACTAATTTTTAATAACAATTTGTATGCCGATTTTACACGTTCTACATTTTTCGCTCCATAATTATAACTAATAATCGGTTGTGCTCCCTGTCCAAGTCCTTGAAGTGGTAACATTGCAAACTGCATTACACTTGTTAAAATCGTCATCGCACCTACCGCAACATCACCTCCATATTTTAATAGAGAAGAATTAAAGCAAACAGAAATCACACTCTCGCTTGATTGCATAATAAATACAGCAAGACCTAACGCTAAACTTGGTAGAATAATTTGTTTTTCCAACTTCATATAACATTTTTTGATTTTTAAAATCGTTTTCTTCCCAAATAAAAATTGTAATACCCAAATACACGATAATGCCTGTGAAAGAACTGTTGCAAACGCTGCTCCTCTAACACCTAAACCAAATCCAAAAATAAAAATCGGATCCAATATAATATTAGAAATCGCTCCGATCAACACAGACAACATTCCTATCTTAGCAAATCCCTGTGCAGTGATAAAAGCATTCATCCCTAGAGTTAACTGTACAAAAATTGTACCGATAGCATATATATTCATATAGTTAACACCATATTCAATTGTATTTTCACTAGCACCAAATGCCATTAAAAATTGTCTGTTGAAGATGAAAAGTATCAGTGTCAATACTATGGAAATTACAATTTGTAGCGAAAAACAATTCCCTAATGTTTTTTCTGCTGACTCTTGATCTCCTTTTCCCATAAAAATAGTGGCTCTCGGAGCACCACCGTTACTAACTAAAGCTGCAAATGCAGTTACAATCATAATGAGTGGCATACACACCCCAACACCTGTTAGCGCCAACGCCCCCACATCTTGAATATGTCCGATGTAAATTCTATCTACAATATTATAAAGCATATTGATAATCTGTGCTGTTACCGTAGGAAGTGCTAATTTCATGAGCAATTTCCCAATTGGCTCTTTCCCTAAAAACTCTTTATTATCTTTCATTTTTTCCTTACCTTTCTAGGCCTTCAAAAACATTTTCTAAGATTTTTTCGTTTATCCGAAAGTACATTTTCTTTTCCTCTTCCGAAAGTCCATTAAAAATTTGCTTATTATATACATTTCTTGCTTTGTCAATTCCAACAATCATCTCATCTGCCTTTTCAGTAATGCAAAGATGCATTTTTCTCCTATCCATCTTATCTGGAAAGCGCTGAAGAAATCCTTTCTGAATAAGAGACTCTACTCCTTGAGATACATTCCCTTTTGGAAGCATTCGCCAAGAAGAAATATCTCCTACTGTATCCTTTTCTGGATTATTATGTAAAAATCCCATGATAATCACTTCTATTTGAGAAAGTGCATATTTTTTTCTTACTGGTTCTAAGCATTTATTATTTAATTTATCTAAACCTCGAATCATTATAAGTATATCTGATATCCTTCGCATAATCCTCCATCCTTTATAGTTCTTTTTAGAATAGTTTTTTTTAGAACCTTTCTCTGTATTTCATTATATATTCTCATTTCTTTTTGTCAACTCGCATTTTTTTTTTTATTTTTTTTAAGAATAGTGTTGACATTTTTTATTTCAAGTGTTATATAA
>JAHHTN010000007.1 GCA_020024645.1 Faecalimonas sp.
TAGAAATTTCAGATGAAAAAACAGGTGCAATAGAAACAATCCCTGACGCTGGTTGTGGTATTTTTGTTTATGCAGGAACAACTCCGAATACAGAGTTATATTCTGAATTGCAATTAGAAAATGGTTTTATTCCTGTAGATGAAAATATGGAGACAGAGATAGAAGGAGTTTATGCAGTAGGGGATATACGAGTAAAACAAGTAAGGCAGGTATCTACAGCAGTTGCTGATGGAACAATAGCAGGAGTACATTTAGCGAAATAGCAAGGAGAAGAGAGAAAAATGGAGTTTATAAAAAAAAGTTGGAAAGGATTGCTATTGTGTATTATAGTAGCAGTACCTTCAAGTATATTAGGAAAACAATTTGCGATTATAGGGGGTCCTGTATTTGCTATAATAATAGGAATGATTTTGGCAATTTTGGTCAAAGATAAAGGCGCATTTGAATCTGGAGTAAAATTCACATCAAAGAAAATACTGCAGTATGCAGTTGTATTATTAGGATTTGGAATGAATTTGAAAGTAGTGATGCAAACAGGGAAACAATCATTACCGATTATTATTTGTACAATTAGTACTTCTTTGCTTCTTTCCTATATATTGCATAAAGCATTACATATGCCTGAAAAGATTTCAACATTAATAGGTGTAGGGTCATCTATATGTGGAGGATCTGCAATTGCAGCAACAGCTCCTGTTATTGATGCGGAGGAAGAAGAGGTTGCACAGGCAATTTCAGTTATATTTTTATTTAATGTTTTAGCAGCATTAATTTTCCCAATTCTTGGAACTAAACTTGGATTTTCTACTACATCAGGAGAAGCTTTTGGGATTTTTGCGGGAACAGCGGTAAATGACACATCATCTGTTACAGCTGCAGCATCCACATGGGATAGTATGTATCAATTGGGAAGTCAGACATTAGATAAAGCAGTAACAGTAAAATTAACAAGAACATTAGCAATTATTCCGATTACACTTGTGTTAGCTTGTGTACAAGCAAGAAAAGCAGAAGAGCAAAGCGGAGGAAAAGTATCATTAAAAAAAGTATTTCCATTTTTTATTTTGTTTTTCATAGGGGCAAGTTTAGTTACAACAGTTGCTGTATCAATGGGTGTACCAGTAGCAGTATTTAATCCATTGAAGGAATTATCTAAATTTTTCATTATTATGGCAATGGGAGCAATCGGGTTTAATACGGATATTGTTAAATTAGTAAAAAGTGGAGGACGCCCAATTTTACTTGGAATGTCATGCTGGGTTGGAATTATAGCGGTGACACTTGTGATGCAGCATTTGTTACATATTATAAAGTAAATCAATTTAAATTTAGTGTAGACTTCTAAAAATAACTCCTTTTTAGTAAAATCTATGAATAAAAATATAGAATATAAAAAAATTGTATAATATAAGAAAAAGGTGTACATTTAATATAAAATTGGATAGTATTTTAACTAGCAGGAATTTTATAAAAATACAGCTAAAAATGGGAAAGGAAGGATAAAAAATGAAAAAGTGGAAGAAAAAGATACTCGCCTTAGCATTAAGTATGTCATTGGCTGTTACAGGGAATGTGACAATCTTTGCTGAAACAAAATTACCAAAAGCAAATGATAATTTAGCTCTGAATAAGACAGTGACTGCAAGTTCAGAACATGCAAATTTTCCAAAATCTAACTTAACAGATGCAGACGAGAATAGTCGTTGGTCAGCAGAAGCAAAACCAGAACAGTGGGCATATGTTGATTTAGGCGCAAAGAAAAGTATGAACTATTTTTCAATGATTTGGGAAAGTGAGACAGAGTATGCTACAGATTTTGAAATTTATGTTTCAGACAGTACAGAAAATTGGGGAGAACCTGTCGTAACCAAAACAGGAAACACAACTAGAAAAACAGAAGTACAGTTGGAGAATGCAGTAGAAGGACGTTATGTTAAACTAAAAATAAAAAAAGTAAGCAATTATCCAAACGTAAGTTGTTGTGACTTTAAAGTGAAAATGACAGATGGCATAACACCTCCTGAAGAAACACAAGATCCACAGGAAAATGTAGCACGTGGGAAAACTGCAGTTGCAGATTCAGTAGAAGATAACAGTAGTAATTTGGCAGCAAATAAGGCGTTTGATGGAGATGCAAAAAATACAAGATGGTCAAGTGCAGTAAATTTAAATCCACACTGGATTTATGTGGATTTGGGTTCTGTAAAAGATGTCAAAACCATTAAACTCTTTTGGGAGACAAGAAAAGCGCAAAATTACCGCATCCAAACAGCAACAACATTAAGCAATCCTATGAAAGACAGTGACTGGAAAGATGTAAAAGTAATGTCCGAACATCCAGCAAGCAAAACAGAAAAAATTGTATTGAACAATAAAGAACGAGCTCGTTATGTTCGCCTAATGATTGATAAGTTTACTGCAGAAGATCTTGATGGTGGTGCAACATGGCAAACTATTTCTGTTTATGAGATGGAAGTATACGGTGGAGAACCGAAAGTAGGTATGGGTGAGTTAGCAAAAGAGATTCAGATTAAAACACCTGAAAGAACAGACGAAAAGTTAGAGATAACTTTGCCAAAATCAGAAGACTATACAATAGAATATAATGGGACAGACTATGAACAGATAGTTGGACCGAAATTAGAAATTTATCAGCCACTTGTAGATAAAGTAGTAAAAGTTTCTTTCAAACTTACTGATAAGAAAAATAGCAAAAATTATATGTTTGAAGAAAGAAATGTTGTTATCCCTGGTAAATTAGCAAAAGAAGCTGGAGATAACAAAGCACCAAAAGTACTTCCGGAATTACGTGAATGGAAAGGGGCTACAGGAACGTTTGCTCCTACTGCACAAAGTCGTATTGTTATTCAAAATAATACTTTAAAGGATATGGCGGATGCTTTTGCAAAAGACTATAAAGAAATTACAGGAAAAGACATTAGTGTTTTGATAGGCGAAGCAAAAGCGGGTGATTTCTATTTTGCATTAACAACGGATAAAACAAAAGGTCTTCAAAAAGAAGGCTACTTAATGAGCATCACAGATAAAGTGGCTGTTGAGGCAGAAACAACAACAGGTGCTTTCTGGGCGACAAGAACAATTTTACAAAGTTTAAAATTAACAGGCAGTATTCCAAAGGGACAGACAAGAGATTATCCCTTATATGAAGTGCGTGGATTTATCTTGGACGTAGGAAGAAAAACATTTACAATGGATTACCTTCAGCAAACAATGAAGGAAATGTCATGGTATAAAATGAATGACTTCCAGATACATTTAAATGATAACTTAATCGGATTAGAAAATGTAAAAGACCCAATGAAAGCATATTCTGGTTTTCGTTTGGAATCTGATATTAAAGAAGGCGGTAATGGTGGAAAGAACAAGGCCGACTTAACAAGTAAAGATGTGTTCTATACGAAAAATGAATTTAGAAGTTTTATCAAAGAAGCGAGAACATACGGGGTAAATATTGTTCCGGAAATTGATGTACCAGCACATTCACTTGCATTAACAAAAGTAAGACCAGATCTCAGACATGGTACAAGTGGAAGACAGAATGACCACTTAAATTTAATTAACAAATATGATGATAGTTTGTCATTTGTTAAAAGTATTTTTAATGAATATATGGGAAAAGATTTGACAAACCCTGTATTTGATAAACAAACAACTGTACATATAGGTGCTGATGAATATACTGCAGACGGAAATGCTTACAGAAGATTTGCGAATGATATGCTTAGTTACGTAAAAGATAGTGGACGTACAGCACGTATTTGGGGAAGTCTTTCTTCTATCCAAGGTAATATAGATGTTCAGAGTAAAGACGTTCAAATGAACTTATGGAATTTTGGATGGGCTAACATGGATAAAATGTACGAAGAAGGTTTCGACTTAATCAACTGTAATGATGGTAATTATTATATAGTTCCAAATGCAGGATATTACTACGACTACTTAAACAATAGTACATTGTATGATCTTGCAATTAATACAATCGGTGGAGTAACAATTCCAGCAGGTGATGAACAAATGATTGGTGGAGCATTTGCAGTATGGAACGATATGACAGACTATCTTAATAACGGTATAAGTGAATATGATGTATATGATCGTATCAATGAACCAATCGCGTTATTCGGCGCAAAACTTTGGGGTAAAGGTGATATGAACATGAATGAAGCACTTAACTTATCAAAACAGATAAGTGACGCTCCACAGACAAATTTTGGATATGAAACAGCAAAAGACAAAGAAGGCGCTATCGTAAACTATCCAATGAATGATAAGACTGATTATTCAGCAAACAAACATAACCTTACAGAAGGTAAGAATGCCTCTATTGATAAGATTGACGGTAAGAGTGCATTAAAATTAAATGGAAAAGAAAGTTACATGAATACAGAAGTTGGAACAGTAGGACTTGGAAACGACCTTCGTGTGAAAGTAAAACGTACTTCTGCAAGTACAGATGAACAGATTTTATTTGAAAGCAGTTACGGAAGTATTAAAGCAGTACAGAAAGAAACAGGAAAAGTTGGATTCTCAAGAGAAAACTTTGATTATTCATTTAATTATGAATTACCTGTAAATGAATGGGTAGAATTAGAAATCAAGAACAAACAGAATCGTGTAGAATTATATGTAAACGATAAGTTAAAAGATACTCTTGGTGATGGTGAACAGGTTGAAGGAAGACCAATGATTGCAACGACAATGTTCCCAATTGACATAATCGGAAGTAAAACAAAGGCTTTTGAAGGTTATATAGATGATGTTCGTGTTGGAACAGCGGTAGAAGGTACATACACATCTACAATCGATTTAGATCGTGCAATTTGGACAGCAACAGAAATAGCAGATAATGAAATATTAAACCCGTTATTAGAAGAAGCAAAACAGTTGTTGACAAAATTTAATCCAACAAAAGAAGAAATAGAAAATTTAACAAATAGAATTAACAAAGTAATTTCTTCTTCAGAATTTAAAAAGGCTGATTATAGCAGAATAGAAAAATACTTAGCATTAATTCCGAAAGATTTATCTGCATTCACACAAGATTCAGTGGAAAATCTTCAATATGTAATCAGTACTATTCGCTATGATCTTCCGGTATCTATGCAGGATGTTGTAGATGGATATGAGAAAGAATTAGCTAAAGCATTAAAAGCATTAAAAATTTATGAAACAGCCAATGTAAATTATGTAGACAATAGAACAGTAGAAGCGACAGCTTGTTCAAAAAATGGTAATGAAGGACCGGATAAAGCTATTGACGGAAATAAAAATACAATCTGGCATACAAATTATAGTGGAGAAGATAAATGTGCGGGAAATCACCATTGGATTAGCTTTGAGATGACAGAAGTTACTAAGGTAAACGCATTGACATACACTCCACGTCTAAATGGTGGAAACGGAAATCTGACAAGTTATGAAATTAAGGCAAGCAATGATGGAAAGAACTATGAAACAGTTATAACAGGAACTCTTGCAAATGACGGAAAAGAGAAAGTGATTGATTTTGGTAAAGATATTACAACAAAACACATCCGTGTTATTTACAATGAGTCTGTTGGAAACTTTGGTTCAGCAGCAGAATTTTTAATTCATCGAGCAGATGCAACAGCAGATGTTGATGGATTAAAGACATTAATTAAAGAAGCACAAGCGATGAAAAATGAAGGCTATACAGAAGAATCATGGTCTGAATTACAGAATAAAATTTCAGAAGCAGAAGAACTTGCTAATTCAAAAAATCCTAATGCTAATGATGTAGAAATAATGAAAAAAGAGTTAAGAAAAGCAATGATGACTGTTGTTCTTGAGCCTAAAGGTGATGAACCTACAGATGACATAAAAGCAGAATTAAGAAAAGCAGTTGAGAAGTATAACGCATATGACAAAAAAGACTATACAGAAGGATCATGGGAAATATTTGAAGATGCGTTGAATGGTGCTAAAAAAGTTTTAGCAAATAAAAACGCAACAGAAAAACAAATTAAAGATACTCTTGATGGATTAAATGCAGCAGCAGACGGACTTGTTCTTACTGAAGACGGAAACGATAATGGAAATCAGGGTGGAAATGAAGACGGAAACGATAATGGAAACCAGGGTGGAAATGAAGACGGAAACAATAATGGAAACCAGGGTGGAAATGAAGACGGAAACGATAATGGAAACCAGAGTGGAAATGGTAACGGCAATAATAAACCAAATGGAACAAAACCACCAAAAACAGCAGATGAAACTCCAATTGGTTTATGGCTAGCGTTAATAGTTGTAGCAGGAGGAAGTATTTTCTTTGCAAAAAAGAGAAAATATTTATAAAATAAGAAAAAGTGGGAATTCTAAATAAAAAAGTAGGAGGAGCACTGATGAAAGCAAAAGTAAATGAAGGCTGTATTGCCTGCGGAATGTGTGTAAGTCTTTGCCCAGAAGTTTTTCAGTTTACTGATGAAGGAGTGGCAGAAGCGTATGCTGATATAACTGAAGAAACAATGGAAGCAGCAGAAAATGCGAAAGACAATTGTCCGGTTTCCGTAATTGATTTAAGTTAAAAAAGATGTGGCATTTGAAACTCAAATGCCACATTTCTTTTTCTAATTGACTTTTGCTGTTTAAAGCGATATAATGACAGAGAATTAAATTGAAGTAAGGAGAATACGCTATGGAAAGAAAAAATATGTGGAAACAGTATACTACAGAACAGTTAAATGAAGTAGAGAATGTTAGCAAAAGATACAAAACTTGTCTTGATGCAGGAAAAACAGAAAGAGAATGTGTAAGTCTTGCTGTTTCTATGGCAGAAGAACAAGGCTATCGCAATCTGGAAGAGTGTATTGTTGAAAATACAGAATTAAAAGCAGGAGATAAAGTATATGTAAATCAGATGGGAAAAGCATTAGCTTTATTTCAAATTGGGCAGAGACCATTAGAAGAAGGAATGAATATTCTTGGGGCTCATGTAGATTCACCAAGAATTGATATCAAACAGAATCCACTTTACGAAGATACAGATTTAGCATATTTAGATACACATTATTATGGTGGTATCAAAAAATATCAATGGGTTTCTATCCCACTAGCAATTCATGGAACAGTTGCTAAAAAAGATGGAACAACAGTTGATATTGTAATCGGAGAGAAAGAAGAAGATCCTGTACTTGTTATTTCTGATCTTTTAATTCATCTTGCAGGTGAGCAGATGGATAAGAAAGCGAGTGTTGTAATTGAAGGAGAGGGACTGGATGTTTTAGTTGGTTCTAAACCACTTACAACAGATGACAAAGAAGAGAAAGAGTTAGTAAAAGCAACAATTCTCTCATTCTTAAAAGATAACTATGAAATCGAGGAAGAAGATTTTTTATCTGCTGAATTAGAAATTGTTCCTGCTGGAAAGGCAAGAGACTGCGGATTTGACAGAAGTATGATTATGGGATATGGACATGATGATAGAATCTGTGCATTCACGTCTTTATTTGCTATGTTAGAAGTAGATAATCCTGAAAGAACAAGTTGTTGCTTATTAGTGGATAAGGAAGAAATTGGAAGTGTTGGAGCAACAGGTATGGAATCAAAATTCTTTGAAAATGCAGTGGCGGAATTAGTTGCACTAACAGTTGGAGAATCTTCATTGAAAGTAAGACGTGCTCTTCAGAATTCATACATGCTTTCATCTGATGTTAGTGCGGCTTATGACCCGATGTTTGCAAATGCATTTGAGAAGAAAAATACGGCATATTTTGGACGTGGACTTTGCTTAAATAAATATACAGGAGCAAGAGGAAAAAGCGGATCAAGTGATGCAAATGCTGAGTATATTGCAAAAATACGCAAAGTATTTGATGATAATGAGATTGGTTTCCAAACAGCAGAGTTAGGAAAGGTTGACTTTGGTGGGGGTGGAACAATTGCTTACATCATGGCAGATTATGGAATGAATGTTATTGATAGTGGAATGGCAGTATTATCTATGCATGCCCCATGGGAGATTGCAAGTAAGGCAGATATTTATGAAGGTTATAAAGGGTATAAGGCATTCTTAAGAGATATGAAATAATGACAATGGAAAAAGCTGCAACACGAAAGTGTAGTGGCTTTTTCTATACTTATGTTTTGGTTAATAGGAGGAGAGAAGATGGGTATACAAGAAAGAATTTTAATGTTGAGAAAACAGATGAAAAATCACAGTATTGATATGTATATTGTACCGACAGCAGATTTTCACCAAAGTGAATATGTGGGAGAATATTTCAAAGCAAGAAAATTTATTACAGGATTTAGTGGTTCTGCTGGAACAGCGGTAATTACTTTAGAGGAAGCACGCTTATGGGTAGATGGAAGATATTTTATTCAAGCAGCAGAACAGTTAAAAGGCACAGAGATTCAGCTGATGAAGATGGGACAAAAGAACGTGCCTACTTTAGATGCATATTTGGAAGAAGCATTACAAAACGGACAAACTCTTGGTTTTGATGGTAGAGTTGTTTCGATGGGAAATGGACAAAAATATTCCAAAATAGTAGAAAATAAACAGGGGAAAATTGTGTATGATATAGATTTGATTGGGGAAATTTGGGAAAATAGACCCTCTCTTTCTAAAGAGCCAGTTTTTGTTTTAGAAGAAAAGTATGCAGGAGAATCTGCAAAGAGTAAATTATATCGAATTAGAGAAGTGATGAGAGAACATGGTGCAACTATGCATATTTTAACCACGTTAGATGATATTTGTTGGACTTTGAACATACGTGGAAATGATATTGAATTTTTCCCTCTTGTTCTTTCCTATGCAATTATTACCATGAATGAAATGCACTTATATATTGATGAAGCAAAATTAAGTGATGAAATAAAAGAGAGTATGAAAGCAGATGGTATTGTTTTACATGAATATAATGCTATTTATGAAGATGTGAAACAAATTGATGTGAAAGAAACTATTTTAATTGATCCAATGTGTTTAAATTATGCAATTTATAGTAATATTTCCGACAGCATAAAAAAGATAGAAAAGAGAAATCCGGAAGTGCTATTTAAGGCAATGAAAAATTCGACAGAAGTGGGAAATATTCGTGTAGCACAAATAAAAGATAGTATTGCTCATATCAAATTTATGAAATGGTTAAAAGAAAATGTTGGAAAAATAACTATTACAGAAATGAGTGCCTCTGATAAGTTAGATGAATTTCGTGCGGAGATGGGAAACTTTATTCGACCAAGTTTTGAACCGATTTCTTCGTATGGAGAGCATGCTGCACTTTGCCATTATACATCTTCGCCTGAAACAGATGTACAATTGAAAAAAGGAAATATTTTCTTGACGGATACAGGTGCAGGATTTTATGAAGGCTCAACAGATATTACAAGGGCATATGCTTTAGGAGAAATACCAGAAAACGTGAAAGAAGATTTCACTGTTGTGGCTATGTGTAATTTAGAGTTATCAAATGCAAAATTTATGGAAGGATGTACAGGGGTTAATTTAGATATTTTAGCGAGAAAACCATTGTGGGAAAGAAATAAAGATTATAATCATGGAACAGGTCATGGAATGGGGTATTTATTAAATATTCATGAAGATCCTGCAAATTTTCAATCCAAATACCGCGAAGGAAATACAGCAGTTTTACAAGAAGGCATGATACTTACAGTCGAGCCTGGGGTTTATATTGAAGGTTCACATGGGGTTCGTTTAGAAAATGAGGTACTTGTGCGTAAAGGTGAAAAAAATGAATATGGACAATTTATGTATTTAGAAACAATCACATATATCCCGTTTGATTTAGATGCAATTAAGCCAGAAATGCTGACAGAAGAATATAGAGGCTATTTGAATGCGTATCATAAAACAGTATATGAAAAAGTTTCTCCATATTTAAATGAAGAAGAGAAACAATGGTTGAAAAAATATACGAGAGAAATATAGGTGACAAAATGCAAGCAGAAAGTATTATTTTAGATGTGGATGGAACTTTATGGGATTCTACGGAGTTGGTTGCGAAATCATGGAATAGGGCAATTCAAGATACAGGAATTACACAGATTGAAGTGACAGCGGAACAGTTAAAAACATTGTTTGGTCGAACAATGAAAGAGATTGCAGATGTTGTTTTAGAAGGGTGTTCAGAAGACAAAAAAGAAAAGGTAATGGAACTTTGTTGTCGATATGAGCATGCGGATTTAGAAAATGATGATTGTAATATCTTGTATCCAAATGTGAAAGAAACAATTATAAAATTGTCAAAAACACATAGAGTTTTTATTGTAAGTAATTGTCAGTCGGGATACATTGAAATGTTTTTAAAGAAAACAAATTTGACGGAATATGTGATGGATATTGAATGTTTTGGAAACACAGGAAAAGGAAAAGGAGAAAATATTCGTTTGATTATGGAAAGAAACCACTCTAAAAGCGCCTGTTATGTGGGGGATATTCGAGGAGATTATGAAGCTTCTTGTCAAGCTGGAATTCCCTTTATTCTTGCTGAATATGGATTTGGAGATGTGCCTGAAAGTGAATGGAAAATCAAAGATTTTTCGGAGTTATTGAATATAGAATAGATTGGAAAAAGGGTATCCTAGAGATACCCTTTTGTTGTTATACTAACAATTCTCTTAATGTGTCAATGACTGAATCTGTAACATAAGTAGAATGGGAAGCTACACCCGGAGCAGCGTTTGACATAGCGTACCCTTCACCTGCAAGATGTAACATTTCAATGTCATTGTGTTGATCACCAAATGCCATTGTTTCTGCTGGAACAAGGTGAAAATAGTCTAGGAAAACTTGGAGAGCACTTCCTTTATTTGCTTCTGGAGAGATGAAATCAACCCATTCATTTCCTGAAGTTACAACTTTAATGTCAGATTTAAATTTTTGACGGAAATGTAAGAAAGTTTCCTCTGGTGTTGCATTATCAAAAATAGCAATTTTTAAAAATGGGGAAGTAACGGAGGATAAATCATCTACACATGTTACTTTATTTCCCATATCTTCTTCGAGATGACGTAGGAATTCACTGTCTTTTGATTCAATATAACACGAATCTTCGCAGGATAGAACAGCATCGCAATGTTCTCTATTTTTGATTTCTTCAAAAATACGTAAACCTAATTCACGATCAATTGTGCCGCGACTAATCACTTTACCCTCGTGTATACAGAGAGAACCATTCTCTGTGATATAAGAAATTTCATCTTTTATTGGTTCGAAAAGTTTTCGGAGACTTGCATATTGTCTTCCACTTGCAGCAATAAAATGAATGCCCTGCTTTTTTAACTGACGTATAATGTCAAATAATTCTGGATTTAATTTATGTTCACCATATTTTAATAGTGTTCCGTCAATGTCACTTGCGACTAGTTTTATCATGATTAATTACCTCATATTCTTTTCATATTCCACCATTATTATATTACTTGAATGTATTATAGACAAGAAAAATATGTTGAATTGACAAATAAATAGGAATTTGTTATCGTTTAGGAGATTACTAAAAATTTACAATAGAATAAGAACACTTTTAGAGGAAGAAAATATGGATGTATTGAAAGTAAAGGTATTGATTTGTTTTCACAATGAAAAAGAACAGTGGAATGTGACCAACCTAGCAATAACATTGGGAGTGGAAAAGTATGCAGTTAGTCGTATATTGTCTACTTTGGAAAAAGAAGGTCTCTTAGATAAAAGTGATAGAAGGAAACCAATTTTGACTAGAAAAGGAAAAGCAAAAGCGAATGAATATAGTCAGAAAGTGGAAATGATTATCAACCATCTTTTAGAAAAGGGCATTTCTCAAGAAGTAGCAAGAGAAGATGCAGCTACTATTGTAGCATACTGCAAAGAAGAAACTTTAGAAGCACTGAAAAAAGAAGAAGTTACGAAACGGGTGAAATTTAGCTTTAGAGAGGGAATGGAATTTGACGGAGATTATCTAAGCGGTAGGTATCCAGACGGTAATTATCCAATTCCGTTCACCATTTTTCAAAAGGAATTAAAGTTGGAAAGAGAAATCTCCATATGGAATGAGGAGTTTGTTGATCCATGCGTCCTAAATGTTCAAAACAAAAACGGAAAAGTGTTTCTTCAGATGCTCACTGAACATAGACAATATCGTTTTCAATATTGGGATGGAAGAGAATGGAGAGATATGGAAAGGCAGGGACGATTATTATCTTTTAAAGCAAATTATGTTCGATTTCAAAGTATGGCAGATGGTAAGGGAAGGATATTATTTGGAAAGATATGGATACAAATCTATCATGGAAATGAGAAAGAAACACTTTTGTTTACGATGTATATAGCGTAAAAAGTTGCTGATTGCAACAAAAGGAAAAATATTTATATTGCACAGAAGGAAGAGAAAAAAAGAAAAATAAATGCATCTTGCAACAAAAAAGGATTTTTATTTTTAAAAAAATTATGATACAGTTTAGTCAGCAATTTCGGTTGCTTTTTTAATGCCTAAGGGTTAGTAGAAACTAATGTAAAATAGTTCGAAGCAACTTAAATAAGGAGGAGGATATTAATATGAAAAACAAGACCATACAATTAATGGCAAAAAGAGTAGCTGCGCTTGCAATGGCTGCAGTTTGTGCATTTAGTTTAACACAGGTGCCAGTAGTGGAGGCTGCTGACAAATTAGGAGCAGGGAAATATGTAGTTCCAATTACATCTTTAAAAAGTAAGGCACCAATTGATGCTGTAAATACAGCGTTTAATAAAGCGTTTGGGGACGGTGCCAATGTAAATGTAGATGAAAGTGGAAATATGACAGCTGTTGTTGAAAATAAACATATGGTTGTTGATATGATGGGAAAATATCATGCAAATATTTTGACTGTAGAAGGAGCAGAATATTTATCTTATAAAACGGAACAATCTTCAACTACATTTGGAGATCCATCAAAAATTGAAAATATTGAAGTGCCTAAAACAATAAAATTCCCAATCAAGCCTTCTGATAAAGGAGAATGCAAATTTAATATTACAGTAGATTTTATGAATAATTTAATGGGTGGCGGGAAACCAAAACTTACAGAAGTAACAATGACATTGGATTTTTCAAAAGCGCAACTGGATACAACTGAACTAAAAACATTGTTGCAATCTTATGAGCAGTTGAAAAAAGAAGAATATACAGAAGAGTCTTGGAATGCATTTGATGCAAAAAGAAAAGAAGCAAATAATTTACTTGCAAGTGGAAAAGCATCTGCAACAGAAGTAAGAGAAATGATTGCTTCGTTAAAAGATTTAAGAGCGAAATTAGAATTAGCACAGGAATTAGCAGATGCTGATTACAGCAAAGTAGATATAGCAATTGCATCAGTTCCAAAAGATTTAACACAATATACAGAGGGAACAGTGAAGACACTTCAGGACGCATTACAGGCAGTTGTTCGTGGATTGAAAGAAAATGAACAAGATAAAGTAAATCAGATGGCAGCAGATATTGAAGCTGCGGTTAAAGGATTGAAAAAGAGACCAGCTTCTAACAATGGTACAAACAATAACACAAACAATAATACAAACAATAATACAAATCACAATACAAAACCAAATACAGGTAATACAGTATTAGATAAAAACAACTTAAAAGATGGAACTTATGAAGTGCCAGTATGGTTATGGCATGCTACAAATAATCAGCCTTCTATGGCAGCACAATCTTTAAATAATACGGCAAGAATTGTTGTTAAAAATGGTGTGAAGACAATGTATATTTACACAAAATCAATGAAACTTGGAAATATTGAAGCGAGTCTTCAAGAATTGAAAATAGCAGGAGTAAATGGAAGTTATGCGAATGCAAGAGTGGAGAAAAGAGATGCAAAAGGAAATCCAGTATGCTTCTCATTTACATTACCAAATACAAATGAATTTATTAAAGTAAAAGTAAATCCACATGTAGCTATTATGGGAAATCAAGATATTGATGCAAGACTTCGCATTAACTATTCGGCATTAAAACAAGTTTCTTCTGTTCAAGTAACAAAGCCATCAGCTCAAAGTAGTTACGGAGCTTCAAATGCACCAAAGACAGGAGATTACAATAACTCTTCAGCATTTTTAATTACTATGCTTTTATCAGCAGTAGCAGGTGTGGTAGTGGTTTACAGAAAGAAACAGGCGAGATAAGTATGAAGAAGTGGAAAGAAACTATTTTAGGGGTAGGGCTAGCTGTTGTATTAGCAGCCCTTCCTGTTTCAGTTTATGCCATGGAAGATGGGGCTTACACTGTTGGAAGAACAACATCTTACGCAAATCCAGAAACAAATAAAACTGTAGATGGAGGAACGAATATTGCTCTTGGTGATAGCATGGCAGATAGTATTGTAGAAGACAATGCGTTGGTAGAACAATCAAATGGAAAAACGTATGTTACGCTTGGAATTGGGCTAATCTCCAATGTGAAAAATGTTCGTATACAAATCAAAGGCAATAACGGAAAATACAGAAATGCAGAACTTACACAAACAGGAACATGCGAAAGAGATGGAGATACTTGTAATCACTATCGGTTTGAAGTAGACTCAGCAGAAAACTATATTAGTCCTATTTTGTTTGTAGAACCAATGGGAAGAGACGTACAGTTTTTTATTAAATTGAATATGGAAACGGCTCAAAAAGGAAATGGAAATTTTGTGAGCCAAATGATTAAGGCAGAAGAAAAACCCGCACCAAAGGAAGAAAAACCAAAAGAGATTAAGGAAAAACCAACAACGAAATCTGAACAAAAAGCTCCAATTGGAACCATTGCTGTTGGTGTTGTGACTGTAATTGTTATCGGCTCAGTAGTTGTATTTATAAAGAAAAGGAAATAAGAAATGAAAAAGAAAGCGCTAATTGCTGTAGTACTTTCTGCATTGTTTTTGACAGGATGTGTAAATCAGTCAGGAGAGCAGAATGTGAAAAAAAATACAGATAAAGAACAGGTTGTAGCAACGTCTGTAGCAACTTGTGAGATTTTAGATAGACTAGAATGGGATAATGTTGTAGGTGTTCCTAAAACAGACAGTTATTCGCTTCCGAAACGTTATAAGGGGGTTAAGAATGTCGGTTCTCCGATGGCTCCAGATATGGAAATTTTAAAATCATTAAAACCAGATATCGTTTTCACTCCTAATTCGTTGGAAGGTGAGTTAAAATCTCAGTATGAAAATATAGGAGTCAAAAGTTATTTTTTGGATTTAAAAAGTACGGAAGGAATGTATAAATCTATTTTAGAACTTGGGAAAATGCTTGGAAAAGAAAAGAAAGCAGAAGAACTTTATAAAGAGTTTGAACAGTTTAAAGTTGAGTTTGAAAAAGAGCATAAAGAAAAAAAAGCACCGACAGTGCTTTTATTGATGGGACTTCCTGGATCCTATGTAGTAGCAACAGAAAGCAGTTATGCTGGAAGTCTTGTAAAACTTGCCGGAGGTATTAATGTATATGGCGACGGCGATGGAAAAGATTTTTTAAATATTAATCCAGAAGACATGGTTAAGAAGAAACCAGATATAATTTTGCGTACTTCACATGCTCTTCCAGAACAAGTTAAGAAAATGTTTGCAGAAGAATTTAACACGAATGATATTTGGAAGCACTTCGATGCAGTGCAAAATGGAAAGGTGTATGATTTAGATAACGGCAAATTTGGTATGAGTGCGAATTTCCGCTATAAAGAAGCATTGCAAGAGTTGGAAACATATTTGTATTAGGAGGAAACAAGGTGATTAGCAAAAAAAGAAAAATCATTTCATTTCTTGTTACAGGAGCAGCATTAATAATGCTGTTCCTTGTTGCTGTGAATACAGGAAGTTTAAAAGCGTCTCTAGGGCAGATTATTAAAGGGTTATTTGTAGAATATGATGAAACAGTAGCAACAATATATTCTCTTCGTTTTCCGAGAATTTTTATTGCTATGCTTGCTGGAGCAGCAGTAGCAGTATCTGGTGTAATGTTACAAGCAGTAATGAAAAATCCATTAGCAGATCCGGGAATTATGGGGATTAGTTCGGGAGCAGGAATGGCGGCAATACTTGTAACTGTACTTGCACCATCATTGTACCTGGCAGTTCCGGTTTTTGCATTTTTAGGAGGTATTTTTGCCTGTTCAATAGTGTATATTCTTTCGTGGAAAGGAGAATTAAGTCCGCTTCGCGTTATACTAACAGGGGTAGCTGTGAATGCATTTTTTACAGGGCTTATGTCAGCTGGAGAAAGTATGATGGGAACAGATTATAGTGGGGCGGCAAGCATAGTAAATGGAAATATTACGATGAAAACTTGGGACGATTTTCAAATACTTTTAGTTTATACAGTAATTGGACTTTTATTAGCACTTGTATTTTCAACGAAATGCGATATTTTAGGATTAGAAGATAAGACAATACTTTCGCTTGGAATTAGAGTAAATACAGTACGTATTCTTGTGTCAGCGGTAGCAGTTCTTTTAGCTTCAATTAGTACAGCAGTAGTAGGAAGCATTAGCTTCCTTGGATTGTTAGTTCCACATATCGCACGACTACTTGTTGGAAATAGCCATAAAGTGTTGATACCATATACAATGCTTCTTGGGGCTTTTACGTTATTGCTTGCAGATACGGTTGGGCGTACAATTGCCTACCCACATGAAATTAATGCAGCGGTGATTATGGCGGTTATTGGAGGACCAAGTTTTATTTTACTGTTAAGGAGGGCAAAAGCAGAACTATGAGTGATCAGAAAACTGTTTATGAAGTACAAAATTTATCTTTCTCCTACGGAGAACATAAAGTGCTTCAGGAAATGTCATTTTCTCTACAAAAAGGGAAAATTACTACTTTAATTGGTGCTAATGGTTGTGGAAAATCTACTTTATTTCAATTATTGACTAAAAATCTAAAACCAGCAGAAGGACAAATAAAACTATATGGGGAAAATCTTCAAGAAATCAAATTAAAAGATCTGGCAAAGAAAGCTGCCATTGTACATCAATATCATACGGTGTTGGACGATTTGAGCGTAGAAAAATTAGTTGGATATGGAAGAATACCTCATAGAAAAGCAGGTAGTTTTAGACTAAGTGAGAAAGATAGAGAAAAAGTAGAATGGGCTATGGAAGTGACAAGAATACAGAAATATCGAAATCGTCCAGTTTCAAAGCTGTCTGGTGGACAAAGGCAAAGAGTATGGATTGCAATGGCACTTGCACAGGATACAGATTTACTACTTTTAGATGAACCGACAACATATTTAGATGTAAGATATCAGATACAAATATTACAATTGGTACGTACACTAAACAAAGAATATGGTTTGACTATCGTTATGGTATTACATGATATTAATCAAGCTTTGTATTATAGTGATGAAATTATGGCGATGAAAAAGGGAAAAATCATCGGAAAAGGAATAGCAAAGGAAATTTTGACAGAAGAATTATTGCAAGAGGTTTATGGAGTTAAACTTCCTGTTTTCACGATCGAAGAAAAACCATTTATATTAGCTGTGTAAGAAAGAAACTTCATCGGATTGAAAAAAAATCATGAAAATGGTATAATTCAAGCGTAAACGGATTATATATTTTGGAATGAAGGAGAACAAGAAATGAAAATTGGAATTGGTAATGACCATGCAGCAGTAGAGATGAAACAGCAGATCGTTACATTTTTGGAAGAATTAGGGCACGAAGTAGTAAACTATGGAACAGATACGAATGATAGTTGTGATTATCCAGTTTATGGTGAGAAAGTGGGACATGCCGTTGTAAACGGAGATGTAGAATGTGGAATTTTAATTTGTGGAACAGGAGTAGGTATTTCCATTGCTGCAAATAAAGTGAAAGGTGTTCGTGCAGTTGTTTGTAGTGAGCCATATTCAGCAAAACTTTCAAAACAACACAACAATACAAATATTCTTGCATTTGGTGCTAGAGTTGTTGGTATCGAATTGGCAAAAATGATTGTGGAAGAATGGCTAGGCACAGAATTTGAAGGGGATAGACATCAAAGACGTGTAAGCATGATTTCAGATATTGAAAATAGATAATATGTTACTATGAAAGAAAGATATCTTTTTGACATTGTCAAAGAGGTATCTTTTTTCACGCTATTTATTTTTTTACATATTGTATTATGGAAAAGAAAGGAAATGGAGTTTATATATGCCGATTTCAATTATGCTTGATGCAGGACATGGTGGATAGAGATTGCGAAAAATAATATAAATGCACATAAAGAAGAGGGATTCATCGTATGCTGAAAATAAGTAACATATTAGGAGGGCTATATATTGGATAAGAAAGAAGAAATAAAATATACAGTAGAACGCGAATTTTTGTCAAAGTTTTCAAAAGAAGAGTTGCTTGTTCGTATTGTGAAATCTCACTTGAATACAGGGGGGGATAGGAGAAGGAGAGGATGAGTATATTTAGTGTAGCTATTTACATTAGGCTATCTAGAGAAGATGGAGATAAAGAAGAAAGTGATAGTGTTGGAAACCAAAGAAAGCTTTTGACAGAATATATAAAAGGGGAGAAAGAATTTACACTCCATGATATTTATATTGATGATGGATTTACTGGAACAAATTTCAATCGACCAAGTTTTCAGAGAATGTTGTCAGATATTGAGAGCAAAGATGTGAATTGTGTTATAGTAAAAGATCTTTCCCGCTTTGGTAGAGATTATATAGAAACGGGAAGATACTTGGAAAGAATTTTTCCTAAATATAAGGTGAGATTTATTTCTGTGACAGATCATATTGATAGTTTTAAACAGGAATATGATTTATTACTTCCTATTAAAAATATATTTAATGAACAGTATGCGAGAGATATTTCCAATAAGATTCGAGAAACGATAAAAATAAAACAGAAGTCAGGGCAATTTATTGGAGCATTTGCAAGTTATGGTTACAAGAAATCACCTGACAATAAAAATCAGTTAATTATAGACACATATGCCGCTGAAATTGTAAGACAGATTTTTGTCATGTATATACAGGGATATGGGAAACAGAGTATTGCAAAAAAATTAAATGAAAGAGGAATTCTTTGCCCATCAGAATATAAAAAAATGCATGGAGAAAATTATAAAAATGGAAATCGTTTGCAATCTACCAGTTATTGGACATACTCAACAGTGAATTCTATACTGCGAAATGAGATGTATATCGGAACTATGGTGCAGGGGAAAAAGCATCAGTATATGAGAAGTAAACAAAGGGCAGTAGAGCAAGAAAAATGGATACGGGTTACGAATACCCATGAGTCAATCATTGATAAAGAAATATGGAACAAAGCGCAGGTTCTTTTGAAAAAGAGACAGAGAAATATAGAATGGAAGAAAGATATGAATATTTTTGCTGGATTCCTTCAATGTGGAGACTGTGGAAGGACTATGACAAAAACATTTTGGCAGTGTGCTGATGGAAGTAAACGATATTTTTTCTATTGTGGTACATATAAAAGAAGTGGGAAAAATTACTGTACAGCTCATTCGTTTCCTTTTGAAGTTTTGCATAATATCCTTTTAAAAGATTTGAAAGAAATCATTGGAAGTGTAGAAAACTTGGAGGAACTTGTGAGTGAACAAATGAAAAAAAAGATAAAACAACAAAAAATACCAGAACGGGAAAGTATTCATATAAGAGAAGAACTGGAGAAAATGGAAAAATTGAGGCAGTCGGTGTATGAGGATTATAAGGAGGGAATTCTTACAAAAGAAGAATGTTTGATTTATCGGGAAAAGTATGAAAAGAAAAAAAGTTTTTATGAAAAACAATTGGAAATACTGAAAGATAAAGAACGGTTATTAAAAGAAACATGGCGAAACCAAGTGTTGAAGTTGAAAGATATTAAAGAACTGGATAGGGAAATTGTTGTGGACATGGTGGATAAAATTATTATCTATGAAAACCATCATATCAAAATTAGTTACAATTTTCAAGCATAAAAATTGTTGAAAACAAACAAAAATAAACAAAAACGAAAGCTCAGATTGAAAAAAACAAACAAAAATGATAACATCTCTATAAGAAATATTATCAAGAAAATGGGAGGAAGAAAAATGAAGAAAAAACATTTTTTGGGAAGAACATTAAGTGCAGTTTGTGCTACGGCAGTTGTAATTACAGGGATTCCGTCTTTACCTGCTATGGCAGAGACGTCGTACAAAGTGGAAGATTTTGGTAATGTATTGAACGTGTATGCAAATCCATCAGAAGTAATTTATGGGGATTATAGTACAAATAAGCACAACAATTTTGCAGATTTAGGTGCATGGCATGGTTATTATCTTCATGATAAAGAAGCCAAAGATTTATATGGGGGATTTGCAGGTCCAGTTATTATTGGAGAAGAATATCCAGCAAATCTATCAGATACAGTCAGTAAGATTGTCTTATCAGATACTAATGGAAAAGAGTATAACCTTGCAGATGCCAAAAATGTAAAAGCTACTTACTATCCAGGAAAATTAGTACAATCTTATGAGATGGAAGACTTTATTTTAAATATGGAATTGATTTATGGAAGTAATCGTACAGCATTAATTCAATTTAATGTAGAAAATACAACAAATCAAGAATTGGAATTAAACGTGAAGTGGAAAGGGAAAATTTTCACAACATATGGTTCAAAAGGTGCAGACTTAGGAACAAGTCTTGTAGCAACAGAGAACGGGGTGAATGTTAATTTTAAAGAAATCCGTTCTACATGGAATTGGTTTACAACAGAAGAAAATAAATTTCAAATTTGCTTTGATAAGCCTGTTACAACGACAGTAAGTGATGACAAAACAACTTATGAAAGTGTGATGAATGAATCTGTTAAAGTGAAGCCTGGCGAAACATTTACAACGTGGTCTACACAAAGTTATACATTTACAGATGAAGAAATGCAAAGTGAACAGGCAAAAACAAAAGATATGTTAAAGAATGGTAGCAAATATTTTGAAGAAAATAATATCTGCTGGCAAGGATATTTAGACAAAACATTTGCGGGGGAAGAACAGGTTAAAAAAGAATATAAAAATGCGGCAGTAAAATCAATAGAAACATTGATGACAAACTGGAGAAGTGCAGCAGGTGCTATTAAGCATGATGGTGTTGTACCATCTATGTCATATCAGTGGTTTATTGGTATGTGGGCATGGGATTCATGGAAACAGGCAGTTGGTGTATCTGTATTCAACGGAGAACTTGCAAAGGACAATATTAGAGCACTTTTTGATTACCAAATCCAGAGCAATGATGCTGTTCGTCCACAGGATGCTGGAACGATTATAGATTGTATTTTTTATAATCAAGATTCGTCACGTGGAGGAGACGGGGGCAATTGGAATGAAAGAAATTCAAAACCAGCACTTGCAGCATGGTCGGTATTCAATGTATATAAACAAACACAAGACAAAGCCTTTTTGAAAGAAATGTATCCGAAATTAGTTGCTTATCATAATTGGTGGTATACAAATCGAGATGTTGATAAAAATGGTGTTGCAGAATATGGAGCAATGGTGCATCCAGCACATTATCAGTATAATGAAGATGACACTGTGAAAAAAGATGAAAATGGAAAACCGTTGTTTGATGCAGAAGCAATTATTGAAGCAGCTGCATGGGAAAGTGGTATGGATAATGCGACACGCTTTGATGTTGAAGGAAGCGGAGAAGGTGATGTTGGAGTTCAAGTGTATGAAAATAAGAATGCAAAGGGAGATGTAGTTGGTTATTCTATCAATCAGGAATCTGTAGACTTGAATGCATATCTTTACGCAGAAAAGGGATTTTTATCTTCTATTGCTAAAGAATTGGGATACAAAAAAGATGCAGAGAAATATAAAGAAGAAGCGGAAAATTTATTAAAATATGTCAATGAAAAAATGTTTGATAAAGAGACTGGTTTCTACTATGATCTTCAGATAAATGCAGATGGTAGTGAAAGAAAATTGTTGATAAATCGTGGAAAAGGAACGGAAGGTTGGATTCCTCTATGGGCGAAGATGGCAACAAAAGAGATGGCCGCACAGGTGAAAGAGAATATAGTTGATGGGAATAAATTTAATTTGAAAGTTCCATTCCCTACAGCATCAAAAGATAATCCTAAATTTGCGGCAGATAAATACTGGAGAGGTCCTGTATGGCTTGATCAAGCTATGTATGGTGTTGAAGCTTTACAGAATTATGGATATGTAGAAGAAGCAAAGGCAATGACGTACAAGTTATTTGAAAATGCAGAGGGACTTCTTGGTGATGGACCAATTCGAGAAAATTATAATCCATTGACAGGAGAAGGACTTCATACAAAGAACTTTAGTTGGTCTGCATCAGCATATTATTCATTATATCGCAATACATTAGGTGGAACGCGTACAACTTCTCAAATTGCGTTTGATATTCCTAAAAATGAACAGGAAATTAAAGTAGATAAATCAGAATTGAAAAAAATATTGGATGATGCCAAGACGGTTGATAAAGCACTTTATAGTGAAGATAGTTATTTAGCCTTTGAAAAACAGGTTAAATTAGGAGAAGAAGTTTATAATAACGCTGCGGCAACACAGGAAGAAGTAAATAATGCAGTGAAGGCAATTAAGGAATATAAGGCAAAACTTGTATTGAAACAACAGGATAAAGTAAATAATAACAAATCAGATTCGAAAAATAATGCACCAAAGACATCAGATACTGCTCCGGTTACAATGTTATTCGGAAGCGTTGGTGTAGCGTTGCTTGCATTATTAGGATTAAGAAAAAGACGTTAATTAATGAAGAGTAAGAAAAATCGGCAGGACGAAAGTTCTGTCGATTTTTCTATGTATTGCACAAATAATATGCAGCACATGGTGGGAAAGATCCAGGTGCAATTTACAAAGGAAGAAGAGAAGCTGATGATACATTGCAATTAACATTAGCTATAGGTGAGGTTTTACAAAATCAAGGTTTTGATGTAGAATATACAAGGACAACGGATATATATGAATCCCCATACCAAAAGGCGATGGAAGCAAATGAGGCAGGAGTGGATTATTTTGTATCTATTCATCGAAATTCCTATCCGATGAATAATGAGGTTTTAGGAGTAGAAAGCCTTGTATATAATCTATCTGGAGTTAAATACGAGATGGCGAAGAATATCAATGCACAATTGGAAAAAGTAGGGTTTGTGAATTTGGGCGTTTATGCTAGACCTAATTTGATTGTGCTGAAAAGAACCAAGATGCCGGCAGTATTGGTGGAGGTGGGATTTATTAATTCTGATAAAGATAATCAGTTGTTTGATCAGTCTTTTGATGATATAGCGAATGCAATTGCTGAGGGGATTAAGGATACGCTTATGCCATCTAACACGAATCAAGGAATGCAATATAAAGTGCAGGTGGGTGCATATCGTCAGAGGAGATATGCGGAAGAATTGCTAAAAGAATTGCAAATGCAAGAATATCCAGCATATATAGAACAAGGAAATGGATTTTTTAGAGTAAAGGTGGGGGAATATTCTACACTGGAGGATGCAGTTCGTATGGAAAGGCGTTTAAAACAGGCAGGATATCCGACAATTATTGTAAGTTAAAAGAACAGGAGAAATAAAATGAGCGGTAAATTACAGTTTCGTGAAAAGTTAAATGGAATTTTAGCACTCGGAAAAGAAAAACAATATGTATTAACAATGGAAGATGTAGAAAAATATTTTGAAGAGGACGTTCTTTCGGAAGAGCAGGTAGAACTAGTATGCGACTATCTTTTATCGCAAAAGATAGCCGTAACTGGTTATGTAAAAAAGGGAGGAACTGTTGTAGAAAAAGAAGAACGCACCTTTTCAGAAGCGGACGAGCGATACTTGGACACATATATGGAAGAGATGGCTTCTTTGATACCAATTAATGAAAGAGAAGAAAAATTAAAAGAATACTATCAAACGATTGTAGAAATTGCAAAAGAATTATATACACCAACATTTTTTATTGGGGATTTAATTCAAGAAGGGAATGTTGGTTTAGTTCTTGCATTGGAAAAAGAAGAAACAACCGAAAAAGAAATAATAGAAGAAATTCGCCAAATGATGCAACTATTTGTAGAGGAACAAGAGGAAATGATGCATCAGGATAATAAGATGGTAGAAAAAGTAGTCTTTTTGGATGAAAGTTTAAAAAATCTTACAGAAGATTTGGAGAGAAAACCAACACTGGAGGAACTGGCAGATTATATGGAAATGACAGAAGAGGAAGTCGATGACATTTTGCGGTTGACAGGAGAAGACGATGATGAGGAGGAAGAACAGTAATTCTATAAAATAATTTTATAGAAAAAGAATATTAGGGTACAATAATATAGAAAAAAGGATTATAAAAGGAGGAAACAAATGATAAAAAAAACTACAAGCATTCTTTTATGTGTAGCATTAATTGGAACTATGGTAGTAGGTTGTGGTAAAAAGGAAACAACCCCCAAAAATCAAGATGATAAAAAAGAAATTACATTTATGATTCCGGATTGGGGAAATCCAGGAGAAAAACTTTTGGCAGAGTTTGAAGCAGAATCGGGAATCAAAGTACATGTACAAGAAGTGAGTTGGGATGATATCCGAGATAAAGTTTCTATTGCGGCAGCAGGAGGAGAAGCCGCCGCCGATGTAGTAGAGGTAGATTGGTCGTGGGTAGGCGAAATGAATAGTGCAGGCTGGCTTGAACCTATCGAGATGAGTGAAGATGATAAAAAGGATATACCTACTCTGGAAACTTTTACTATAGACAATAAGGTATTAGCGGTTCCATATGCTAATGATTATCGAATTGCATACTATAATGTGGAGCATTTCAAAAAAGTTGGAATTGAAAAAGCACCAGAAACTTGGGATGAGGTTTATGGGGCATTAAAGAAATTAAAAGAGTCTAGGGTGACAAAGTATCCATTTACACTTCCGGTAAATGCAGATGAATCGGCAACAACCTCTATGATTTGGCTTGCATTTGCGAGAAATGGAAAAGTGTTTAATGAATCAGGAACATTAAATAAAGATACGGTATTAGATGCATTGAAATTTGAACAAAAGTTAGTAGAAGAAGAATTAATCGACCCAGCGGCAAGAACATTTTCTGGAATGGACTGTTATCGAAAACTTACTTCTGGAGAGGCGAGTTTTATGGTCGGACCAACAAAATTTGTAGGAATTAGCAATAATCCGGAGGAAAGTAATGTGGTGGGACAAATTAAACCGATTTTATTACCAGGAAAAGAAAGTACTTCTCAAGTTACAATGCCACTTCCAGAAGCCATTGGAATCACAGCGTTTTCTAAACATAAAGAAGAGGCAAAAGAATTTATCAAATGGTATTCTTCTCCGGAAGTACAGAAAAAATTATATGTACAAAATAGTTCGATTCCGACAAGAAACACCGTTATTGAAGAATTAATTAATGAAGGAACAATTAAGAATGCAGGAGCTATGCTTGAACAGGCAAAATTAATTAAGACACCATTTCCTAAAGGAGTACCGGCCTATTATTCAGAAATGTCAAATACAATTTACAACAATATAAATAAGATGGTTCTTGGTAAACTTTCCCCTGAAAAAGCATTTGATGCAATGGACAAGAAGATAAAAGAATTGGTAAAATAATATGTTAAAAAGAAACAAAGAAAAATTACTGGCATATCTTGCCCTTATGCCAGTAATTCTTATTATATGTACATGGGTGTTGTATCCGATAGGACTGACATTTTCTTACAGCATTCATAAAATGAAATTGACAGCACCAAATGATATTAAATTAATTGGATTAGACAACTATATATCTATATTGAAATCAGATGTGTTTTGGTATAGTTTGCAAAACACATTCTTTTTACTTGTGATTGTGGTAATTGTAACAACTATATGTGGATTTGTAGTTGCGCTTATTTTAAATAAAGATACAAAAATTTCTGGAATTTTAACTGCAATTGCTATTTTGCCTTGGGCAATGCCGCCGATTGTAAATGGGATTATTTGGAAATTTGTGTTTTATTCCGGATATGGTTTTATGAACAAACTTCTTATTTCTTTGAATATTATAGACAAGCCAATAGAATGGCTAACAAATAGGTGGTTATTACTTCTAGTTGTTGCTCTTGTGGTTGCGTGGAGAAGCGTACCATTTTGCGCAATAGTTACAGTGTCAGGATTACGAGCAATACCAGAGGAATTATATGAAGCAGCTAAAATAGATGGGGCAGATAGAAAATCAAAATTTTGCTATATTACATTGCCTTTGATTAAACCATTTCTACTTATTGGACTTACATCTGCATCAATTACTGCTATTAATATTTTTGATGAGATTGTGGCAATATCGGGTTATAAAGATTTGGGAAAAAATTTATTGATAGAAAATTATCTTACAACTTTTTCTTTTTTGGATTTCGGGAAAGGTAGTGCATTGACTTATATCATTATGTTCTTGTCAGCAATTCTTGGGTTTTTCTATTTAAGAAGTTTAAATAGGGAGGTAGAATACTAATGAAAAGACACAAAAAAATACCTGTTTTATATATTGCTGCAGTAACTATTTTCCTTATTTTAACATTGGGGCCATTTGTTTGGGCATTTATTGTGTCTGTAACTCCGGAATATGAGATGTTTAAGGATACAATGAATTTGTTTCCAACGGAATTAACATGGAAGAATTATGAAATATTGTTTCAAGTAAATAGTCCACAACATATTCGATTATTTACTGGTTTACTTAACTCTATGAAAGCGGTAGGGTGTACAATTTTATTAGGGGTTCCAATTGCCCTTGTCAGCGGATATGTTTTGTCTAGAATGGAATTTCCTGGTAAAAAAGTGATTCGTAACACATTACTTATTACAATGGTTATTCCTGTTTTTGCAACAATTATTCCGTTGTTTAGAATTTTTGTAGATAAAGGTTTGTTAAATAATACTTTTTGGTTAAGTATGATTTATGTGAGTTCGTTTCTTCCAATGAATGTATGGTTGATATCTAATTATTTTGATACGATTCCAAAAGAATTGGAGGAAGCGGCAAGAGTAGATGGTTGTGGAAGGGTATATACTTTTTTGAAAATCATTCTTCCGATATCTTATCCTGTTATTTTTTCATCTATTTTAATAATGTTTTTAAGTGGCTGGAGTCAGTTTCAAATCCCACTTATTTTGGCGTCATCTGTAGAAACGAAACCAGTTTCTATTGTAACATCAGAATTTATGTCAAAAGATATGGTGCAGTACGGAATAACAGCAGGAGCAGGACTTTTAGCAGTTATACCACCGGCAATAGTAGCATTGATTTTTAGAAAATTTCTTGTATCAGGAATGACAAAAGGTTCAATAAAAGGATAAATAAAAATGGAAGAAGATTTGTGGCCTTCTTCCATTTTTGGTTCATCTGAATTTCAGATAAAAATGATATATATAAATCTAATTTTCTTCTAAAGTGTCATTTTCACGAGAAATTTCTGGGAGATAAATATGTACATCTTCCACTCGGTTCTTGTCCAATGTTTCTACAACGAGTCGAATTCCTGAATCCGTAATAACTTCATCGTGAAGCTCAGGTAAACGGTCTAATTGTTCGATAATAAAACCACCAAGGGAATCGTAATCTTCAGAAGTTAACCCTAAATCCAAACGGTCATTTAAATCGTCTAAGTTCATAGAACCTTCTACAATAAACTCACGTTCATTAATTTCTTTAAAGAATTCCTCTTCATTTTCATCATACTCATCATGAATTTCGCCGACAATTTCTTCAAGCAAATCCTCTAACGTAATCAGACCTGCTGTCTCGCCGTACTCGTCTAAAACAATAACGATGTTTAGAGAAGCTTCTCTCATTTCTACAAGTAATTCGGAAATACTTTTATATTCATAAGTAAAGTAGGCTTCTCGGAGAATATCTCGGACATGAAATTCTTTTTTATTATCATAAAGAAGCAAATCTTTCATGTTGATTGTTCCGATAACATTGTCTGTTGTATTTTCGTAAACAGGCAATCGGGTGAATTTATCTTCGCGAAAAATTTTGATTAATTCTTCGTAACTACTTTCTACATCAGCAAATGTAACATGTACTCTTGGTACCATGACATCTTTAGCTTTTGCGTCCCCCATATCAAATACATTATAAATCATTTCTTTTTCTTCAGATTCAATAACACCATCTTCGTGACTAACATTAACGATTGTTCGTAGTTCACTTTCAGTCATAGAACTATTTTTTGTATTAGGATCTACTCTGAGAATAAATAAGATTACTCTTGATAAATTATTTACGATGAAAATAAATGGTGTAGAAATCTTAATAAGGAAACTAATCGGGTAGGCATAAGCTAATGCAAGTTTTTCTGAATGAATTGTTGCCACCGTTTTTGGAGAAATTTCTCCGAATAAAAGAATTAACAATGTAATAATACCTGTAGCAATAGCAACTGCTGAACCACCAAAAACATAAGCGATACTAGTTGTGATGGAAGAAGCGGAGAGGTTTACAAGGTTGTTACCGATAAGAATAGCACTTAACATTTTTCCAGAGTCTTCGGTAATTTTAATAACCATTTTGGCACGCTTATTTCCTTCTTCTGCCAATGAACGCATTCGTATTCGGTTAACGGTAGTAAGCGATGTTTCTGCAGATGAAAAAAAAGCAGAAAGTACAAGTAAAATAATTAAAACGATACTTTGGGTGACCACACTCGAGTCCAATTGTTTTTCACTCCTTTTATACTAATCATTAAAAATAAATAACATTTTTAATATATCGTATTTTTAATGAATTTGCAAGAGTTTATTGAATTTAGAAGAGGATTAGTGTATCATGAAAAAAAATGTTTTAATAATAGAGGGATATAAATATAGGAGATAACTATGGAAGTAAAATTTTTAGATAAATTAATGGAAATGATAGATAAAGAAAGAGTTTTTATAAACGAACCAATGAGTAAACATACTACATTTCGTATTGGAGGACCAGCCGATTATTTTGTTTGCCCAAATACTATAAATGAAGTACAGAAGATTATTCGTTTGTGCAATGAAATGGAAATGCCATTTTATCTTTTGGGAAAAGGAAGTAATCTTTTGGTAGGAGATAAAGGGTTTAGAGGTGTGATTATCTGTTTATATAAACAGATGGAGAAAATAGAGGTGACAGGAACAAGAATAAAAGCACAAGCAGGAGCACTATTAATTAAAGTGGCGAGCGAAGCATGTAAAAATGGTTTGAGTGGACTTGAGTTTGCAGGAGGCATTCCGGGAACTTTAGGTGGTGCGGTTGTGATGAATGCAGGTGCTTACGGCGGTGAAATGAAAGATGTTTTAGAAGAAGTAACTGTACTAACAAAAGAAGGGGAACTTCTTGTTTTAAATAAAGAAGAGTTAGAGTTAGGATATAGAACAAGCATTATTGGACGAAAAGAGTATATTGCGTTAGAAGTTGTTTTGAATTTGAAAGAAAAAGATAGAGAAGAAATTCGGGCGTATATGGATGAACTTCGCGAACAGAGAGTGAAAAAACAACCTCTCGAATATGCAAGTGCAGGAAGTACATTCAAAAGACCAGTAGGACATTTTGCAGGTCAATTGATTGAGCAGTCGGGACTTAGAGGTTTTCAGGTGGGAGATGCACAAGTATCAGAGAAACATTGTGGATTTGTAATTAATAGGGGAAATGCAACAGCGAAAGATATAGTAAACTTAATGAATCAAGTATCGGAGAAAGTAGAAGAAAAATTTGGAATTATACTTGAACCAGAGGTAAAGAAACTAGGAGAATTTTAAAATGAGAGTTGTAATTGTAACCGGAATGTCAGGAGCTGGAAAAAGCACAGCGCTAAAAGTTTTAGAAGATGTGGGGTATTTTTGCGTGGATAATCTGCCAATTCCGTTACTTCCTAAATTGGCAGAATTGTTAAAAGTACCGAGAACGGAATTTAACAAAATTGCATTGGGGATTGATATCAGAGGAGGACAAGATTTTCTCGAATTAGAGGAAATGTTAAAAGGAATTAATTGTGAAATTGTATTTTTAGATGCTAATGACAATGTTTTAGTGAAAAGATATAAAGAAACGAGAAGAACGCACCCACTTACAGCACAAGGGAGTATTGGAGATGGGATTTATCAAGAGAGAGAAATTCTTGAACCTATTAAAAAGAAAGCGGACTATATTATCGACACAAGTCTTTTGTTAACACGAGAATTGAAACAAGCATTACAGAAAATATTTGTAGATAATCAAGAATATAAAAATTTATATCTTACAGTTGTTTCTTTTGGATTTAAGTATGGAATTCCCAATGATGCGGATTTAGTATTTGATGTTCGTTTTCTTCCGAATCCATATTATATAGAAGAACTTCGACCTAGGACGGGGAATGAAAAAGAAGTTCAAGATTATGTGATGAGTAATGGAAAAGCAGATATCTTTTTGCAAAAATTGCAAGAAATGATTGAATTTTTAATACCAAATTATATAACCGAAGGAAAACATCAATTAGTAATCGGAATAGGTTGTACAGGGGGAAAACATCGTTCGGTTACGTTGGCGAATGCTTTGTATAATTATTTTAGAGAGAAAAATCAGTACGGAGTAAGAATTGAGCATCGTGATATTGAAAAAGATGCACTCAGAAAGGGATAAATAGAGGTGGCAAATGTCGTTTTCGGGAGAAATTAAAGAAGAATTAGGTGTACAGATAAGTTCGGCAAGACATTGTCAGATTGCAGAACTTTCGGCATTAATCAGTATGTGCGGAAGTGTTATGATAGATAGTAATAACTATTATGCAATAAAAATACATACAGAAAATGTGATTGTTGCAAGAAAGTGCTTTACATTATTGGAAAAAACATTTAATATAAGAACTGAAATTTCTATACGGAAAAATCTGGCAAGACAGAGTGTTTCGTATTGGATTATTATAAAAACGCATGAAGACGCAATAAAAGTGCTTCAGGCAACGAAACTGATGAAAGAGGACGGAGAAATTTTTGAGGAACTTTCCATTGTAAAAAATGTAATCGTCCAGCAGTATTGTTGTAAAAGGGCGTTTATTAGAGGTGCTTTTTTAGCATCAGGTTCTATAAGCGATCCAGAAAAATCCTACCATTTTGAAATTGTTTGTGCTGTCTGTGCAAAGGCCGAGCAGCTGCAAAAGATGATGAATAGTTTTGGAATTGATGCAAAGGTAATATTGCGAAAAAAATCTTATGTTGTATATGTCAAGGAGGGGGCACAGATTGCAGACCTTCTTAATATCATAGAAGCACATGTTGCATTGATGAAATTTGAAAACGTGCGTATTATAAAAGATATGCGTAACACAGTAAATAGAAAAGTAAACTGTGAAACGGCGAATATTAATAAAACAGTCTCTGCGGCGGTAAAACAAGTGGAAGATATTGTGTATATTCGTGATACAATTGGATTGGAAAATCTATCAGATGCTTTGAGAGATGTAGCATTAACAAGGTTGGAATATCCAGAAGCAACATTAAAGGAATTAGGGGATTTGCTCATTACGCCAGTAGGAAAATCGGGAGTGAATCACCGTCTGAGAAAATTGGGAGAAATGGCTGATAAACTCAGAGAAAACAAGGAGGTATGTTATGATTAAGCAACCGGTGACGATTCAGGCAGAAGATGGTATTTGTGCAAGAGTGACAGCGAAGGCAGTCCAGGTAGCAAATGAATTTAAGAGTCAAGTTTTTATTGAAGTAGGAACAAAGAAAATTAATGCGAAAAGTATAATGGGTATGATGAGCCTTCAACTCTCAACAGGCGACGAATTAACAGTAGTTGCAGATGGTGATGATGAAACTATGGCAACAGAAAAGATGAAAGAACTTTTAGTAGCTGGGAAATAGATGAAAAGATTGCGTCTTGACGCAATCTTTTTTGAAATATATGGAGGGCAGTATGAAAAAATTATTGTTTATTTATAATCCCAATGCAGGAAAAGGATTGCTAAAACCTAAATTATCTGATATTTTCGATATTTTCGTGAAAGCAGGGTATGAGGTAACTGTATATCCGACACAAAAATATAGAGATGGTTATAGAAAAGTTGCAAATTTCAAGGGGGATTACGATCTTCTTGTTTGTAGTGGTGGAGATGGAACATTAGATGAAGTTGTGACAGGGATGATGCAAAGGGAAAAGAAAATCCCGATTGGATATATTCCTACAGGAACAACAAATGATTTTGCGAAAAGTCTACATATCCCTAGAGAACTGTTGAAAGCAGCGGATGTTGCAGTCAATGGAGAGATATTTTCATGTGATGTCGGACGATTTAATAAGGATTTTTTTGTTTATATTGCTGCGTTTGGTTTATTTACAGATGTTTCTTATCAGACAAAACAAGAAGTGAAAAATGTTCTCGGTCATTTGGCATATGTTTTGGAAGGAACAAAGCGATTATTTAACATACCTTCTTACAATATGCGTGTAACTCATGATGGGGAAGTGATTGAAGATGAATTTATTTTTGGTATGGTAACAAACTCTCGTTCAGTTGGTGGATTTAAAAATATGGTAGGGAAAAAAGTTGTATTTGATGATGGGGAATTTGAAGCAACTTTGATTAAGAGACCGAAAAATCCGTTGGAGTTACAAGGGATTATTCTTTCTCTTGTCTCAGAGCAACAAGATTCAAAATATATGTATTCATTCAAAGCAAAAAAGGTTATATTTGAATCTTTGGAAGAAGTTTCATGGACGCTTGATGGGGAGTTTGGTGGAGAACACGATAAAGTAATAATTAAAAATCTTCAAAAAGAATTACAAATTATGGTAGATGCGGAATATAAATCATCATTGATGGCAGGTTCGGTAGAAAAAGAAGAGGAGTAGAGGAAAAATTATTGATGGAAAAGAGAGAAAAGTTTTCTTCGAGATTAGGATTTATTCTAATCTCGGCGGGGTGTGCGATAGGATTAGGTAACGTATGGAGATTTCCGTATATTACGGGACAATATGGTGGCGGAGTATTTGTGCTACTATATTTATTCTTTTTATTTGTTTTAGGATTACCTATTGTTGTGATGGAATTTGCTGTAGGAAGAGCAAGTCAGAAAAGTGTTGCCAAGTCTTACGAGATGCTGGAACCGAAAGGGACAAAATGGCATATACATAAATATTTTGCGATTGCTGGAAATTATTTGCTTATGATGTTTTATACAACAGTAGGTGGTTGGATGATTGCCTATTTTGTGAAGATGGCGAAAGGTGAATTTGTAGGAGCGAGTGCAAAACAGATTTCAGAAATTTTCGTTACATTGACTTCAAATCGAAATGAAATGTTATTTTGGATGTTAGTGATTTCGATTATTGGTTTAATTGTATGCTCTTTTGGATTGGAAAAAGGGGTAGAGAAGATTACAAAAGCGATGATGGTTAGTTTGTTTTTGATTATGATTGTACTTGTTATTCGTGCGATGTCATTGCCAAATGCAATGGAAGGACTTTCATTTTATTTAAAACCGGATTTGAGTAAGATGAAAGAGGTTGGAGTTGGAACAACTGTTTTTGCAGCGATGGGGCAGTCTTTCTTTACACTTAGTATTGGTATTGGAGCTTTAGCTATTTTTGGTAGTTATATAGGAAAAGAAAGAACACTAGCTGGTGAAGCTATTAGTGTTACATTATTAGATACGTTTGTTGCAATTATGGCAGGACTAATTATTTTTCCGGCATGTTTTGCGTTTGGTATTAATCCTGGGGAAGGACCAGGGCTTGTTTTTGTAACACTGCCAAATGTATTTAACGAAATGGCAGGCGGACGTGTATGGGGAACATTATTCTTTTTATTTATGACGTTTGCAGCATTATCTACGATTATTGCAGTTTTCCAAAATGTTATTACTTGTACAAGGGAGTTAGTAGGTTGGTCTTTGAAGAAATCAACATGGATTAATGGGATTTTCCTTATTATTTTGGGAGTTCCTTGTGTGCTTGGAATGACAGATTGGTCTGGATTCACACTTGCAGGTAAGAGTATTATGGATTTAGAAGATTTTATTGTTAGTAACAATCTTCTTCCACTCGGATCACTAGTATATTTGTTGTTCTGTGTGACAAGATATGGCTGGGGATGGGATAATTTCTTAAAAGAGGCAAATGCTGGAAAGGGATTAAAGTTTCCTGGAAATAAAATAGTGAAAATTTATTTGACATATATTTTACCGCTTGTTGTACTGTTTATTTTTATTCAAGGGTATTGGACAATGATAAAATAGAGAATTATAAATTTTGTACTTGTATATTATAATAAAATGTTATATACTATATGAGTACAAAAAATGGCTCCATGGTCAAGCGGTTAAGACGCTAGCCTCTCACGCTGGAATCAGGGGTTCGATTCCCCTTGGAGTCACTTTAATATAAACTGTCAAGTTCTTTATAAAAGAACTTGACAGTTTTTTTGTTGCAAAATTTTGCGAGAAGAAATGTAATTCGTGAAAGTACACAAAAAATGAGGAAAAATCTTTTGATAAGAAAAGATACTATGTATAAAACAATGAAATTAACAAAAAATAAATTTAAATATTGAAAAAAATAGTAAAAACATACAAAATAAAAGAATGTAAAGGAGGAATATTATGAAGAGAAACAGAAAACGAAGTATAATTATGAGCTGGTTACTCGTATTTGCGTTATTGTTTGAACCGACTGTGAGTTTGGCAAAAAGTGAAGAAAAAAGTAACCTCAAAAACAGTGATATTGTAATTGATGTACTTAAATTTGGTGCAGATCCAACAGGAGTAAATGACAGTGCAGAGTCAATTTGGAATGCATTAAAAGAAGCTAAAAAGGCATCAGATGGAGGGAAAAAATCAGTTACATTGAATTTCCCAAAAGGAGAGTATCATATTTATAAAGACAAAGCACAAAAAAGAGAGTATCACACTTCTAACACAAATAGTATTGAAAATCCAGTGAAGACAATTGGAATTTTAATTGAAGAACAAAAGAATCTTACTATTGAGGGAAATGGTTCTCTTTTTATGATGCATGGGAATATGATGGCTTTAGCTGTAGCAAAATCAGAAAATATTAGATTGCATAATTTTTCATGGGATTTTGCTGTTCCGACAGTATCTGAGATGACAATAACAAATATGGGAAAAGAAGGAATACATGAGTATACAGATTTTTATATCCCAAATTGTTTCCCATATGAAATTCAAGGGAATACAATTCTTTGGAAGAGTGAAAATAGTCCATATACAAACAAACCATATTGGACAGAAAAAGGAATTCACAATGCATATTCAGTAGTGGCTTATCAACCTGAGTCAGAGATGACAAGAGCATATTATACGAATCAAGGACCATTTGAGACAGCAACTAGAATTGAGAAAATAGAAAATAATCAAGTTCGTGTACATTATGTAGGAAAAAGACCAAATATGCAAAAAAAAGGTATGGTTTTAGAATTAGCAAGTAGTGCACATAGAGAAACAGCAGGTGCATTTACTTGGGAAAGTAAAAATGTTCATGCAGAAAAGGTAAATGTACACTTTATGCATGGGTTTGGTTGGTTAATTCAGATGAGTGAAAATGTATATTATAAAGATTGTAATCTTATGCCAAGGGAAAATTCAGGACATTTAACAGTAAGTTATGCAGATGGGATCCATGCTTCAGGTGCTTCAGGAGAGATTGTAATTGAAAATTGTAATTTTGCGAATACACATGATGATCCGATTA
Organism: Faecalimonas sp.; assembly: GCA_020024645.1. Taxonomy (GTDB): domain Bacteria; phylum Bacillota; class Clostridia; order Lachnospirales; family Lachnospiraceae; genus Faecalimonas. The sequence goes on from JAHHTN010000007.1 coordinate 35,689, forward strand.
ATTTGCATGGAACGTTTACTCGAGTGGAAAAAAGAATAGACGCACATACACTAGAATTAAAGTATATTCATAACCAACAGGGAGGCTTTCCACAGTATCATGTAGGAGATAAAGTGCAATTTTTTACAAGAGATTTCCTTTCTTCAACCGATGGAGAAAAGCAGTATGAAGTAACAGAAGTAATTTCTAATCCAGGCGAACATGGAAATGATCTTCGTACAATGAAAGTGAAATTTAAAGAAGAATTACCTGGAAATCTATCCGATAAAATTGGAGGGCAACCTCAATATGTTGCGGAAAATGTGACATATGCACCAAAGGTTACAATTAGAAATTGTACTTTTAGAAATGTACCTACGCGAGGTATACTCTGTACAACAAGAAAGGAAGTTGTTATTGAAAACAATGTTTTTCATAACATGTCTATGGCGACTATTTTCCTTTCAAATGACTCGAATGATTGGTACGAGTCAGGACCTATTCGAGATATGAAAATTAGAAACAATACGTTTTATGTAAAAGATATTGGAAGAACAAGTTGGGAGTATGCGCCGGCGATATATATTCATCCAGTAACAAAAGGAGGACAATTCCCAGATGCGTCAGATCCAATCCATAAAAATATTAGTATTGAAGGAAATACTTTCTATATGGATGAAGATACGGTAGTAAAGGCAGAAAGTGTAGAAAATTTGACATTTAAAAATAATAAAGTATATCGTATGAATCCAGATGTAAAAGTAGCGATTACATTAGAAAACAAAACTATTCAAGCAGGTCAATCTGTTCAGTTAAAAACAGATGCGCAAGGAAATACAAATAATAAAAATGTAGATAATGTTTTTGAATTCACAAAATCAAAAGATATTAAGATAGAAAATAACGTGTATGATGATGGATTAAAATTGTATGCAGTAGCAGAAGACGATGCGACAGAAAAGAATATTTCAATTAAAGGTGATGATATTAAAATTATTCGTAATAAAAATCAAGCACCTGTAGAACCAGTACGTAATATCTATTATGCAAGCACAAATCCAGATGTGGCAATTGTGAATAAAAATGGACAGATTAAAGGTGTGAAGGCTGGAAAAACAACTATTTTTGCTTATTATCAATGGAACGATACAATTGTAAAATCAAATGAGATTGAAGTGACGGTTGATGGAGAAGTAACAGAATCTGATGCAATTGAAATTAAAGAAGATAATAATAAAGAAGTGAAAGTGAATGAAAAAATAAACTTTACACTAAAAAAAGGAACAGGAGCAACTTGGACAGTAACAGATTTTGTTACGAACGGGGAAACAAACATTGCAACGATTTCTACTACAGGAGAATTTACTGCGAAGGCAAATGGTGTTGTTTGGGTAAATGCAGTTAAAGGAAATGCAAAAGACAGAAAAGCAGTTGTTATTTATGGTGGAGAAGCACAAGCATTGAATGCAGATTTTGCCATTACACGTGAAGATAAGGAAAAATATAAGTTGACTGATAAATCCATTGAATTGACAATGCAGTCAGGTGATTTATATACAAATACAAATACAGTTAAGAATCTATTCTTATATAATCCGAAGAATGTTGATAAAAATAATCTTAGAGCGGTTGTAAAAGTAGATGGATTACCAATCAAAGAGAATAATCAGTGGGATACAGCATCGTTTATTTTGTATAACGATGATGATAATTATGTAACAGTAGGAAAGAAATCTCATTACAATGGGATTGCTACAGTGGAAGAAAAAAATGCTTCTGCGCAAGAATATCATGGAAAAGCAGAAGAGAATAATGTGAGTTCTGCATATTTAGGAATCACCAAAAAAGCGGATAAAATTACACTTTCTTATAAAAAAGAAAATGGGGAATGGCAGACAGCGAAAGAATTTATAAATGCGTCATTCGGAAATAATTATAAAATTGGTATGGCTTGTTGGGAATCAAAAGCAAGAGCAAGGAAAGTAACTTTTTCAGATTTCCATGTAGGAAGTGCAGATACAGATTTCGTTGAGTTGTTAAAAGAACCCCCAATTCCTGTGCAACAGGTTAAGACAGAGAGACCAACAGTATCTGACGTAAAAGCAAAACTAGAAAATGGTAAAGTAAAAGTGGGATATGCATTTGCTGATATACAGGGGGCAAAAGAGGGAGAAACTGTATGCAGATGGTATTGGAAAGAAAATGAAGAAGAAAAAACAATAGTGACGAAAGAAAAAGAACTTTCAGTTGCAGGTAAAACAGATATCTTCTGTCAAGTATATCCAAAAGACCAATATGGTATTGTAGGAAAACCAAGTGAGAAGGTGAAGGCAGAAATTACGCCTGAAGATACAGATGAATTACAGGAAATTTCTGTAAATCATGGTGTTGTATATAAACGTGGTGCTAATAAGAAACAGAGTGTATTTGTTCCCAAAGTATTACAAAAAATAGAGTTATCTTATGTTTCTGTAAATGATTGCGTAGGGAAAATTCAGGTATATAAAAATGGTACACAAGTAGAAAGAAAATTGAATAATACAGATCACCTTATGTTAGAGGTACAAGATAAAGATGAAATTAAAATTGTGCGTGGAAAGAATACATATGTATTAATTGTACAGTTAAAAGGTGGCAGTACAATTCAAGTAAATAAATTAAGTATGCCTCAATTGAATTTTGAACAAAACAAGCCGATAGAAGAAAATAGTTTCTATACAAATGGAATTGGTAGTTCATCTTCATCTGACGTTGTAGTAGAAACAGAAGGAAAAATTGGAAAAGTAGAAGTGTTTGAAGGTGAATATAGAAAGCCATTAAAAGTTTCAAATGAGGGAAACAGATACACTGCAAAAGCGAAATTCAGAAATGGGTTAAATAGTTTTTATGTTCGTGTTTATGCAGAAGATAATACAACTTATAAACAATACATTTTAAATGTGACATATATGCCTTCATCAGAAATAAATGTAAGTGGAATTACATTGAATGGAAAAGCGATAGAAAACTTTGATGCAACAAAGGAAGACTATTTCTTTGTGTTAGATAAAACGGAAAAGAACTTAAAGGTTAAAGTAGATACAAATGCCTCAGTAGTAAAAAATTCTTTGAATGGCGAAGTAAAAAATGGAATGGAGGTTGCATTTAATGAATTGAAATCAGGAGAAAATACTCTTCTTATTCAGTGCGTAGCAGGAGATCAATTGCTTAAGAAAAATTATCGCATAACAGTGTATAAACAGTTTGATCAAAATGCAGGAATTAAAGAAGTCCTCTTAGGTAAAAAAGATATTACGTCTGATATACAAAATGAGAAAAAAATAAGTGAACAGTTTGTGGACGAAGATAAAGTTATGTTGAAAGTAACAACAATTGATCCTGATGCCACAGTGGAAGTTAAACAAAAACGAGAAAAGGCTACAACAAGAAATCGCTTTGAGGGAGAGTTGACTGTTTATGATGGACTCCAAAATATAGATATTATTGTAACAGCTGCTGATGGAAAGGCAAAGGAAACTTATCGCATTGCATTAAGAAAAGGTGCATATTTATCAGACTTAGAGTGGGAAAGTGCAACAGTAGGTTATGGAACACAAGTAAATCGCGATAAAAATCATTTAGGAAGCACAATGCAGTTGGCAAATGAAAAAGGAGAGCCAGTAGAATTTAAAAAAGGTTTAGGAACTCATGCAGAATCTGTAATTGTATATAACATTGCTGGAAAGGATTACAAAGCATTAGAAGGATTTGTTGGAATTGATTATTGTCAGTATAATGCAAATGATGGAAAAGTACAGTTTTGCATTGAAGTAGATGGACAAAATGTGTTTGATAGCGGTGAAATGACACAAAAGACGCCGATGAAAAAATTTGCTGTAGAATTGCCTAAAAATGCAAAAAAAGTTACACTTAAAGCATTAAAAGGTGAAAATAACTTTAATGATCATGCAAACTGGGCAGATGCTAAATTTTTAGGGACATTTCCTGAAAAAACATATTCAATTACAGCTAAACCTAATCATGAACAAATGGGAGTAGTAGAGATTGTTCCGGAAAAATCTATTTATCAAATTGGAGAAGAGGTAAAAGTAATAGCCAACGCAAATGAAGGATATAAATTTACAGGTTGGTTAGAAGATAATTACGTAATCAGTATGGATAAAGAATACACATTTACGGTAGATAAAAACAGAAATCTGATTGCACAATTTGAGAAAGTTGAAGAATCAGACAAACCAGTAACACCAGGCAAACCAGTAACACCGGATAAACCGATAATACCAGAAGAACCAAACAAACCACAGATTCCTTCTAAACCTTCAAAACCAAATGTGCAGAAACCTTCGCAGAATGGAATCGTAGAACAATCACATAATTCAGTGAAAACAGGTGATGAGAATCAGGGGGCGTTAGCTGTGTTCGGATTAGGAATGTCAGTGATTGCTTTGGTATATGTGCTAGGAAGAAGGAGAAAATAGGCGTTTATTTTGTCATGTAGTTGGAAAACGGAATTTAGGGTTTCCATTTTGAAAAAATTAGGGTATAATTATCTTATGTTAAAAATAGACAAATAAACGGAGGAATGAATTATGTTAGTATCAGCAAAAGATATGCTTCAGAAAGCGAAAGCAGGACATTATGCAGTAGGACAGTTCAATATCAATAACCTTGAATGGACAAAAGCAATTTTACTTACAGCACAGGAAAACAATTCACCAGTAATCTTAGGTGTTTCAGAAGGTGCTGGAAAATATATGGGTGGATATAAAACAATCGTTGGAATGGTAAACGGATTGTTAGAAGAATTAAACATTACAGTACCTGTAGCACTTCACTTAGATCACGGTAGCTACGAAGGATGTCTGAAATGTATTGATGCAGGATTTTCATCAATTATGTTCGATGGTTCTCACTATCCAATCGAAGAAAATGTTGCTAAAACAAAAGAATTAGTAGCAATCGTTAAAGAAAAAGGAATGTCTCTTGAAGCTGAAGTTGGCTCAATTGGTGGAGAAGAAGACGGAGTTGTAGGTGCTGGGGAATGTGCAGATCCTGCAGAATGTAAAATGGTAGCAGATTTAGGGATTGATTTTCTTGCAGCAGGTATTGGTAATATTCATGGTAAATATCCAGAAAACTGGCAAGGACTTAGCTTTGAAACATTAGATGCTATTCAGCAATTAACAGGAGAACTTCCATTAGTTCTTCATGGTGGAACAGGAATTCCAGCTGACATGATTAAAAAAGCAATTGATTTAGGTGTATCTAAAATTAATGTAAACACAGAATGCCAGTTAGCTTTTGCAGCAGCAACTCGTGCTTATGTAGAAGCTGGAAAAGATTTACAGGGCAAAGGATTTGATCCACGTAAATTATTAGCACCTGGTTTTGAAGCAATCAAAGCAACAGTAAAAGAAAAAATGGAATTATTCGGTTCAGTAAACAGAGCATAGGAATAAGAAAATGCAAAGAGATGTAGTTTAGACTGCATCTCTTTTTTCCGTTAAGAAAAACTTGCAAAAAGAAAAAAAGTAGGGTATCGTATAAGTAAATTTGGTATACGCTGGAGGAAAAGGAGAAGATGAGTGATTTCATTAATGTGGCAGAAATTTTTGGTGAGAATGTATTTAATGATACAGTTATGCAGGAAAGGCTGCCAAAGAAAGTATATAAAGACTTAAAGAAAACAATAGAGGATGGGAAAGAATTAGATCTTGCAACCGCAGATGTTATTGCACATGAGATGAAAGAATGGGCAATCGAGAAAGGAGCTACTCATTATACACATTGGTTTCAACCTTTGACGGGAGTGACAGCGGAAAAGCATGATTCTTTTATCTCTGCACCAATGGCAAATGGAAAAGTGCTTATGAGTTTTTCGGGAAAAGAATTGATTAAGGGAGAGCCAGATGCATCTTCTTTTCCGTCTGGTGGACTTCGAGCGACCTTTGAAGCAAGAGGATATACAGCTTGGGATTGTACATCACCAGCATTTGTTCGTCAAGATGCAGGAGGTGCAACGTTATGTATTCCAACAGCTTTTTGTTCTTATACAGGAGAAGCTCTTGATCAGAAAACACCATTACTTCGTTCTATGGAAGCGTTAAATAAACAAACATTACGTTTACTTCGTTTATTTGGGAATACAACATCTAAAAGCGTAATTCCATCAGTAGGTCCCGAGCAGGAATATTTTTTAGTTGATAGAGAAAAATATTTAAAGAGAAAAGATTTAGTGTTTACTGGAAGAACCTTGTTTGGTGCAATGCCACCAAAGGGACAAGAATTAGATGATCATTACTTTGGGAGCATTCGAGAAAGAATAGCGGCATATATGAAGGATGTCAATGAAGAGTTGTGGAAATTAGGAGTTTCCGCAAAGACACAACACAATGAGGCAGCACCAGCACAACATGAACTTGCACCAATTTACGCACAATGTAACGTGGCGGTAGACCATAACCAGTTAATTATGGAAGTGTTAAAGAAAGTGGCAGCAAGACATGGGCTGCATTGTCTTTTACATGAAAAACCATTTGCAGGGGTGAATGGTTCAGGGAAGCATAACAATTGGTCTTTGACAACAGATGACGGGAAGAATTTGTTAGAGCCAGGGAAAACTCCTCATGAAAATATTCAATTTCTATTTATTTTAATGTGTGTATTGAAAGCGGTAGACACATATGCAGAATTATTAAGAGAGTCAGCGGCAGATCCCGGAAATGATCATCGTTTAGGAGCGGCAGAAGCACCACCGGCAATTATTTCTGTATTTTTAGGTGAGCAGTTGGAAGATGTGTTAGATCAACTTGTATCAACAGGTTCTGCAACGCATAGTTTGAAATCGGGAAAATTGGAAACAGGCGTGCGTACGCTTCCAAATCTTGCGAAAGATGCAACAGATAGAAATAGAACTTCTCCGTTTGCTTTTACAAATAATAAATTTGAATTTCGTATGGTTGGTTCAAGAGATTCGGTTGCTGCACCGAATGTTGTAATAAATACGATTGTAGCCGATGCATTTTCTGATGCTTGCGATATTTTGGAACAGGCGGAAGATTTTGACTTAGCAGTGCATGATTTGATTAAAGAATATGCTATTAAACACCAAAAAATTGTGTTTAATGGAAATGGATATTCAGAAGAATGGGTAGAAGAAGCAAAGAGAAGAGGACTTCCGAATTTAAAATCTATGGTGGAATCTATTGATGCTATGGTTTCAGATAAAGCAGTAAAATTATTTGAAAAATTTAACGTATTTACAAAGGCAGAATTGGAATCACGAGCAGAAATTCAATATGAAACATATGCAAAAGCAATTAATATTGAAGCAAGAGCAATGATTGATATCGCAAGTAAGCATATTCTTCCAGCAGTAGTAAAGTATACAAAACAATTGGCAGATACAGTTATTGCGGTGCGAGAGGCAGGAGCAGATGCTGAAGTACAGTCAGAAGTTTTAAATGAAGTTTCAAGACGATTAAAAGAAGCAAAAGGAGCACTTGTTAAACTTGGTGAAGTAACAAATCAAGCACAGGAAAAAGAAGAGGGGAAAGAACAAGCATTTTGGTTTTATGAGGAAGTATCACCAGCAATGCAGGCACTTCGTGATCCGGTGGACAAGTTGGAAATGATCGTAGCAAAAGAAGTTTGGCCGATGCCTTCATATGGTGATTTGATGTTTGAAGTATAAAAGAAAGTGAGTTAGAGGATGAATCACAATAAGTTTTTAAGTAGTCTTCGAGAAGCACTCGAAGGGAATATGAGTGAACAGGCGATAAAAGATAATATACAATATTATAAGACGTATATTGAAGATGAAGTGAAAAAGGGACGAACAGAAAAAGAAGTTATAGAAGAACTGGGAGACCCATGGATGATTGCCAAGACTTTAATTGAATCTCCAGGCGGTAAACAAACATATGAAAGAGCAACAGAAGATACTATGGATCTATATGAAGCACAAGAAAGAAAAGTGCACATATTTGGCTTAGATGTATGGTGGAAGAAATTACTGCTTATCCTTAGTATTGTGGGCATCATATTTCTTATAGGGACGCTTGTGGTTGGTATAGCGCGAATAATATTGCCTATAGTCATACCATTTTTGGCAATTATGTTTTTGATTAAATTCTTTCGTGATAAGTAAAAAAACGGAAAACCATATCAGGTTGATATGGTTTTCCGTTTTTTATATATAGAACATTTCTGGGCATAGTAAAAGACCGATAGGGGAGCTATCGGTCTTTCGAGGGGAGTATAAATAATTAATAAGGGGTTGTAGAAATAATTTCTACATGAGTTAGTATAATATAAATTGGTAAAAAAAGCAAGAAAAACTTAAAAAAAAGTTAAGGTTCTTATTTTTTTGTAATGAATAGAAAAAGAAATTTAAAGACATAATATTTTTGTAATCAAAGTACAACACAGTTTATTGAGTTGCATTTTGAAAAACAAAAGGATGAGGAGGAAGTAATTATGGCAAAAACAAACACAACAAATAACAAAGCAAGAAACGCGTATTCATCAGAGGAAGATTATCAGAGCAAGAAGAATAAAACTTCAAACAAGAATACAAATGCATCAAAAAACAAAATGAATAATGCACAGTCAAACGAATATGGTGACAACTAAATTTTTCATGGGGACGCTAAAAAATAGCGTCCCCATTTGACATATAGAGAAATTTCAAATAATATAGAAACTATAGAACATTGGAGGTATATATGGAAAAAATAGAGTTAATTGCGCCTTGTCATTTTGGGTTAGAATCTGTCCTAAAACGAGAAGTGCAAAATTTGGGATATGAAATATCAGTTGTAGAAGATGGAAGAGTTTCTTTTTATGGAGATGTAGAAGCTGTTTGTCGTGCGAATATTTTTTTGAGAACGGCAGAACGTGTTTTGGTGAATGTAGGAACATTTAAGGCTACAACATTTGAAGAATTATTTCAAAAAACAAAACAAATTGAATGGGAAAAATATATTGCAGCAGATGGTAAGTTTTGGGTAGCAAAAGCAGCGTCTGTTAAGAGTAAATTATTCAGTCCTTCAGATATTCAATCGATTATGAAAAAAGCGATGGTAAATCGTTTGAAAGAACATTATCATACAGATTGGTTTGAAGAAAGTGGGGCGTCTTACCCTGTGCGTGTATTCATTAAAAAGGATATTGTAACAGTTGGGTTAGATACATCGGGAGTTTCTTTACATAAGAGAGGATATAGACAGTTATCTAGCAAAGCTCCTATTACAGAAACATTGGCAGCAGCACTTATAATGTTGACACCGTGGAAAAAAGATAGAATTCTTGTTGATCCGTTTTGTGGCAGTGGCACATTTCCGATTGAAGCAGCAATGATTGCAGCGAATATAGCACCTGGGATGAATCGCTCGTTTACGGCAGAAGAATGGACAAACTTTATTCCGAAGAAAGCATGGTATAGTGCGATTAATGAAGCAAATGATTTAGTAAATGATGATATCGAAGTTGATATTCAAGGATATGACATAGATAAATCTGTTATTAAGGCGGCTAGAGAAAATGCAAGAGAAGCAGGAGTAGAACACTTAATACATTTTCAAGAGCGTGGGGTAAAAGAACTGAGTCATCCAAAAAAATATGGATTTATCATTACAAATCCACCATATGGAGAAAGATTAGAAGAGAAGAAAGATTTGCCGAAATTATATGGGGAATTTGGAGAAAGTTTTAAGAAGTTAGACAGTTGGTCAGCATACATGATTACAAGTTATGAAGATACGGAGAAGTACTTTGGAAGAAAGGCAGATAAAAATAGAAAAATTTATAATGGTATGCTGAAAACATATTTTTATCAATTTTTAGGACCAAGACCACCGAAAAAACAAAAGGAGAACACAAATGAATAAAGGAATTTTATTTGCTACAGGAAATGAAAATAAAATGAAAGAAATTCGTATGATTTTAGCTGATTTGGGAATGCCTATTCGTTCCATGAAGGAAGCGGGAATTGATATTGATATTGTGGAAGATGGAAGTACATTTGAAGAAAATGCTATTATTAAAGCAACCGCGATATCGAAATTGACAGGGGACATTGTATTAGCAGATGATTCCGGACTTGAAATAGACTATTTGAACAAAGAACCGGGAATTTATTCTGCTAGATATGCAGGAGTAGATACGTCTTATGATATTAAAAATCAAATGTTATTAGATCGCTTAGAAGGGGTTCCAGATGAAAAACGTACAGCAAGGTTCGTGTGTGCGATTGCCTGTGCATTTCCTGATGGTACAGTAGAAACTGTAAGAGGAACGATTGAAGGAATTATAGGGAGTGCAATAGAGGGAGAAAATGGATTCGGATATGATCCAATTTTCTATTTACCACAATATGGTTGTACAACTGCACAGCTAGCTCCAGAGAAAAAAAACGAGTTAAGTCATAGAGGAAAAGCACTTCGTGCTATGCGTGCGATTATTGAGAAAAAGTTGGGATAATAAGATGAGAGTTTTAATTATAAGTGATACACATAAATTGCATAAGAATCTAGATGTTGCATTAAAACAGGTTGGAAAAATTGATTTACTTTTACATATGGGAGATGTAGAAGGCGGAGAAGATTACATTGAGGCTGTTGCAGGATGTCCAGTAAAGATTGTTGCGGGAAATAATGACTATTTTTCCCAATTAAATCGGGAGGAAGAAATTCAATTGGGGAACCATCATATTTTTATGACGCATGGACATTATTACTATGTATCTGTTGGAATGGAAAGAATTAAAGAAGAAGGACTTGCAAGAGGTGCAGATATTGTTATGTTTGGACATACACATAGACCTTATCTTGATCGTGGTGATAAAATTACTGTATTAAATCCAGGGAGTTTATCTTATCCGAGGCAAGAAGGGTTTAGAGCAAGTTATATGATTATGGAAATTCATGAAGATGATTCTGTAGAATATGAATTACATTATATTTAAAATACAATAAATTCATAAAAATAAAGACACTAGAAAAGCTGGAAAGCCTTGTAAAATCAAGGGCACAGAAAAATTTCCATTTTTTTAATGGGAGTTTTTCTGTTATGTACTTTCATGTGTTTTTCAATTCTTTTTCTGAGAAGATTATTCAAAAAGCTATGGTTTATTCCATAGCCATCTCCTTTAATCTTACTATTCGTTTTACATTCGCTGTAAATGCGGTAAAATACATTTGTAGATGCATAGCAAATAGCCCTCTTGAATCTGCTCTGCACAAACCGATGGCTTCTTTTAAATCTCCATTCTTTTCCTCGAATTTAAGCCTTTTCAGATTATTATCACTGACATATGCCATATCGCCTATAACTTCTGTAACTATTTGATTTTTTATCGGTTTTGCTAAGTTCTGTCCATCTAGTTGTATATGTAGAATTAACAATAATGGTTCCAGATTTAATCAGTTCTTTGGTAAAATCAAGGGTTTTGGATGTCGATTTTATCATGGAAACAAAAAAATAAAAAAAAAATAAAAAAGTTGTTGACATTTCTTATAAGAGCATATATAATAACCATTGTGTCACGGAGATGACAACAAAAAACTTCACATCGGGGTGTGGCTCAGCTTGGCTAGAGCGCCTGGTTTGGGACCAGGAGGTCGCAGGTTCGAATCCTGTCACCCCGATTGTGCGGGTGTAGTTCAATGGTAGAACACTAGCCTTCCAAGCTAGATACGTGGGTTCGATTCCCATCACCCGCTTTCTTAAAGCCAATTTAATATAAATTACTTTAAGACGAGCATATGTGTTTGTAGCTCAGTTGGATAGAGCAACGGCCTTCTAAGCCGTGGGTCAGGGGTTCGAATCCCTTCAAGCACGCTTTGTGGTGGGTATGGTGCAGTTGGTTAGCGCGCCAGATTGTGGTTCTGGATATCGTGGGTTCGAGTCCCACTATCCACCCTCAAATATAGTGGGCTATCGCCAAGCGGTAAGGCACAGGACTTTGACTCCTGCATTCGTTGGTTCGAATCCAACTAGCCCAGTTAATATGGAGCATTAGCTCAGTCGGTAGAGCACTTGACTTTTAATCAAGTTGTCCGG
>JAHHTN010000070.1 GCA_020024645.1 Faecalimonas sp.
GGATGAGATGAAAGTAATTGTTTTTTACTTTGTACAGGTTATATTGCTTGGTGGCATTATTGTACTTTATACGAAAATATATCCTAAAATCTCAAGGTTAGTTGTAAATAATATGTGTATGCTTTTAACAGTTGGATTTATCATTTTGACAAGATTATCTTTTCAGAGGGCAATAAAGCAATGTGTGATTGTAGCTAGTTCATTTTTGCTTAGTTTGGTGATACCAGTTATCATAAGGAAGATGAAGAAGTTAGAACAATATACATATGTGTATGCTATTTTAGGAATAGGGGCGCTTCTTTTAGTACTTGTTTTAGCAAGTACATCAGGTGGAGCAAAACTTGGATTTACTGTTGCAGGAATAGGTATTCAGCCATCTGAATTTGTGAAAATTTCTTTTGTTTTTTTCGTTGCAAGCAGGTTACAGCGTTCAACAGAGTTTAAAGATGTGGTAATTACGACGATTATAGCAGCTACGCATGTTATTATTCTTGTTTTAAGTACAGACTTGGGTGCTGCATTGATTTTATTTGTTGTATATTTAATGATGCTCTATGTTGCAACTCGACAGCCATTATATTTACTCGCTGGAATGTTTGGTGGAGGAATTGCTGCTGTGGCAGGATATTTTTTGTTTGGCCATGTGCGTACTCGTGTTGCTGTTTGGAAAGGACCTATTAGCCCTGAAGCAGCAGGTGGGCATCAGATTGCACAGTCATTATTTGCTATTGGTACAGGAAGTTGGTTTGGTATGGGGCTTATGCAAGGGGCAGCAAATAAAATACCTGTAGCAACAGAAGATTTTGTTTTTGCAGCGATTGCAGAAGAATTAGGATTAATTTTTGCACTTTGCTTAATGCTGATTTGTGTAAGTTGTTATGTGATGTTTCTTAATATTGCAATGCAACTGAGAAATACATTTTATAAATTGGTTGCACTTGGCCTTGGAACATGTTACATTTTCCAAATCTTTTTAACAATTGGAGGGGTAACTAAATTTATTCCGCTGACAGGTGTTACACTTCCGTTGGTAAGTTATGGTGGAAGTTCTGTGCTAAGTACCATTATGATGTTTGCAATTATTCAGGGATTATATGTATTTAGGGAAGACGAGGAAGAGATCATTGAGAGAAAAAAAGAAAGACAAAAAACAAAGAAACAACCGTTTGACAGACGACGATATTATGATTCTGAGGGAAAACGATCTGGACGCACGTCTAGATCGTCTTCCGAACAGCCGAGAAGTAGAACAGGCGCCAAAAAGACAATCCGCTAAAAAACAAGTACAGAAAAAGAAAAGACGAAAAAAAGTAACAAATAAAGAATTTGCGAGAATTACGTATTTGTTTGTTAGTTTGTTTCTTGTTTTGATGGGATATATTGTATATTTTAATGCATTTAAGGCGAAAACTATTATTAATAGCCCATATAATGTGAGACAAGATCTTTTGGCAAACAGGATAATACGAGGAAAGATTTTGGATAAAAATGGACAAGTATTGGCAAAGACAACAGTAAAGGAAGATGGGAAAGAGCAAAGAGAATATCCTTATGGAGATTTGTATGCGCATGTTGTTGGGTATGCTTCGAAAGGTAAGGCGGGATTGGAATCGAAAGAAAATTTCAATCTTCTTACGTCAAATGCGTTTATTTTGGAGAAAATTATGAAAGAATTTAAAGGGGAGAAAAATATAGGAGATAATGTAGTAACAACCCTTGACACAAATTTGCAGCAAGCGGCATATGATGCTCTTGGAGATAATAAAGGAGCAGTTGTTGTTATGGAGGCAGATACAGGAAAAATTTTATCCCTTGTTTCAAAACCTACTTTTGATCCAAATCATGTAGCAGAAAATTGGCTAGAATTGAATCAAGATAAGAACAGCGTTATGTTAAATCGTGCTATGCAAGGAAAATACGCACCAGGATCCACATTTAAAATTGTAACGGCATTAGAATATATAAGAGAAAATAAGGATTATGATTCTTATCAGTATAAGTGCACAGGTAAAATTGAGCACAATGGAACTGTTATTCATTGTAACAATAAAAAGGTACATGGATTGCAAGATTTGAGAAGTTCGTTTGCGAATTCTTGTAATGGTTCTTTTTCTAATATAGGTTTGCAATTAGATATTTCTAAATATGAAAAGACTGCTAAACAATTGCTTTTTAATGAAGATTTGCCTTCACCACTTATGTATAGCGCAAGTAAATTTATATTGTCACCAAAAGATCCTTCCTCAGAGGTGATGATGACTGCTATGGGACAAGGAAAAACACAGGTAAGTCCATACCATATGGCATTAATCACTTCGTCTATTGCTAATGGTGGAAAATTAATGAAACCATATTTGGTTGATAAAATTGTAAATTATTCTGGTACAACGGTAACTAAAAATATGCCAGAGGAGTATGGAACGTTAATGACAAGAGAAGAAGCTACTCAATTGACAGAGTATATGAAATCGGTAGTTGAAGAAGGAACTGCTAAAACTTTAAATGGGCAAGGATATTCAGTTGCAGGTAAAACAGGAACGGCAGAATATAGTATAGACAAAGAAAAAGTGCATTCATGGTTTGTAGGATTTACCAATGTAGATAATCCGGAATTAGTCATTAGTGTTGTAGTAGAAGGATCAGATTCCACAGGAACAAAAGCAGTAAATGTTGCAAAAAAAGTTTTTAACAGTTATTATTAGCTAAAAGTCATAAAGAAGGAATTAAATGAAATTTTATAAAAATGTATATGTTGGAAATAGCTTAAAAGCAAGGCGAGAAAAGGTTATAGAAAAATTAAAGAAAGGTAAAGTGCAGTTCAGTTGTTATCTAATTGTACTTTCCAGCAACCCAAGGGAACAATTGGAATGCTATGACTCTATTTTGCTTTTGCAGAAAAAGTGGATGCCAGAACCACCTCTTGTTGTTGGTATAGCATCTAGCTATGTAGAGTCATTAGAACTTATAAAACAGATTACCGAAGAGGCTTATCTTCGATATGGTGAGGCAGATTTACGAAAATATATTTTAGAAACGCAACGGGAATTTTAGGAAAGTAAAGTATAGGTGTTTGAATGCTACATATTTTATGTATACTACTAAAAATAATAGGAATATTGATTTTAGTTATCCTTGGACTGTTTTTTCTTTTGACAGGGATTATATTGTTTGTGCCGATTTGTTATCGTATAGAAGCGAAAGGTAAAGGTACATTACGATCTTTGGAAGTAAAGATGAATTTTTCATGGTTGTTACGCTTGCTATCAGGATATGTGTGTTATAGAGATAAAAAGGTGGATTGGCAAGTGAGAACGGCGTGGAAACAATGGAATGTATCTAAGTCTAAGAAGATAACGAAAGTGGAAATAAAACCTCAGAACTTCAAGAAATCTGAAGAAGTTCAAAATGAAAAAGAGAAAAAGAAGCCAGAAAAAGTTATTGAAGAGATAAAAATACAAAAAAACGTAATAAACAAAGAAGAAAAACAACAAAGCGAAATAAAAAACAATTCATTTGCAAATAAATTCCCAAAATTCTTTCGAAAAATAAAACGAATAATATGTAATTTTTGTGATAAGATAAAAGTATTTGGAGAGAAGAAGGATAAAATAGTAGAATTTTTGGAGAATGAAACACATCAGAAGGCGTGGGAAGTTGTAAAAAAGGAAATTATAAGAGTCTTTAAATATTTGAGACCAAAGAAGATAAAGGGGAGGGTACGATTTGGCTTTTCAGATCCGTATCTTACTGGAAAGACGTTGGCAATACTTAGTATATGTTATCCGTTTTATGCAAATGAGGTTTTGGTTGTCCCCGATTTTGAGAATGATGTTTTAGAAGGAGAACTTAATATAAAAGGTCGTGTGAGAGGCGTGTATTTTTTTGTTTTCATCTTTAACATTTTTCGTAACAAAGAAATAAGAAAAACTTATAAAAATGTGCAGTTATTTAAGCTGTAACTACAATGAATGGAGGAATTAGGATGGCAGAGAACAATTTTAGAAATACGATAGATTCTCTTTTTAAGGGGATGAATAGCGTTATTTCATCAAAAACAGTGGTAGGGGAAGCAATCCACATCGGTGAAACAATTATTTTACCTTTAGTTGATGTGTCCTTTGCAGTGGGTGCAGGAGCTTTTGAACAAGAAAAAAAGAATAAAGGAGCAGGAGGACTAGGAGGGAAAATGACGCCTAGTGCAGTTCTTGTTATTCAAGATGGAAAGACAAAACTTGTGAATATAAGAAATCAGGATACTATTACAAAAATTTTAGATATGGTTCCTGATGTAGTGGAGCGCTTCAGTAGTCAGAAAGAAGAGAAGAAAATGACAGAAGAAGATTTAACAGAAATTCTAGACGAAAAAATTGATTCATAAAAAAGAAGTATGTTCATATAATGGAATAAAAGTGTAGTTAGAAGTGGAAGATGAAGAGATTAATTGGATTTGCATTGTTTTGGATAGCGATTGGCATGATCATATCCATGTGTCTTTCGAGTACATTTTTAAAGATAGCGATTATTATTATTTGTTTTTTATTGGGGTATATATTATTTTGCTGTGATGGAAAATAAAAATTATAGCACA
Source organism: Faecalimonas sp. (assembly GCA_020024645.1). Classification (GTDB taxonomy): domain Bacteria; phylum Bacillota; class Clostridia; order Lachnospirales; family Lachnospiraceae; genus Faecalimonas. The sequence goes on from JAHHTN010000070.1 coordinate 4,589, forward strand.
AAAAAACGAGGTGATTATAAATCATCTCGTTTTATCATTGTGTAAAATTAAGCACGTTCAACTCTTCCTGATTTTAAGCAAGAAGTACATACGTACATTTTTTTAGAACCACCTTCAGTTTTAACTCTTACTGATTTTACATTAGATTTCCACATTTTTGGTGTTTTTCTATGAGAGTGACTTACGTTGTTTCCAAAATGAGCACCCTTTTCACAAATAGCACATTTAGCCATGATTGCACCTCCTAACGATATTAATAGCCATAATAGACTCACAACACTAAGTATTTTAGCAGAAAAGTATAAAATATGCAAGGGTTTATTTTCCTCTTGTTTAACTTTTCGGAAAATCTTGTAAAAAATGTTGAAACAGAGTATAATACAAATGTTAAGTATGTTTAAATCCAGAAAGAATTGGAGGTATAGATATGAAAGGTAGTATGAGTACAGACTTGGGAATTATTACAATTGATCCAGAAGTTATTGCAAAATATGCAGGATCTGTTGCTGTAGAATGCTTTGGAATAGTTGGAATGGCAGCGATAAATATGAAAGACGGTCTTGTGAGACTATTAAAGAAAGAAAGTTTAACACATGGAATTCAGGTATATATTTCAGAAGATAATAAAATTACTTTAAATTTTCATGTAATCGTTTCTTATGGTGTTAGTATTTCGGCTGTTACAGAAAATTTAATTAGTAATGTAAAATATAAAGTAGAAGAGTTTACAGGTATGTCAGTAGATAAAATAAACATCTACATCGAGGGCGTAAGAGTAATCGATTAGTTTAAGGAGGATTTTGTTGTGGCAACAAAAACAATAAATGCAGAAATGCTTGCCAAGATGTTTTTGTCTGGTGCAGGTAATATAGAAGCCAAAAAAGAGTTTATTAACGAGTTGAACGTGTTTCCGGTTCCTGATGGTGATACAGGAACAAATATGTCTTTGACTATCATGGCAGCGGCAAAAGAAGTGGCAGGAATTGCAGATTTTGATATGGTATCATTAGCAAAAGCGATTTCGTCTGGTTCTCTTCGTGGAGCGAGAGGAAATTCAGGAGTTATTCTTTCGCAGTTGTTTAGAGGATTTACAAAAGGAATTAAAGAATATAAAGAGATAGATACAGTAATTTTAGCGAAAGCTTGCATGAAAGCTAAGGAAACAGCTTATAAAGCTGTTATGAAGCCAAAAGAAGGTACAATTTTAACTGTAGCAAGAGGAATTGCTGAAAGAGCGATTGAATTAGCAGAGACTACAGATGATTTAGAAATCTTTATTCCACAAGTAATTGAGCATGCAGAGTATGTTCTTTCTCAAACACCGGATATGCTTCCGGTTTTGAAAGAAGCAGGTGTTGTAGATTCTGGTGGACAAGGATTATTAGAAGTATTAAAGGGTGCATATGATGCATTTCTAGGAAAGGAAATTGATTATAATAAGATTACTCCAAATACAAGCAAAGGTAGTTTGAAATTGGGTAATGATGTGCCAGTAGATATTAAATTTGGTTATTGTACAGAATTTATTATCATGACTGAAAAAGAATTTACAGAAAAAGACGAGAAAGAATTTAAGGCGTATTTGGAATCTATAGGAGATTCAATAGTATGTGTTGCCGATGATGAGATTGTAAAAATCCATGTCCATACAAATGATCCTGGGCTTGCTATTCAGAAGGCATTAACATTTGGACAGTTATCTAGAATGAAAATTGATAATATGCGTGAAGAACATCAAGAAAAATTAATTCGTGATGCAGAAAAACTCGCCCAAGAACAAGCTAACAAAAAGAAAGAAGAGCCTAGAAAAGAAATGGGATTTATTGCTGTTTCTATAGGGGAAGGCTTAAATGAAATTTTCAGAGAATTAGGTGCTGATTATATTATTGAAGGTGGACAGACAATGAATCCAAGCACGGAAGATATGCTTGCAGCAATTGATGCTGTGAATGCTGAACACATCTTTATTTTGCCAAATAACAAAAATATTGTTATGGCGGCAAATCAAGCGCAGTCTTTAACAGAAGATAAGGATATTATTGTGATTCCGACAAAGACAGTTCCACAAGGAATCACAGCCATCATCAACTATATGCCCGAAATGGATGCAAAAACAAATGAAGAAACAATGCTTGAAGAAATTAAGAAGGTGAAAACAGGTCAAGTAACTTATGCAGTTAGAGATACCCATATTGATGATAAAGAAATCCATGAAGGAGATATTATGGGAATTGGAGATACTGGTATTCTCTCTGTTGGAACATCTATAGAAGAAACTACAAAAGATATGCTATTGCAGTTGGTAGATGAAGAATCGGAATTGATTAGCTTGTATTTCGGTCAAGAAGTTTCGGAAGAAGAAGCTGAAAAACTTTCTGCAGAAATTGAAGCGTTATATCCTGATACAGATGTAGATACACATTTTGGTGGTCAACCGATTTATTATTATGTACTTGCAGTAGAATAAAAAATATGACATTAGAAAAGCGATTCTTTAGAGTCGCTTTTTCTATATCAAAGGAACAGGAAAAGAGTATGAATGAGTTAGCAAATATTTCAGAATTAAAAGGCGTTGGTGAAAAAACAGAAAAATTATTTTATAAGTTGGGCGTTTTTACTGTAGGAGATTTGATTCGGTATTTTCCAAGAACATATGATGTATATGAAAAATCAAAAGAAATATCTGAGATAGAAGAAGGAAAGATTACTACAGTTACGGGAACAATTTGGGGACCGGTTCAATTTGCGGGAACACGTACAATGCAGATTACTACTTTGACCTTGCGAGATTTTACAGGACAGTTAAAAGTAGTATGGTTTAGAATGCCTTTTTTGAAAAATACGCTTCGCTCAGGAAGTGTTATTACTTTGCGAGGAAAAGTGTCTCATCGAAAAGGAATACTCACAATGGAACAACCAGAAATATTTTATCCAAGTATAAAATATCAGGAGAAAGAAAATACGCTTCAGCCAGTGTATCCTTTGACATCAGGTATAACAAACAATACCATTACAAAGTTGGTGCGACAGATTTTAGAAAATCTAGATTTAAAAAAGGAAAATTTGCCTGATTATATGAGGATGAAGTATCAGTTGGCAGAATATAATTATGCTGTAAGAGGAATACATTTCCCTTCAAATAAAGAGGAATACTATCATGCAAGGGAAAGACTTGTTTTTGAAGAGTTTTTGCTATTTCTTTTATCATTAAGACGACTAAAAGAAAACAAGGAAAAAACAGAAAATGCTTTTTCTTTTACAACTCCAAAAGAAATCGAAAAATTTTTAAATCAGCTTCCATATGAATTGACAACTGCACAAAAGAAAGTTTGGGAAGAAATTAAAGGAGATCTCGGCGGGAAAACTGCTATGGCAAGGCTTGTGCAAGGGGATGTTGGTTCAGGAAAAACAATAATTGCTTTGCTTGGACTAATGTTTGTAGGTTTGAATGGATATCAAGGAGCGTTAATGGCTCCTACAGAAGTATTAGCAAAACAACATTATCAATCTATATGTGAAATGTTTGATAAGTATGAGATTCCGTTGAAAACAGAATTATTGACAGGCTCAATGACTTTAAAGGAAAAGAGATTGGTATATGAAAAAATTGAGAAAGGGGAAGTAGATCTTATTATCGGAACTCATGCTTTGATTCAAGAAAAAGTGAAGTATAAGAATCTTGCACTTGTGATTACTGATGAACAACACAGATTTGGGGTGAAGCAGAGGGAAAAATTAGCGGAAAAAGGGGAAACTCCGCATATTCTTGTTATGAGTGCAACTCCTATTCCAAGAACCTTGGCGATTATTTTGTATGGTGATCTTGATATTTCTGTTATTGATGAACTTCCAGCGAACCGATTGCCGATAAAAAATTGTGTAGTAGATACATCGTATAGAAAAACGGCGTATAATTTTATGAAAAAACAAATAGGACAGGGAAGACAGTGTTATGTGATTTGCCCCATGGTGGAAGAGAGCGAAACGCTAGAGGTGGAAAATGTGACAGATTATGCAAAAACACTTCAAGAAGAGCTGGGAAATCAAATTCATGTACAATATTTACACGGAAAAATGAAGCAAAGACAAAAAGATGAGATCATGGAAAAATTTGCAAGAAATGAAATACAAGTATTAGTTTCTACAACAGTAATTGAAGTGGGAATTAATGTACCAAATGCGACTGTAATGATGATTGAAAATGCAGAAAGATTTGGACTAGCTCAATTGCATCAGTTAAGAGGGCGTGTTGGTAGAGGTGATTACCAATCCTATTGCATTTTTATGACGGCAACAAAATCGAAAGAAACAAAAAAACGATTAGAAATTTTAAATAAATCTAATGATGGATTTTATATAGCAGGGGAAGATTTAAAATTGAGAGGACCAGGAGATTTGTTTGGTATAAGGCAAAGTGGGATTTTAGACTTTAAACTTGCGGATGTATTTCAAGACACAAAAACATTACAAAAGGCAAATGAAGCAGCGACGCAATTGCTTGAAAATGACCCCGATTTAGAGGCAAAAGAAAACGAAAAATTAAGACAATATTTACAGAAATATATGCAAGATATATTGTTGGAAACAACGCTTTAAGAGAAAAAGAAATAGTTTAATTAAGGAAAGAAAATGGTTACAAGTAAACGATTATATATAATAGAAAATACTCATAACAAATTTTATCAAAATAAGAAATAATTTCTAGTGTAATTTAAATAATATTTCACATACTATTTTTGTAACAAACAACAAGATGTTACAAAATCTAGTATATTATTTAAAGGAGGAAATTATCATGACAAGTCGTTCATCAAACAAGGCTGCTGTGCCTGAAGCAAAAACAGCATTAGACAAATTTAAATATGAGGTAGCGAGTGAACTCGGAGTTCCATTGACAGATGGTTACAATGGAGATCTCACATCAAGACAGAATGGTTCTGTTGGTGGGTATATGGTTAAAAAAATGATTGAGGAACAAGAAAAACAGATGGCTGGTAAATAAAAGTCAAATGTTTCGCTAATGAAGAATCTGCTGGCACTTAAAAGGTCAGCAGATTTTTATATGTTTTGATATATTAAAAGATAATGTTTATGATAAATCAATTTTAAGTAATGTTAGTTTTTGTTGCTTGTATATTTGTTGGACATAATATACAGTAGTGTTGGTGCGAATGGCCTCGTTATTGGATGTGCCAATTAGTTCGCTGAAAAAGAGCAGGAGAAAAAATGGGAATAATAATATTTTTATCATTTTTAACAATGTTCATTAATTTAAGTGTAAAAAGACCTGAGATATCTGTTCTACTATCTAGCTTTTGTATTATGGAATGTTGCGTATAAAATGATTGGAATTAATTCTCTTTAAATAGATTTTTATATACATGGGCGTTTACAATAGAAAATTTTAAGATAGTGATAGCAATTATTATTATGTTATAGATTAGTAGTACAGCATTTGTTTCAATACTAATAAAAAAACGACAGAAAATACTAGTTTATTTTGCACAATATTTGATTGATAGAATTAAAAAAATAGTACAAAATACACTGCCTTTGAAGCTCGATAGATTGACAAATTTAGAATAATATGATATATATGGAATATAAAGACATGGGGATATTTAGGAAAGTAAAAAAGAAAGGAGAATAAAATATGAAACTAAAAGTATTAGTATGTGGGTTGGTTGTGGGAATGTTAGTGTCGTCAATTTCTGCTAGTGCTGCAACACCAAAAAGTGCTTCGGATTGCAAAGCAACTATTTCTTTGACAGCCGCAAAAGGAATATTCTCTGTAATTGAAACAACTACTCCTATGAACCCAATTACGCCAAAAAAAATTGATGGGAACTATAAGTGTGTAGATATTAATGGACATTATAAGACACAGAGAGTAAGTAAAAGTGTTGCCAAGGGGCAAATTTCAGAAATAAAATATGCGCCTAATCACTTTAAGACTTATATGGGAAATATGGGATATTATTTAAACGGCAGTTTTGTAGGTTCAGTTGAAAAGAAATATTAGAAATCAAAAATTGGGTGCCGGTGGAATTTAGGTTTCACTGGCACTTTTTGATTGTTAGGGCAAAGCCCTGTTTACCAAAGTTCCGTTTTTCGTTGATTCGAAAAACGGAACTTTGGTAAACAAATAAACCACCTGCTATGCAGGTGAGTTAGGATTGTTTCAGCTTACAGTAAAAAACCTCCTGTGTTACAATAATGTTGGTTCGCCAACCGC